>NZ_CP183331.1:620384-930576 GCF_048541895.1 Caulobacter sp. ErkDOM-E | reverse complement strand
CACGATCGCGCCCTCGACGGCCTTGGCCGGGTCGACGCCGCCGATCATGTCATTGGCGGCATTGGTGACGGCGGCCCTGGCCTTGTCCGCACCCTCGGGGTTGGGCAGGGCGGCGCCGTTGGTGATGAAGGCGGCATTGACGGCCTCGGTCGGCCAAGCCTGCCAGGTGACGTCTTCGCCGGTCAGTCGCGCGCCGATGGCCAGGTCGCGCTTGGCGACCAGGACCTGGGTCATGGGCTTGCCCGCGACCGGCGCGGCAATGGCCGAGGGCGCGGCGGCGGGCTTTCCACCCAGCGCGCGCTGCATCACCACGGCCAGGCCGATGGCCGAGATGGCGGCGACCAGGACGATCAGGAGGCGAACAGGATTCATTGCGCGGTCACAGGCTTTCGCGACGAGAAGCGAGGTTTCGCGAGCTGCCGCCCTTCAGGACTGCGCGCACGATTCGTCAGACAGCCTTTCTGGCCAACCCCATGGTCGCCCGCGCATGGTTAACACCGGCTAAAGTTTTGGCTCTCCGAGTCGATATGCCCGCTGTGACAGGCTGACGCGGAACGGGTCCCGGGCGCCCGGTGGCTCAGCCGAGAATGGCGCTGGCCAGGGCGCCTTGCGGGAAAGTCGCCAGGGCGCCGACCGCGATGGCCACGCCATAGGGAATGTCGCCACCCTGCGCGCCCAGCTTGCGCAGCCACGACGGACTGCCGGCCAGCACAGGCTCCAGCCAGCCAGAGCGCAGGGCCAGGATGGCCATGGTCAGGGCGCCGCCCGCCAGACCTGTCGACAGCATGAAGGGGAAGGCCGCCGGCCAGCCGATCCACAGGGCGCTGGCCGCGAACAGCTTGGCGTCGCCGCCGCCGATCCAGCCGGCCGCGAACATGCCCATTCCCAGCAGCAGCGCGCCGAACCCTGTCGCCAGGCAAAGTCCGATGGCCGGCAGGGACGCGCCGCTGACGACTGCGGCAGGGACGAAGGCCACGAGCAGGGCCAGCGAGATCCAGTTGGGAATAGTATAGCTGGTGACGTCCTTGAGCGCGGCCACGATGACCAGGGCCGGAAAGATCAGCAGCAGCGGGATCTGGATAGCGTGCATCGCAAGGCGCCTTGTTTGATGGCCCATTCTGGGACGATCAGGTGAAGCAATGGTTTCCCCCAAATGCGGAAAAGGCCGCGACGAAACCGTCGCGGCCTTCCCGTTTCCGAGGCAGTACGTCGGCCCGTTTGGGCCAGCGCGCCTTTAGCTGGCCGAGTTGGCCGTGCTGACCTTGGTGCCGACGTTCGTGAACGTGGTCTTCAGATTGGTGCCCAGGGTCGTGACGGCGGTCACGATCACAACGGCGATCAGGGCGACGATCAGACCATATTCAATGGCCGTGGCGCCGGATTCGTCGTTCAGGAAAGTCTTGATGAAGCTGGTCATGTTTAAATCTCCAGTGTTGAAACTTGTGATGTAGAGAATGCACCAATTGGGTAAACCAATTGTATTCAAAGAACGGCATTTTTCCGAGAAATGTACTTTCTCATTCGGAAAATAGACAAAGAAAAAGGGCCGGAACCCAGGTTCCGACCCTTCTTTTTTCGAGGCCTGAAGCCAGGTCTTAGCTAGCCGAGTTGGCCGTGCTGACCTTGGTGCCGACGTTCGTGAACGTGGTCTTCAGGTTGGTGCCCAGGGTCGTGACGGCGGTCACGATCACAACGGCGATCAGAGCAACGATCAGACCATACTCGATGGCCGTGGCGCCGGATTCGTCGTTCAGGAAGCGGGTGAAGAACTTCGACATGACTTGATCTCCTAAATCATCGTTGGTTGATTTTGAGGTCTTCAAGCCGTGTTGACTTGCTCACCCCCGAAAACACGATCAATTTCGCCAACCTCACTTAATGGCCAGTAAACGTGGGAATAGTTTCCGCTGTTTTTCTTTTGGTTTATTTGCATTTACTATTACTTACTCTTAACCACACCGATCAAATCCAGACGCAAAGCCTTTTGAATCAACGGTTTCGCAAACGGTCACGTTGTCGCGGAGGGGGTGGATTTAGTCTTTTGTTGACCATTCAAAGTCAGTCTCACCGGGCTCGGATATCGAACTGGAACCGTCATGCGCCGCCTTTCGCTCGCTCTCGCCGCTGTCTTCGCCCTCGCGGGCGCCTCGGCGCGTGCTGAAAGTCTCTCGGTTCCCGCCGGTGAGATCGCCCGCATCGGTCTGTCTGGCGCTGTGCGCGACGTGGTTGTCGGCGATCCGCTGGTCGCCGATGTCAGCGTCATCAACGAACGCACCCTGGTGATCCTCGGCAAACGGGCCGGCGTCACCACCGTGATGGCCTTCGACGCCGCCGGCCGCTCTCTGGCCGACCGCCAGGTGATTGTCTCCGACAGCAGCGCCGGCGTCACCGTCTATCGCGGCGCCGCCAATGTCGGGACCTATGCCTGCGGCGTGCAATGCACCCGTGTTGCGCCCACCTCCGCAGTCAGCGTCCCCTAAGAAGAGTCCCGCGCGCACGTGAGGGCGCGTCTAAACGACTGATTAGGGGCGGGAAGCCTAGACTGCCCTGACCGTCGCCTCGGGCGGCTTCGAAACGGACCCCAAGCGTATGGCGCCTGTCGCCCGCCTCAAACGCCTCCAAGGTTGCGCCGGTCTGCTGGCCAGGGCCCGCGCCAGGGCGAGGCTGTTCGCGCGCGCGCGCCGCGGCGCGGTGACGGTCGAGTTCGCCTTCGTCTCCATTCCCTTTCTGCTGCTGATCTTCGCGACCATCGAATTGGGACTGGTGTTCCTGGTCTCGATCACCCTGGAAAACGCCGTGATCGACGTCGGCCGCTCCATCCGCACCGGCGAGGTCCAGACGGCCGGCCGAACCGCCGCCGCCTTCAAGACCGCCGTCTGCACCGAGATGAGTTGGCTGGGCTCGGCCTGCAGCACCGCCCTGAGCCTGGACGTGCGCACCTTCAGCGGCTTCTCGGCCTCGGGCGTGGTGCTGAACACCGCCAAGCCAAACACGCCCTGCTGGGATCCGGGCGGCCCGGGCTCGATCGTCCTGATCCGCGCCTATTACAACTGGCCCCTGGTCACGCCCCTGCTGCAGACCGGTCTGCAGACCTCAAACGGCAAGCGCATGCTGACGGCCGCGACGGCCTTTTCGAACGAGCCCTATTCCGACACTCCGGCCGCGACGGTCATATGCCCGATCAACTGACCCCCCGGCCCCAAAGGCGTCTGAAGGACTTCTGGCGCGACCGCCGCGGCGTCTCGGCCGTCGAGTTCGCCCTGATAGCGCCGGTGCTGGTGATCTTCTATTGCGGCATGGCCGAGCTGACCCAGTCCATGATGGCCCAGCGACGCCTCAGCAACATCGCCTCGTCGATCGGCGACCTTGTGGCCCAGAGCGCCCAGCTGAACGACGCTCGCAAGAATGACATCTTCACGATCGGCAACACGATCATGGCGCCGTTCCCGACGACGAGCCTGCGCATGTGTCTGGTCAGCATCACCTCTGACGCGACGGGCAAGGACACGGTCGCCTGGTCGGAGAACCACAACAGCCACGCCAACTGCCCGGCCCAGGGCGCGGTGCTGGGCTCTACCGTAATCCCGGTCGGCGTGCTGCCCGCCAGCCAGAGCGTGATCATGGCCAAGGCCAGCTATGGCTACACCTCGCCGATCAAGTTCATCCTGCCCTCAACCCTGAACTTCTACCGCACCTTCTATCTGCGGCCTCGCAAGAGCGAGACCGTGCTGCGGGTCAACTGACGCTTTTCCTGCCCCGCTATGCGGGTGAGAAGAAGACGGCCCTGAGCCGCTCGGCCAGCGGATGCGGCGCGAAGATCCGCCCGTCCAGCCGCGAGACCGGCCGCACACCGATCAGGCTGTTGGTGAGGAAGACCCCATCGGCGCCCGCCAGTCGCGCGCCGTCGGCGGCGATCTCCAGCGCCTCGATCTCCCACGACCTTGCCGCGGCCAGCACACGCGCCCGGGTGATTCCGGCCAGCACGCCGCACGCCAGGGCCGGGGTCAGCAGTCGCTCGCCCTCGATCCAGAACAGGTTGGCCGCCGCCGCGCAGGCCAGATGGCCGGCATTGTTCAGCATCACCGCCTCGTCGGCCCCCGCCGAACGGGCCTGGGCGCGGGCCAGCACATTGTCGAGATAGGCCAGGGTCTTGAGCCGCGAGGCCGGCGAGCCCTCATTGCGGCGGGTCTGGGCGATGATCAGGGTCGCGGGCGTTTCGATGGGCGCAGACAGGGCGGCGGTCGCCCTCAGGCGCGGGACGACCTGCTCCGGTCGATCCAGGCCTCGCCCCCCGGAGCCGGCCGTCACGGTCAGGCGCACGGCGGCCCGGCCCGTGGGCGGCGGCGCGGCAAGGCTCAGGGCCCGCGCCATCTCGCGATCCAGGTCCGGCAGACCCAGCGCCACGCAGCCGGCCGCCAGACGGTCCAGATGCGCCTCGATCATCGGGATCGCGCCGTCCAGCGCCAGCATGGTCTCGAACAGGCCATCGCCCAGCAGCAGGCCGCGATCGTCCAGCGGGATCATCGAGTCATCTCCGTCATGGGCTCAGTCAGGGCGCGCTTGAGGGCGGCGATCTTGGTTTCGGTTTCCAGGCGTTCGGCCTGCGGATCACTGTCGGCGACGATCCCCGCCCCCGCCCGCGCCTGGAACGTCCAGCCCTCGCTGTCGCGCTCCAGCCCCACGGTCCTGATCAGCACGCTGGAATCGAAGCTGCCGTCGAACCCCGCCCAGAACAGCGAGCCGCAATAGGGGCCGCGCGGCGGCTCCAGCTGGGCGATGACCTTCATCGCCTGGACCTTGGGCGCGCCGGTGATCGAGCCCGGCGGGAAGGTGGCCCGCAACAGGTCGGCGACGCTGAGGCCCGGGGCCAGGCGCCCGGTCACCGTCGAGACCAGGTGGTGCACATTGACGAAGGTCTCGACCCCGAACAGCGCAGGGACCTTCACGCTGCCGGGCGGGCTGACCCGGGCCAGATCGTTGCGCATCAGGTCCACGATCATCAGATTCTCGGCCCGATCCTTGGCGCTGGCCGACAGCTCGGCGATCATCACCGCATCCTCGGCCGGCGTCGCGCCGCGCCGCCGGGTGCCCTTGATCGGCTTGGTCTCTATGCCGCCGTCCGCGCCCGACACCTTCAGAAACCGTTCGGGCGAATTGGAGACCAGCGCCCTGCCCTCCAGCCGCCAATAGGCCGAGAACGGCGCCGGGCTCTGGGCGCGCAGGCGGGCCAGAAGGTCGAACGGATCAACGCCGTCCGCCAGCCGTCCGGTCCAGGCGCGGGCAATATTGGCCTGAAAGATTTCGCCGCCATGGATGCGGGCCACCACATCCGCGACAGCGGCTTCATAGGCTTTGCCGTCGGTGGCGGTCAGGGCCGCGCACAGCGGCCCCTCGACCGGCGGCCGCGCATCGACGGCCGCGTCCAGCCAGGTCAGCGCCGCCCTCGCCCGCTCGCCGGCCTGCGCGTCGGTGTCGCCCCGCCCGACGGCGACAACACGGAGCGCCTGATGGTCGAAGGCCAGCAGGGCGCTGTAGCGGGCGCAGGCCAGGTCCGGCCAGCCGGTGCGGCCAAGCCCCAGGCGCTCAACCCTGTCGCCCAGCTCGTAGGTTCCCAGACCCACCACCCCGCCCTGGAACGGCGGACCTTCGGGATCGACGGGCAGGCGCGGACCGATCAGGGCGCTCAGGGCCTCGAACGGGTCGCGAGGATCGGCGGCGTCCAGGGTCAGCACCGCCTCGGGCGCGCGCAGCAGATACGACCACCGCTCGCCGCCGCCCGACAGCAGGGCGCAGGCGTGCGGCTCGTCCCGAAACGGCTGCAGGGCCCGGACCGGCTCGCGCCAGGGGGCGGTTAGGAGAGCGACGCGGTACATGGCTGGGGATTTAGCAGATGCTCCCCCTTTGGGGGAGCTGTCGCGGAGCGACTGAGGGGGCCATCTCGGCATCGGCCGCGCTGCCCCCTCCGGCCCTCCGGGCCACCTCCCCCGGAGGGGGAGGATCTAGATTTAAGCCTCGCGCTCGCCGCCCTTGACGAGGAACAGGCCCAGCGCGCCCAGCAGCAACAGGCCGACGATCGGCACGAAGCCCGCTACCTGGCTCTGGAAGACCCGGGTCGCCAGGGCCACCAGCAGCGAGCCCAGCCACACCGTCGCCGTGCCCGAAAGGGCGAACAAACCAAAGAAGGCGGCGATGCGGTCAGGCGGCGCCAGGCGCACCAGCAGGGTGCGGCTCGAGGCGTACTGCGCGGTGACGAACACCGCGATCAGCAGGCCCAGGCCCAGATACAGAACCTCGGGCAGGGTGCGAAACAGCGGCCCGTTCCACAGCGGCGCATGGGCGGCGGGATCAAAGCTCCAGAAATAGAGGATCCTGTCGCGGCCCATGCCCAGGGCGGCGATCAGCACGATCAGGCAGCCGAAGATTTCCAGCTGCACCGCGCGGCGCGGTCCCAGGGTCCTGTCCAGCCACGGCGCCAGGAAGCCGCCCAGCACGCCGAAGATCGACAGGCAAATGCCATAGGCCAGCATCTCCAGCGCGCCCCAGCCCATCAGACCGGCGGCGAACAAACCACTGAACACCAGCAGCGCCGTCATGCCGTCGCAGTACAGCATCCGGGTCGCCAGGAATGTCGCAACGTCCTTGTGGCCCTTGAGGTTGCTCAGGGTGTCGACCAGCAATCGCGCGCCGTGGCGCAGGCTGGCCGCCATCGACAGGCCGGTGCGCGGCGCATCGCGGGTCCACAGCAGGAACGGGATCGCCCCCAGCAGCATCACCCCGGCCGCCATCGGTCCCGACAGCCGGGCCGGCTCGTTGTTATCGGTCGGCAGGCCAAACAGTGGCGCGGCCGGCACACCGGGCCAGTCCACCGCCCCGGGCAGCACAAAGGCCCACATCATGAAGATCAGCAGGCTCACCGACAGGCCGTTGGCCATGGCATAGCCCAGCCCCGACACCAGCGGCTCCTGCCCCGGCTCGGCGGCCCGCGACAGCAGCGAATTGTTGAGCACGTCGCCCCAGTTATAGGACAGGCCCAGCACGATCAGGACAAAGCCGATCAGGGCCACGGACGGCCCGTCGTTCGGCTGGGCGAACCACAACAGCACCAGCAGCGGCAGCATGATCGCCAGTATGCCGATCAGGAACGGCTTGCGGGGCCCAAAGCGCTCGATCGAGGCCCCCAGCAGGGGGGCGGTAACCGCCGTCAGCAAACCCGTCGCGGTGGCGATGTCAGCCACGGTCGCCTGACCCTTGACCGGATCGCCGACCAGCACCCGCGAGAAATAGGGCGCGAAGATGTAGATGGTGATCAGGACGACATAGGCGTCGCGCGACCCCTGATGGAAGATCCAGCTGAGCGCGCCTTTTGACAGACCCCCCGGTTTGCCGCCCGCCGACACGCCCGCCACATCACTCATGCCCTACCCCGGTACGAACGCCGTCTGATGCGGCGCTTCTACGGGAGCGTGGCGGTTAAACGGGCGTTTGTCACGGGCGACTTTAGATCAGGATATGCGCCCGCACGGCCTCGCGCATTTCGGCGTCCAGACCCACGGCCTGTTCCAGGTAGCCGTCCAGCGAGCCGTGCTGGTCCTTCATCGCGGCGAAGGCGGCGGCCAGGTACTGGGCCTCGACGCCCATGGCGGCGCGTATGGCCGCCTCGGTGGGTGTGCGGCCGGTCATCTCGTGGATGATTTCCATGAACTTGGGGCCGCGGCGCTCGAAACGGGCGGGGTCATTGGTCAGCAGATAGTCGTCGATGACGTCATCGTCCGACACGCCGGCCACATGATGGGTCAGGGCCGCCAGTATGCCCGTGCGGTCCTTGCCGGCGGCGCAGTGGATCAGCACCGGTCCCCGGGCCTGCGCCAGCGCCCTGAAGTAGCGCGAGAAAAGGTCCAGATGGCGTTCCTTGAACGGCGCCCGCTGATAGTACTCGACCATATAGGCCTGGATCGAGCCTTCGGAGAGGTCGGAACCCTTCAGAAACTCATGCCAGGGATCGGGGCCGGTCGCGCCCAGTTCGTTGTCGATCACCTCGGCGGAAAAGCCGCTCCAGCGCCGCGACGGCGACCGCTCGCGCTCGTTGGGACGGCGCAGGTCCACCAGGGTGACGATGTTCAGGGCCGCCAGGGCGTCCAGGTCAGCGTCGGTGGCTTCGGCCTGGTGGGCGGCGCGATACAGCACGCCCTTCTTCAGTCGGCCAAGACCAGCGGCGTAGTCGCCATAGTCGCGGAGGTTCTCGACGCCTTGGAGCGGGATGTGTCGGGTCATGTCAGGGGTGTTAGCGCGACCGGATGACATTGGCGAGACGTCCTAGCGCCTCAGCCACGGCGCCAGCCGGTCCTGCACCGGCTGATCCACATAGGTGTGGAACAGCCACGCCGCGCCATAGGCCAGGGGGAAGCCGGCCAGCCACATCAGCCACTGCCAGCCGATGCCGATCGGCACGGTGTCGATCAGCTTGTGGATGGCGCTCCAGTAGATCACCCCGACGAAGATGTGGGTGATGAACAGGGCGAAGGACAGCTTGGCCCCCTCCTCGATCCAGGCGCTGGGTCGCTGCACCGGCAAACGGCCGGCGCCCAGGATGATGCAGCCGATGGCGGCCAGGCTGGGCAGGTCGAACCACAGCACATTGGGCAGGGCGTAGCGATCCAGGGCCTGCCACCCCACCAGCACCACGACGCCGCCATACAGCAGCGCCCGGGCCGCCTTTTCCGACGGCCAGTCCATCTCGACGGCGCGGGCCAGGCACACGCCCAGAATGAACAGCGGCAGGGCCCGCACGACCCCGAACTGGAACCGCAGGTCGGCCAGGGCCTGGTCAAAGCCGAAGCGGGCGATCAGTTCGAAGGCGATGATGATGGCCGCGCCCACCAGCGGCAGGATCATCGCGTGGCGCACCTTGTCGGCCGCCCGCCACATGAACGGGAAGATCGCGTAGCAGACGATCAGGGCCGACAGCGACCAGCTGGGCAGGTTCCAGCCGTCGCTGGGCACGCCCCAGGCGTGGATCAGCAGGGCCTGGACCGGCAGCTGGTCCCAGGCGAAGCGGCTGGGCTTGTGGGCGTCGGTGCCGATGGCGTTGAGGACCAGCACCAGCACCGCCATGGCCGCCAGCACCATCAGGTGCCCCGGCCAGACCCGGGCGGCGCGACGCACCCAGAACCGGGCCGGCGTAATCTTCCCCGACAGGGTCGAGGCGCCATAGGCCCGGCCCAGCACATAGCCCGACAGGATCAGGAAGAAGTCGGTGGCCAGGAAGCCGCGCGAGAACACCTGGTGGAAGCGCTCGATCCGCATCGGGCTCTCGGCCCCGTAGTGGTAGAGCACGATCAGCAGCGAGGCGAGAAAGCGCAGGAAGTCGAGGGCCCCACCCCGCACGGCGCGACGGGCGCGGGCCATCACCGGGGTCACTACCGGAGCGGACAGGTCGGGGGGCGAAGCGGAACTGGACACCCCTTGGCCTTAACAAAGCCGGCCGCGCGGGAAAAGCCATCGCGTCGCGTCATCTTGCGGCGAGACGGCATGACGCCTATCTGTAACTTATACTGTTTCCGAAAGACGTCACCATGACCCGCATGCCCGTCCTGTTCGTCGGCCACGGCTCGCCGATGAACGCCATCGAGGACAACGCCTGGAGCCGCGCCTGGGGCCAGATGGGCCGCGACCTGCCTCGCCCGCGCGCCATCGCCATGGTCAGCGCCCACTGGGAGACGCAGCGCGCCACCGCCGTCAGCGCCTCGGCGGCGCCCGAGACCATCCACGATTTCGGCGGCTTTCCGCAGGCCCTGTTCGACGTGCAATACCGCGCGCCGGGCGATCCGGCCCTGGCCGCGCGCATCGGCGCGCTGCTAGCGCCCGACCCCGTGGTCCAGCATCCCACGCGCGGCCTCGACCACGGCGCCTGGGGGGTGCTGCGACCGATGTATCCGGACGCCGATATTCCGGTGGTGCAGATCAGCCTGGATCGCGGCCGCTCCAACCGCTGGCACTATGAGGCCGGCCGTCGCCTGGCGGTCCTGCGCGACGAGGGCGTGCTGCTGATGGGCAGCGGCGACATCGTCCACAACCTGCGCGCCGCCGACTTCCGCCGACCCGAAGCGCCAGAATGGGCCAAGCGCTTCAACGATACCGCCAAGGCCCTGATCGCCTCGGGCGACCACGACCCGCTGATCGACTGGCAGGGCCTGGGTCCCGACGCCGAGATCTCGATCAACAGCGCTGAACACTATCTGCCGCTGCTCTATGTGCTGGGCGCGCAGGCTGCGGGCGAGCCCGTCAGTTTCTTCACCGACGACGTCTTCGCAGCGATCTCGATGACGGGGATCAAGGTAGGCTGAACGCAAACAACGCCCGTGCCGGGGGAGCACGAGCGTTGCGCTTTTAGGGACGCCGGGGCCGGCCGGGGGGGGAGCCGGGTTGTCCGCGTCGAGTCTTAGATTGGTGGGCGAACGCGGCTTTGCAACGGCGCGACTGGGGTCATTTCAAGATCGACTGTGGCAGCAGGTCGCCAGAACAGCCAGCCGCCCAGACCTCACAATCAGGAACGGGCGATCCGCGTGCTCCACCAGAGCAGAAGCGGCATCAGGATCACCTCGGCCAGAAAGGAGCCCAGAATGTCGGGCCCGAACTGGACGTCGAACCGGAGGGCGCTGAACCGCGCCAGCCCGCCGATGATCGTCAGAACCAGCGCGGTCTGAATGGCCGGCTTGAGCGGCCGCAGGTTCCAGGCGCCGGCCAGAAAGAGCAGCCCCACCCCCAGCCACAGCCCACCCAGAAACCGGACGTGACTGTCGTGGGCCGCATAGGCGTCGGCGTGGATGGCGGCGACGAAGTCGGTCGGCCCTTGCAGCCCCAGTGTGGCGATGCCGCCCAGGGCGACATTGGCGCCCGTCCACAGGGCCACCAGGCCAAGGAGGAAGATCACGGTCCGAAAGGCGCGCTCGCTGAGGGTCAGTTGGTTTTGCATGGGGATCCGGCTGCTAGGGTGACGGCAAGGCACAGCCAGGCCACGACGACGTTCGGTTTGATGCGGCCTTGCCTATTATTTATAACGCGTGATAAATAATAATCAGCGAAGGAAGTCAAGTCTGTGAGTCTGGACAAGGGAACCGTGAGCGCGCGCAGAGGCCGACCGGCGCGGAGCGGTGGCGACATCGTGGCGATGCGGAAAAAGGTGGCCAATGCCGCCGCGCTGCTGTTTCGCGAAGAGGGCTACGCATCTGTGTCCATGCGCCGGCTGGCCAAGGAGGTCGGCTGCACACCGATGACCCTCTATGCCTATTTCGCCAGCAAGGCCGACATCCTCAGCCATCTCTGGGCAGGGATCTATGATGAGGTGTTCGCCGAGTTGAGCGCCCTGGCAGGGTCGATCGACAGCCCCGCCGATCGCCTCACCGCTGTCGCCGCTCACTATGTCCGCTACTGGGTCGGGAACCCGGAGCGCTATCGACTGGTGTTCATGACCGAAGGCGTCAGCCAGGCCGAGGTCAGCAGCTTTCTGGAGTCCTCCGCCGCCGTCGGCCACCACCAGCTGTTCTTTGGTCTGGTGCGTGACGTCCTGGGAAGTCAGGGCGAGGCAGACCTGAAGCCCCGGAGCGAAGCCCTGCTCTGCGGCCTGCTGGGCATAGCCCACAGCCATGTCACCATATCCGGCTACCCTTGGTGCGCGCCGGAGGTCCTGACCCGGCAGATCGTCAGCGCCCTGATGACGCCGTCAGGTCGGAAGGAACCTCAGGCCTACGGCCGTTGATCCCGACCTCAGAGGGCCCAAATCTGAAGATATCCCGTCACCCCGGGACTTGTTCCCGGGGCCCATCGGTCAGCTTCCTCGTGAGAGTTCTATTCTGCGCCGCACCAGCGGCTGCACAATGGGCCCCGGGAACAAGTCCCGGGGTGACGAGGTATGTGGAGCGCAAGGAGTCGAGCTCAGCGGCGCTTGGTCTTAGGCCCGTCCGCCGAAGCCGGGAGCTTCCGAAGCGGATCAACCAAATCGCTACACAACGCCAAGGCCACCGCCGGGCTGGAACCGCCCGCGTCCACGCCTATATCTGCAAGCGCACCCCGCCAGGACCTCGCCCATGACCAAGCCCCTGAAGATCGATTTCGTCTCCGACGTCTCCTGCCCCTGGTGCATCGTCGGCCTGGGCGGGCTGGAGACGGCGCTGGAGCGCGTGGGGGATCTGGTCGAGGCGGAGATCCATTTCCAGCCCTTCGAGCTCAATCCCAACATGCCGCCCGAAGGTCAGAACATCGTCGAGCATATCGGCGAGAAATATGGCGCGACGCCGGAGCAGTCGGCCGTCAACCGCAAGGCCATCCACGAGCGGGCGGCCTCGGTAGGCTTCACGATGAAGACCAGCGAGACCAGCCGGATCTACAACACCTTCGACGCCCACCGCCTGCTGCACTGGGCCGGCATTGTTGGTGGCCAGAAAGCCCTGAAGCGCGCGCTGTTCGACGCCTATTTCACCGATGGCCTCAGCCCCGCCGACCACGACGTGCTGGTGGCGACCGCGCAGAAGGCCGGCCTGGACGGCGCGGCGGCCCGCGACGTGCTGGCCTCCGGCCAATACACCCAGGAGGTCCGCGACGCCGAACGCGCCTGGCACACGGCGGGCATCAGCTCGGTCCCCGCCGTGATCATCAATGACCGCTACCTGATCTCGGGCGGCCAGCCGGCGGAGTATTTCGAGAAGGCCCTCCGCCAGATCGCCGCCGAAGCCTGAGCCCTACACTACCTGGGTCGCCGTCCCCGCCACCATGTACCAGGTCAGCAGCAGGCCGCAGATCACGCTGGCCGTCGCATAGCCGCCGGTGCGCTTCCAGGTGAAGACGCCGATCACCGCCATCAGGGCGGTCAGCGGCAGGAACTGAATGGCCACCACGGTCGACAGCGGGTCGAAGGCCGTGGGCAGGTGGCCGGTCAGGAACAGCGCGCCATAGTCCAGGACCAGCAGCAGGGCAAAGCCGCCGCTCAGGGCCAGGACGGCGCTGGCATAGCGGGCCAGGTTGCTCTCGCCTGCCACCGGAATGCGGGCCAGCAGGGTGCGCAGGGTGACGCCAAAGGCCAGGGTCAGGGGCAGCACATAGACCAGCACCTGATCGGCCTGACCTAGGCTGAGACGCTTGAGAGCCACGACCCAGAAGCGGAAATCGACCAGGAACAGGCGATGGACCAGCTCCAGCGCGCCATAGACCACGCCCACGCTGAGGATGCCGATCAGCACAGACAGTCGCAGGGAACGGCTGAACGCCGGCTTGTCGCGCTTGCCCAGGGCGGCCAGACCCAGGGTGATCAGGGCGGTCAGCACGGCCCAGGTCAGGACCTGATTGGTGATCCCCTGCTTGAGGATGGCGTTGGGCGGCAGGGCGACCATGCCCAGGATGAAGAACGGGAAATAGGTCAGGGCCGGCAGCAGGGCGGTTAGGGCGACGCCGCGCCACCAGCCGCCGTCACGGCGGGCGACGGTGGGCTGGATCGGCTGACGCAGAGATGCAAACAGCGGCAGGGTCAGCAGCAGCTGGAACGTCCCCAGCAGCAACACGACGGCGCCGATCAGGGCGACGCCCGTGCCGGCTTCCTTCCACATCCAGATCTGGTCGCTGGCCGGACGCGGCGTTCCGCCCTTCAGGGTCAGGGCGAACCAGTCCAGCGCGTGGCCGATGGCGGCGGGCGAGATGTGGTCGCCGGGATGGGTGGTGGCGGGGGTGTGGAGCACCCGGGCGGTTCCGCCCTCGACCGAGCCATAGACCTTGCCCGGCTCAACCGGCGCCGTCGTCCCGAACACGGCCTGCAGCTTGGCGCTGCGGGTGACGTCTTTCGCCCGGTCGACGCCCCACATCAGCTTTGAGAACTCGTCATACTGGCTGAACACCAGGGCCAGGTTGCGCGGCCAGGCTGGCGAGCCGTCGGCGGCGAACGGCTTGCCGGTGGATGAGCCCTCCAGCACCACCGCCCTGTAGGCGTCCGGCATCGTCGCGGCGGCGGCCAGCACCGTCCAGCCGCCCATGCTGTGGCCTTCCAGGCCGATATTGGCGGGATCGACGGTCGGCAGGCTGCGCAGGTATTTCAGGCCATCGGGACCACCAAAGCCGTTCGAGAACGCCGCCCCGCCGCTATAGCCATGGCCGGTCTGGTCGAGGGCCAGCACCACATAGCCGCGCCGGGCGAACTCGATGGCAAAGCCGCTCTGGGTCTCGCGGGAATTGATATAGCCGTGCACGGCCAGCACGCCGGGGGCCGGCGTCGCTGAGGTGGCGTTGGGGGGCGTGTAGAGCAGGCCACTCATCGGCGTGCCGCCCGTTCCGGCGAAGGTCACCTCGGTGACCTTGATCCCGCCCGCCGTCTGGACCTTCCAGGCCAGCGCGCTTCCGCCCAAAACCAGGACCAAGCCCAGCACGAACAACAGCCATGGCTTGCGCATGACATCCCCTCCCCCGCGCCGGTCGATCGCCGGCTTTGGGGGGGGAAGGTAGAGGAGGATGGGGGAAAGTCGAATCCCCCTTCCCGTCGGCGGATGGGCAGGGCTGTCGCCTATGACCAAAAACGATTGTCATCCCGGACGAGCGCTCAGCGCGAAGATCCGGGACCGACGCGTGAACGCAAGCGCTTCCGGCGGTCCCGGATCTGCGCCCGGCTTTCGCCGGGCTTGTCCGGGATGACAGGCATTTTCGCGACGGTGCGAATCCCTAGACCAGCGCGCCGGCCTTCTCGGCCGCCGCCAAACGCTCGGCCATGCCGGAGCCGTACATCCGCTGCACGCGCTCCAGCACCTTGGCCGGCGCGGTTTCCGGCCGTCCCGAATTGAACGGCGGCGCGGGGGCGTACTCGACGCCCAGCTGGATGGCTTGGGCCACGTCCTCGCCGGCGATCTCGGCGGCGATGGTCAGGGCGAAGTCGATGCCGGCGGTGACGCCGCCGCCGGTGAACACATTGCCGTCGCGCACCACGCGGGCCGGATCAGGGATCGCGCCGAACAGCGACAGCTGATCGCGCCACGCCCAGTGGCAGGCCGCGCGCTTGCCCTTCAGCAGGCCCGCCGCGCCCAGCACCAGCGAGCCCGTGCAGACCGAGGTCACATAGCGCGCGCCCCAGGCTAGGCGGCGGATCTCGTCGAGGAAGGCGGGATTGGCCATCGCCTCCGTGGTCCCGAAGCCGCCGGGCACCACCAGCACGTCGCACGCCTCGACATCGGCCAGGCGCGGCAGGTGCGCAAAGATCAGACCATCAGCCTCGATCTCGCCGCCTTCAAGACTGGCGACCATGAGTTTCGCGCCGGGAAGACGGCACAGGATCTGGTGAGGCCCGGTGAAGTCCAGGTGGGTAACGCCCGGAAACAGGGCGAAGACGATGTTGAGGGGCTGGGTCTGGGTCATCGACGCCTCCGTGATTGACGCCGCATCATCCCGCGCCTAGCGTCTGGCGGAAATGACATAATTCCCTCGGATTCCGCCATGCCCCGCACGATCGGCTTTCTGGTCTTTCCGGACTTCCAGCTGCTGGACGCCACGGGACCGATCGCCACGTTCGAGATCGCCGCGCGGTTCTCGCCGGGGGCCTACCGCCTAGTGTTCCTGTCGCGCGACGGCGGCATGGTGGCCAGCTCGTCGGGCATGGCCGTCGCCACCACCGCCCTGGCTGACGCGCCGCCTCTGGACACCCTGATCGTTTCGGGCGGCGACGGGGTGCATGGGCCCGCGATCTGTGAGGCCACCCTGGCCTATGTGCGTGACACCGCAAAGAAGGCCCGCCGGGTCGCCAGCGTCTGTTCGGGAACCTACATCCTGGCGCAGGCCGGCCTGCTGGACGGCAAGCGCGCCACCACCCACTGGAGCCGGACGAAAGACATCCAGAAGCGCTATCCGGCCATCAAGCTCGAGCCCGACAGGATCTTCGTCCAGGACGGCATGATCTGGAGCTCGGCCGGCATCACCGCCGGTATCGACCTGTCCCTGGCCCTGATCGGCGCCGACGAGGGCGAGCCCGTGGCCCGGCGGGTAGCCCAGCAGCTGGTGGTCTATCACCGCCGCCCCGGCGGCCAGTCTCAGTTCTCGGCCCTGATCGACCTGAAGGCCGGGCGCTTTGACTCCGTCATGGCCTGGGCCCGCGAGAACCTGGCCGAAGCCTTGAGCGTCGAGCAGCTGGCCGACCGCGCCGCGATGAGCCCGCGCAACTTCGCGCGCCTGTTCGCCGCCGAGACCGGGGTCACCCCGGCCAAGGCCGTGGAACGCCTGCGCGTCGAGGCCGCCCGCGCCCTGCTGGACAGCCAGCCGCTACAGGTCGAGGACGTGGCCCTCGAGACCGGCTTTGGCGATCCGGAACGGATGCGCCGCGCCTTCATCCGAGCGTTCGGCCAGCCGCCCCAGTCGCTGCGACGCACGGCCAAGGCGGGATGAGCGACGGCAGCTGGGTAAGGTTCTCAGCCTATTTTTCTCCGCTCTCCCCGGCGAAGGCCGGGGCCCAGATCGAACCCGAAAAGGCCGTCAATTTGGCCCTGCCAGACGGCGAGTCATCCCCAAACGCTCAGGCTGAATCTGGGCCCCGGCCTTCGCCGGGGAGAGCGGAGTGAAGGTACGGGGAGAGGTGGGATTGAACCTTCCCTAGTGCCCCCCGCCCCGCGCCGGGTGGGGGATCCTGGCGACATCCGCCGCCGTCACCGGCTTGGGGTAGGCGTTGCCGAAACTGGTGCGGATATAGGTCACCACCTGCGCGATCTGCGCATCGTCCAGCGGTCCCGCCAGGCTGGGCATTCCGCCCTTGCCCAGGACGACGGCCGAGATCGGATAGGCCGCCCCGGCCAGACGGGGATTAGACGCCAGGGCCGGGATGGTCCCCGCGCCCACGCCGCCCTTGGCGTCGGCCATGTGGCAGGCCTGGCAGACGGCCTCATAGACCTGCTGGCCCGTAACCGGTTTGGCGACGCGAACCACGCCGCCGCCGGTATCGCCACCCGCGGGGGTCTGAGCGACAGCGGGCGCGGCGATGGCCAGCAGGCCGCCGATGATCGCAAAGGAAAGACGAACGGTCATGCTCAGGCCTCCAGGGCGCGCTTGTGCAGGCGGGTAATGGCGTCGATGGATGAGAGCAGCGCGCCCTCCATCCAGCAGCCGACATAGGAGGCGTGCTCGCCGGCCAGGACGATGCGGCGGTCCATGCCCACCAGGGTCTGGTAGTGTTCCTTGCGGGTTTCCTCGGTCCAGCGGGCGCAGCAGCCCAGGGCCCAGGGCACCCGGCTCCAGGCCACAGAGGCCCCGCTGGCGAACTCCTTGCGATAGCTGGCCGGGTGCAGCACCGAGCCCTGTTGCAGGGCCACCTCGATCCGCTGCTCGGGCGTCATGCCGGCCAGGCGATAGGCCCCCATCTCGCGGGCGAAGGCCCCCAGCAGCACGGCCGGGCCATCGCCGAAGAAATTGCTGTTGGGATAGGAGATCAGGGCGATCTCCTGGTCGGTGAAGCTGTGGCCGCCATAGATGGAGTCCTCCTCCTCCCAGAACCGGCGCTTCATCTCCAGGCCGATCTTGACCTGGCCCGAATAGGGCACGGCCTTGATGGCGGCCATCATCTCGTCGGTGACCTGGGTATCGATCTGGCCCAGCACCGACAGCGGGATGGTGCAGACGCACCAGTCAGCCTCGGCGGTGACCACCTTGCCCGTCTTGGTGTCGGCATAGGTGACCGCCACGCCCTTGTCGTCCTGCGCGATCTTGCTGACCTTGGCATTGTAGGTGATCTGGCCCTCGACCTGTTTGGCGAAAGCCTTGCCGATCATGTCCATGCCGCCCACCGGCTGGAACATGGTGGTCTGCATCTCGTGACCCATGAAGAAGGCCATCGAGGTCCAGACCTGCGGGTCCAGCACGTCGTGGAAATCATACAGGGCCGACGGGATCGGCGCGCCGTTGATCCCGCCGCCGGGCGGGCGGTCATAGCCCCGGTGCGAGGCCGAGCGCAGGTTGGAAGCGTACTTGTAGTCCTTGTCCAGCATGCCCCAGCCCTTCAGGGCCTCCAGCAGGCGCTCGCGGTCCTCGGGCGTGACCTGCTGATCCAGGGCGTTCTGGTTGACCGACTTGGCCAGTAGCTCGGCGACATTGCCCTCGAAGTCGGCCGCCGCGGCCTTGAAGCGCACCGGCTTGCCGCCGAACGACTGCGACGAGTGGATCCAGGTGTTGTGGTTGAACTGGATGAAGGGCTCCAGCGCCACGCCGAACTGCTTGCAGTAATGCAGCAGGGTCTTGTGATGGTGCGGGATGCGCCAGGGTCCGGGGTTGAAATAGTTGCCCGGCGCATAGCCGACCTTCTGGGTGGCCCCGCCCAGCTCGGTATAGGTGTCGCCGCCGCGCAGCGACCAGTTCCGGCCGCCGGCCCGGTCCTGATATTCCAGGATCTGCACCTTGTAGCCGGCCTTGGTCAGCTCGTGGGCCGCCAGCAACCCGGCCAGGCCCGCCCCCAGCACGATCACCGAGGCGCCCTTGCGCGCGCCGGCCAGGTTGGGCGGTCCGGCGAATTGGGTCTCGGCCGCATGGCCCAGGGTGGTCATGGCCTGATACAGCGCCGCCGTGCCTCCGACGGCGGCGATGGCGGACAGCAGCTGTCGCCTTGTGGGTGTTCGCGCGCCCAGTTCCATCCGACGAAATCCCCTCGCGCCGCCCGTCCGGCGGCTGTCGGGAACGAGCTAACGAGGACTCGGGCAGCTTGGCGCGGGTGATGTGAGGTCGCGGGGGATCGGCGAGGCCCTGTTGGTCATTTGGGGCGCCGCGTCCAGCATGCTGCGCAGGAAGTATGCAGCCGGCGCTGCGCATGGAGCGTGCGCGGGGCGCTTTCCTTGGGCTTGACGCCCGATCGGAGAGGTTTGGAACTTCTGAGACGGGGGGCTGACTTACACCGATGGTCGGTGAGGCAATTCCTGCGATGGGTTCTCCACCGGTGGCGACGCGGGTAGCGGACTGGGGCGCAGCGCGGCTGGCATGTCGAGGCTGCTCAGAACGTTGCGGAACTTCTGCGTAAACGCCCAGGCCTCTCCGCTGGGGAGCGAGACCAATCGAAACACCGGGGTTTCAGGCGATTCATCAAAGCCGGTACGGCTCAGCTTCTCGAGGACCGCGCCGAGAACAGCAAGGGTCCAATCGGTGCGCCGACCGCGGACTCGGCCTACGATTGCCGCAAGCTCGTCCAAGGTCGCGGGCTCGCCAAGCTGGCGCAGCGCCGAGACGAGGTATACCGCGGGCTCGGGCGCATCACCTCTCGACAGTCGCGCACCTTGAAAGCTTATGATGTTCACGCTGGCTCCTTCATCACCAACCCGCTGGACGGTTGCTTGCTAGACTTCGTCCCAGCCGCCCGCCTGTAGGGTCGCTCGACCTGTTCCCATGGCCGCTGCGATCTTCACCTGCTGTCTCGCGACGGGATTTCGCCCGGGGCGATCCTGACCCAATCCAGCGGGCTGCGGCCGGCTGCGCGTCGTGTCCCCTCCAGTCTGGAAGCGTGCCATCAGTTCCCCGAGTTCATGCGCGCTGGACCTGAGATTGGCCAATGCGCAAGTACTCCCGCGCATCGAATTCTCCCCGCCCGAGCTTCGCCCAGAAGTCAGCATATTCGGGACTGCGCGCGAAAGCCCGCTCCACGAACAGACTGTGGCGCCGCCCCTTGATCTCGGAAAGGGCGTACCCCAGCGCCGTGCAGAAGTTCTCGTTGGCAGTCAGGATTTTTCCGCTGGCGTCGAACTCGAAAATGGCCAGCGCACGTGCGATAGCGGCCAACGTCTGCGAGGCGCTCGAGTCGGAACTGGACCGAAGGCCGAACATGTAGCGCTCTAAAATCGGGGACAAATATTTTCAGCGATCTACAAAATTCAGATCTGCCGATTTCACTTCAAATTTAAATTCCTCAACCAGCAAAATATATGACTCTGGTAAATGTGAAATTAATCCTAAAGGTGCAGGAATCATCCCAAAGGTGAAGCCACAATATTTGGTTTGCACTCCTGGAATATTGTTCTGCGCAAATGGAATACTACTCCACTTCGACGGCAAAAACACTTGATGCAACCTTTGAGGGAGGCCCGGGCGACCGGCCAACCCCTGGCGACGATGCGCTCTTGTCGTCTCGCACTATTCTGTTGGCGACGGATCAGGACAGCCTGGCAGAGAGCCTGCGGCTCAATTACGGGGCAAGCCTCGTCAGTGTCGGTCACACAGACGCTCCCTTCTTTGCCCTGGCGCGTCGCGTGGAAATCGGCGGCGTTCACCTGCACTATTGCCGCTACGACACGCCCGTGGAGATCCAATTCCATGACATGGCCGGCATCAGACAGATGTTGTGCCTGTCTGGACAAGGACGGTTTTCATCGGCGGGACAGCAGGTCGATATCGATCTCGACAACACCACGATCATTCCGCCCGGCGCGTCATTTCTGGCCTCTTATGGCGCCAGCTATAAGCAACTCGTGACCCAGTTTGACGAAGGCGCGCTGCGCCTTAAGGCGGAGGCCATCATCGGCCATTCACTCCCTGGCCCACTGAATGTGCGGACGCTTGAGGCGCTTCCGACCGCTCCCCGCCTCCGCTCGCAGGAGATCGCTCGAACCCTGGCCCGGATCCTGGCGGCGGACACGCCTATCGACAGGCCAATCGTTGAAATGGGCCAAGCCCTCAGCTCCGCCTTCCTCTTCGAGAACGTCGCCGGCTTTGCTGAACGCTTTACCGATGAGCCAAGAAGCGCCTCGGTAGCCAATGTGCGGGTGCTTGAAGAGTACATTCACGCAAACTGGAACCGCCCTCTGACTGTTGAGGAAATTGCAGTGGCCTGCAGCGTCAGCGTTCGGAGCGTGTTCAGCCGGTTCAAGCAGCATCTCGGGACCGCGCCGCTGACCTATCTGCGCGACCTTCGCCTCGACCACGCCCATCAACGATTGCTGGATGGCGGCGAGGACTCCGTGATCTCCATCGCCCTGTCCTGCGGCTTCTCCAGCTTCGGGCATTTCGCCCGCCGCTACCGGGAGAGGTTTGGCGAACTCCCGTCGACCACTCTCGCTCGTCGCCCACGCGTCTAGCGACCTTTGTTCGACAGCGGGTCGCGGTTCGAAAGTCACAGCCCGTGCAAGAGTAAAGGCCGCGCGGTGCGCGATCCGGGGGGCGCCCGTCGCCCTAGCCCCTCGCCTCTAGCTTTCCAGCCAGCGCCGCCACCTGGGCCTCCAGCCGGGCCAGGGCCTCGGCGTTGTGCCGGCTCAGTTCGGCGATGTCGCGCTCGCGCAGGGCGTCCAGCTTGGCGTGCAGGTGCATGATCTCCAGCTCGGCGCGCAGGTTGACGACATAGTCGTGCTCGGCGTTCTGGCGGTCCTTCAGGGCCTGGCGGTTCTGACTCATCATGATCACCGGCGCCTGCAGGGCCGCGACCGTCGACAGCAGCAGGTTCAGGAAAATGAAGGGATAGGGGTCGAAGGCCAGGTCGAAGCGCTTGAGCACGACGTTCAGCGCGATCCAGGCCATCAGCGCGGCGCTGAATCCGCCGATGAAGGCCCACGATCCACCCACCTTGGCCACGGAGTCGGCCAGCCGGTCCCAAAAGGTGCGATCGTCATTGATCAGCGTCTTGTTCAGGCCGGTCGGGGCCTCGTCGCAGATCAGGTCGATGACGCTCTTCTGGACGTCGGTCAGGTCGTCATAGGCAACCGAGAGCAATTGACGGGAAAGCTGATCCAGACGGTCGTCAATATTCATTCACATTCTCCCGAGCCCATCTCGATTGACACACGCGCCAGCGGCAAGTCACGGTCTAGCCGTCGCGACGCCGACGCACCCTATCCCGCGCTGGAGACACCCATGGCCTACAAGTTCATAATCAAGAAGGACAAGGCGGGCGAGTTCCGCGTCAACTTCGTCTACAACAGCGAAGTGATGTTCTCGACCGAGGGCTATTCGTCGAAGGCCTCGGCCAAGAACGCCATCGAGTCCTTCAAGAAGAACGGCCCCGAGGCCGAAACCGACGATCAGACCGACTGATCCGCGCCTTTGCGCCCGCGCCCCCCGAGCACCTCTTGGGTGGGCGCGGGTCTTGACCCCTCCCCGTCCTCGGCGTCTGATCGCTGATAACAAATAAGGGGAGGATCGCCGATGAGCGCCAATGCTGACGTTGCTGCCAAGGGCCGCAAGACCATCTTCATTACCGGCGCCGCCAGCGGCATCGGCCTGGCCAGCGCCAAGCGCTTCGTTGCGGCGGGCTGGTTCGTCGGTCTGTCGGACATCGACACCGCAGGCCTGAAAGCCGCCCTGCTGGCCATCGGCCCCGCCAATGGCGCGACGTTCAAGCTGGACGTCCGCGACCGCCAGGCCTGGGACAACGCCCTGGGCGAGTTCGGGCGGATGACCGGCGGCAAGCTGGACGCCCTGCTCAACAATGCCGGCATCGCCCGGTTCGGCAATCTGGAAGAGCTGAGCGAAGCCGACTGCGACCTGCAGATCGACATCAACATCAAGGGCGTGGTCAACGGCGCGCGGGCCGGCCTGCCGCTGCTCAAGGCCGGCGGCGGGCGGCTGATCAATGTGGCGTCCTGCGCCGGCCTCTATGGCTCGCCCAAGCTGGCGGTCTATTCCGCCACCAAGTTCGCGGTGCGCGGCCTGTCCGAGGCCCTGGACGTCGAATACGCCCAGCACGGCGTCAGCGTCGCCTGCGTGATGCCGTGGTTCATCGAGACGCCGATCCTCAACGCCGGGGCGGCGGGCAGCAACGAGAACATGGCCGACGCCCTCAAGAAGGGCGGGCTGGAAGTCTATCCTGTCGAGGACGCCGCCGAGGTGGTGTTCAAGTCAGCGACCGGCAAGGACCTGCACTACATGGTGGGCAAGCGGGCCAAGCAGATGCGCTTCGCCAGCAGCCACATGCCCGGCTCCGTCAGGAAGCAGCTGCGCTCGCGGCCCCTGATGTCGTCCTGACGCCATCGGCCGAGCTCTTGTCGACCACCGGCTTGGCCGGCGCGGAAGCCGGCTCGGTCAGCTGACCCAGCGGGCCGCCCATGCCGTTGCCGGCCGGCGCGGCCTGGGCGGCCGGCGCAGCGATGGCGTTGGCTGCATAGACGACGCCGCCAAGACCGCTCCCCAGACCGCTCATCGGCTTGCCGTCGGCGGTGATGCCGGCGATTTCCGGAGCGTTGGGCATGTCGTCCAGGGTCGAGGGACGCGGGGTCGACGAGAACGCGCCCGGCGCGCCGGCCCGGCCGCCGAAGCGGTAGAACACGTGCATGCCGACCTGGGCGACCTTCAGCAGGCGCGGACCCCAGCCCGGCGCGACGCCGGTGGTGTGGAAGTGGGTGGCCGAACCGACCTCGTTCATCACGGCCCCGCTCAGGGCGCGCGAGGCGATCTTCTGGGCCCGGCTCCAGGCGCCGCGTTCGCGGCCCCGGTTCATCGAGCCGTCGCAGGCGAAGCTGAACTGGCAGCCGATCTTGCGATAGGCGCCCTGGAAGACGACGCCGCAGATGGATTTCGGGAAAGCCGGATGGCGGACGCGGTTCAGCACCACCTGGGCCACGGCGGCCTGGCCGCTGGGGGTCTCGCCACGGGCTTCGTAGTAGACGGCCTCGGCCAGGCAATCGAGCTCGCGCGAGCTCTCCAGCACATTGCCAAGGCGGAAGGGCGAAGCGGCCGGATTGAACGGACCGCCATAGCTGGCGCGCAGCATGAGTGGGCCGCTGCGGGGAACCGAAGCATCGGCTCGGCGGTTCTCCAGACGTGCGACCAGCAGGGAAATCTGGCGGTCGCGCTGAGCGGCGCCCGCGACGGTGTAGGGGTCGTGACGACGGGCCACGGCGAGCGCGCCCTGGTCCATACGCGACGCGGCATTCATCAGGGCGACGTCGGAGAAGCCCTCCGAGGCGCCGTCTGCAAGGCGTGTAACACGGGCGTGCTGGCTGGCGGTCTGGGCAAGCCCACCCGCCAGATAAACGGCGCCCAAAGCCAGGCCCGTAGCGGACCCGACCAATACGGCGCCGACCAGCGCGCGCGCATCTGCGCGCGTCTGCGACTTGATATACAAAACTCGTGTCCTGCGCGGCGAGGGCGAACCGCCCCCCGACAAAATCACTTCTGAGAACCCGGAAATCTTACTGTCGGGCAGTCCCAGAAGCGGGGGTTCGGCCGTTTCACGATATGGCCGAAAACCCACTTATGACGGGCTTATGAACGATATGCGCTCGAGTCGCAAGCACATGCCGCAGTGCAGCATTGAATCTGGGCCCATTGGCCGCAGTCAAGATCGTTAACGCCTTGATTCGCTAGAAAAACCCGACAGTGAAAAAAATCGCTGCTCTGCCGCAGCGCGAAGCATTGATCGGACTGTTCTAAACCCCTTGATTCAGGGAACGCCACGCCATCGAGCGTCGTTACTCAAGCCAGACAAATACCGTCTAAGAGGAGCGCGCCATGACCCCCAAACCCAGTGCCTGCCGGACCCTTTCCCTCGCTGCCCTGGCCACGCTTTCCGCCCTGGCGCTCAGCGCCTGCGGCCACAATATGGAGCAGCGGGCGGCGACCGGCGCCATGACCGGCGCGGTGGTCGCCGGACCGGTCGGCGCGGTCGTTGGAGCCGGGGTCGGGGCGGTGGTCGACACCGCCGCCAAGCCGAAGAACTAGGGCTTCAACCGGCTCGGGATCCGTCCCGGGCCGGCCGCAGCAACCGCCAGCCCTCGATCAGGATCTTGCCGGCGCAGACGGCGGCGACGATCACGGCGATGACCCTGAAGGTATGGTCGGTGACGTGGCGAAGGGTCACGAAGTCCTCGGCCGAGGCCCCCGGCCCGGTGAAGGTCACCAGCGGCATCTCGCGCCACAGGGCATAGGCCAAGACGATGCCGGCGATCGACAGCACGATCTCGGCCACCGCCCGCGGCCTGATCCAGGCCGGGCGGATCACCAGGATCAGGCCGGACAGCGCCTGGCCGATGGCCAGCAGCAGGATCGGCGTGTGCAACTGGGTCAGGATCGGCGCCAGCGTGATCTGCAGTTCGCCGTCGTGGCCAAACGGCCCCCGGCTGCCGGGAAAGTCCACGACGCCGGCCCACCACAGGGCGAAGAAGGTCATGAAGATGACCTCGAACAGGGCCTCGAAGCGGGTGGTGCGGAACCACGACTTCTTCGTCGAGATGTGCGGCAGGTCGCTGACCCTCCACTGGCCAAAGTCGCCGGTCTTGATCCAGCCGCGCTCGACCATCGCCCCGATGATGGTGATCACACCGATCAGTTGCAGGGCTGTGGGAATGAAGTCGTGGATCACGCGGCTGGGGATGCCCGCCATGCCGCCATGCGCGCCCGTCAGGCCCTGGACCACCGCAGGAATGACGCCGACGACGAGGGCGATGGCCAGGGCCACCTTCACCGCGAAAATGTAGAAGGGGTAGAGCTCCACCCCAATCAGGGCGCGCTGGGGTCCGTAGCGGCCGGCCACGGCCAGGGGATGGCCAAAGTCGCGAAACAGGGCTTCGAGAGCCTTTTTGTCGAGCGGGCGGCCCTGCTGGGCCTCCTTCTCCTCGATACGGCTCATCAGAACGTCGCGCAGCTCGGCGACGATGTCCTGGCGTTGGCCGGCGGGCAGCAGGGCGGCGATGGCGCCCAGATAGCGGTCGAGCAGATCCATGATCCGTCCTCTCCTCAGAGCAGGGGTTGCAGGGTGTCGTTGATGGAGCGCCATTCGTCGGCCAGCCGGGCCAGAACGGCCTCGCCCTCGCGCGACAGGCGGTAGAAACGCTTCTTGCGCTTGTCTTCCTCGCGCCACTCGCTGGTCAGCAGGCCCTGCCCTTCCAGCCGGCGCAGCATGGGATAG
This sequence comes from Caulobacter sp. ErkDOM-E, assembly GCF_048541895.1. Taxonomy (GTDB): domain Bacteria; phylum Pseudomonadota; class Alphaproteobacteria; order Caulobacterales; family Caulobacteraceae; genus Caulobacter. The sequence goes on along the minus strand of NZ_CP183331.1, from coordinate 904,763 downwards.
AGCGCGCCTTCGTCGATCTCGACCCCTACCGACGAGAGGGCCTGGCGCAGGCTGTAGCCGTAGCGCTCGACCCGCAACTGGGCCAGCACGGCCAGGATCAGGGTCCCGCGCCGAAGCTCCTGGCGGAGCTGCTCAAAGATGTCCGTATCGCTGGGCATGGTGTGCGCCGTATCGTGTGCGTCACATGGTGTGTGACGCACACTGTGTGGCGCACAGTGAACTGAGAGTCAATCGCCCGCATCCCGATGTTCGCTGGCGGCGTATATCCGGGTGAAGCTCGCCCCGTCGGGCCAGGAGATCCAGACCATGCACCGCCGCACCCTCTTCGCCCTGCTGGCGACCAGCCTGGCGTTCTCCGGCGTCCCGGCCGCCGCCCAGGCCCCGCTCGACATCGCCGCCCTGCGGCTGGCTACGGTCGGGGCGTGGGAGGGCAAGCTGGAGTATCGCGACTATCAGGCCGACCGCTGGTTCGGCATTCCGATGAAGGTCCGGATCGAGGACGGGGGCGACGGCGTCACCCTGATCCGCAAGGCCGACTTCGACGACGGCCCCAAGGTGGGCAATATGCGCATCACCACGGTGGACCTGCTGGATACGGCCACCGGCCAGGAAACCTCGGCCAGCTTCCGCAAGGGCCGCGAGACCAGCCTGGAGACCAGCGCCCTGCGCCTGGTCGCGCCGGCGGTCGACGCCAGCCACTGGACGATCATCGCCGAAACAGACAGCCGCGATGACGACCGTCCGGCCCGCCTGCGCGTGACCACCGTCCGTGACGGCGACCGGGTGACCACCCTGAAGGAGGTCGACTTCCTCGACGACGCCGCCGAGGCCTGGATCCAGCGCAACCGCTCGACGCTGACCCGCGTCGGCGGCTGAGCCGGACAACCGGGGCGCAGGCGGGACACCGAAGCGCCGCCTGCGCCGGCCGGCCTATTTCACGTCGGTCACGAACTGATCGCGCGGACGGCGGACCTTCTCGAGATTGACCAGCCAGTCGCCCTCGGGCTGGCGATAGCCCAGCGGGATGATGACCACCGAGCGCAGGCCGCGCTCGCGCAGGCCGAGGATCTCGTCCAGCGAGGCCGGATCAAAGCCCTCCATCGGCGTCGCATCGACCTCTTCAAAGGCCGCCTGGGCCAAGGACAGGCCGACAGCGATATAGGCCTGACGGGCGGCGTGCTCATAGTTCAGCTGGGCGTCGCGCTGCGGATAGGAGGCCAGCAGCATCTGGCGATAGTTCTCCCAGCCCTCATTGCGGACGCCCCGGACCTCGTTGACCAGGTCGAACATGTGGTTGATGCGGTCGGCCGTGTAATTGTCCCAGGCGGCGAACACCAGCAGGTGCGAGCCGTCGGTGATCTGGGCCTGGTTCCAGGCGATGGCCTTGATCTTCTCGCGCACCTCGGGGTTAGTCACCACATAGACCTCGAACGGCTGCAGGCCGCTGGAGGTCGGGGCCAGGCGCGCAGCCTCGACAATGCGCTCGACCTTGTCGTCCGACACGGCCTTGGCCGGATCCATCTTCTTGGTGGCGTAGCGCCAGTTCAGCTTTTCAAGCAGCACGGGGAACCCTCGATAGGCCGCAACGGCGCGGCGATAACCCCATTTGGCGGCGCCCCACCAAAACCGCAACGGGTGCGGTTCCTGATTTTTTCAGCGCCTGACAGACGATGCCCCGCCCCGTTGCGGGATTTTCGCTCACCGCCGCATTCCGACGGCAAACTCGACGCGCATCTCTGGGTGGATTGCAGAATCACGCCATGAAAGATGACGGCGTCTCTGTTTTGGCCGGGCCAAGGTCCAGATCGCTTGAAATGGGTTCCTGGCCGACCGCCTGGACCTGAAAAGCCCACGGAACACTAGCGCCACGTCTTGACCAGTATTCTGACCAACAGATGGGCCGCCCTGGCGGCGCAGGCGCTGAACGCCGCCAACAAGACGCTGATCACGGCCCAGACCCGTATCGCGACGGGGCTTCGCATCGCCTCGGCCAAGGACAACGGCGCGCTGTGGGGCGTGGGCGTGCGCATGCGCAGCGAGGTCAACGCCCTGGGGACGGTCAAGGACAGCCTGGGTCGCGGTCAGTCGCTGCTGCAGGTGGCCTCGGCCGGCGCCGAGCAGATCGTCGACCTGCTGGCCAGGGCGCGCGAGAAGGCGGTGGCCCTGCGCGACACCTCGCTGTCGACCTCCGCCCAGGACGCCCTGCGCGCCGATATCCAGGCCCTGCAGGACCAGATCGAACGCACCGCCCTGCAGGCCGAGTTCGACGGCAAGCGCCCCCTGGCCGACAAGCAGGTGCCGACCACCGTCACCTACACCTCCAGCAGCTATGGCGCGGCCACGCCCTCGGCCCTGACCCCGGCCTCGCTGAGCGGGTCGATCGCGCCCAGTTCCGGCGTCGCCTCCCAGACCGTGGTGCGTGACGGGGGCACGGCGTCCGGGCGGGTCGATCTCTATCTGGACGCCTATTCGGTGCCCGACGTGCTGGAGATCTGGCAGGGCGGGACCCGCGTCGCGGCGACCGGCCGGGCCTATGTCGCCGCCGGGGCCGGGGTCGGGGCCGGAACCGCCGTCTCGGGCCAGAACATCCTCAGCTTCGACTATCACCCGGCGGCCGGCCGCAATCTGGAATTCCGGTTCAACGAGAACGGCAGCGCCAGCGGCACGGCCTGGGCGGCGCCCGGCGTGGAACTGCGCGCCCTCGCCTCGCCTCGCCCCGTCGCGGCGACCTCCTCCACCGTCGTGCCCGGGGTGCTGGTCTCGGCCCCGCTGAACTACGCCTTCGTCTCCGGGACCGACGGCGAGGCCGAGAGCGTCTCGTCCAAGGCCATGACCCTGAACGCCCTGGGGCTGGACCGGATCGACTGGAGCCAACCGGGCGGGGTGCTGGAAAGCATCGACATCGCCGTGACCAAGGCCAATGAGGCCGCCGTCTATTTCGGCCAGCGCGCCGAGGCCTTTGACAGGCTGGTCGCCCAGACCGGCCAGCTGGCCGACACCCTGGAGACCGGAGTCGGCAATCTGGTCGACGCTGACCTGCCCCAGGAAAGCGCCCGGCTGGAAGCGGCCCAGAGCCGCCAGTCCCTGGCCGTGAACGCCCTGTCGATCGCCAACGCCTATCCGCGCTGGCTGGCCGACCTGTTCCGCTAGGCCGACTGCCGCCACCTGCCGCCAGCCTGCTGACATCAGGCGTCAGCAGCGCCCCTAGCCATCGACCGCCGCCGCCCTTACCTTCTGACCATGCCCAGCACCCCGGACAACGGCGTTTCCGACGTCTCCACACCCTTCGTCATGGACATCGTTCCCGGCGGGTCCATGCCCGCCCTGTGGACGCCACACCGGCCCGAACGCCCCGCCAAGTCGGAAGGCGGCCGGGCGTTCAAGCTCGTCTCGGAATACTCGCCCGCCGGCGACCAGCCGACCGCCATCGCCGAACTGGTCGAGGGCCTCAGCAACGGCGACCAGGACCAGGTGCTGCTGGGCGTCACCGGCTCGGGCAAGACCTTCACCATGGCCAAGGTCATCGAGGCCACCCAGCGCCCGGCCCTGATCCTGGCCCCCAACAAGACCCTGGCGGCCCAGCTCTACAGCGAGATGAAGAGCTTCTTCCCGGAGAACGCGGTCGAATATTTCGTCAGCTATTACGACTACTACCAGCCCGAAGCCTACGTCCCGCGCACCGACACCTATATCGAGAAGGACAGCTCCATCAACGAGCAGATCGACCGGATGCGCCACTCGGCCACCCGGGCGATCCTCGAGCGCGACGACGTGATCATCGTCGCCTCGGTCAGCTGCATCTACGGCATCGGCTCGGTCGAGACCTATACGGCCATGACCTTCACCCTGGAGGTCGGCCAGACGGTCAATGAGAAGCAGCTGATGGCCGACCTGGTGGCCCAGCAGTACAAGCGCAACGACGCCGCCTTCGAGCGCGGCACGTTCCGCCGCCGGGGCGACACCCTGGAGATCTTCCCCGCCCACTATGAAGACCGCGCCTGGCGCATCAGCCTGTTCGGCGACGAGGTCGAGGCCATCGCCGAGTTCGACCCGCTGACCGGCAAGAAGACCGCCGATCTCCCCTCGATCAAGGTCTATGCCAACAGCCACCACGTCACGCCGCGCCCCACCCTGCGCCAGGCGATCATCGAGATCCGCGCCGAGCTGAAAGAGCGCCTGGCCTGGATGTACGAGAACGGCAAGCTGCTGGAGGCCCAGCGCCTGGAACAGCGCACCACCTTCGATCTGGAGATGATCGAGACCACCGGCTCCTGCGCCGGCATCGAGAACTACAGCCGCTATCTGTCGGGCCGCCAGACCGGCGAGCCGCCGCCGACCTTCTTCGAATATATCCCCGACAACGCCCTGCTGTTCACCGACGAGAGCCACCAGACGGTGCCGCAGATCGGCGCCATGTACAAAGGCGACCGCAGCCGCAAATGGACCCTGGCCGAGTACGGCTTCCGCCTGCCCAGCGCGCTCGACAACCGCCCGCTGAAGTTCGAGGAATGGGACGCCATGCGGCCCCAGTCGGTGCATGTCAGCGCCACCCCCGCCTCGTGGGAGCTGGAGCGCGCCGGCGGCGTGTTCGCCGAACAGGTGATCCGCCCCACCGGCCTGATCGACCCGCCGGTCGAGGTGCGCCCGGTCAGCAAGGACGGCGCCTCCCAGGTCGACGACGTCATCGACGAGATCCGCCAGACGGCCAGGAAGGGCTATCGCTCGCTGGTCACCGTCCTGACCAAGAAGATGGCCGAGGACCTGACCGAATATATCAACGAGCAGGGCATCGGCGTGCGCTACATGCACTCCGACGTCGACACCCTGGAGCGGATCGAGATCATCCGCGATCTGCGGCTGGGCAAGTTCGACGTGCTGGTCGGCATCAACCTGCTGCGCGAGGGCCTCGACATCCCCGAATGCGGCCTGGTGGCCATTCTCGACGCCGACAAGGAAGGCTTCCTGCGCTCGGAAACCAGCCTGATCCAGACCATCGGCCGCGCGGCGCGCAATATCGACGGCAAGGTCATCCTCTATGCCGACCGGATCACCGGCAGCATGGAACGGGCCATGGGCGAAACCAGCCGCCGCCGCGAGAAACAGCACGCCTATAATATCGAACACGGCATCACGCCTGAAAGCGTCAAGCGCGACATCAAGGACATCCTCAACAGCCCGTTCGAGCGCGGCGACCGCGTCACCGTACCGATCGGCGGCCTGCACGAGGGCGACGTCGAAAAGCCCTTCACCGGCGACAACTTCAAGGCCGCCCTCAAGGACCTGGAGGCCAAGATGCGCGAAGCCGCCTCCAACCTGGAGTTCGAGACCGCCGCGAGACTGCGCGACGAGATCAAGCGCATGAAGATGATGGACCTGGAATTCGCCAACGAGATCCTCACCGGGGCCGGCGAGACGGTGGACAAGGCCATGCCCAAGCGGGTGCGGGCCGAGTTGCGGGCCGAGCAGGCCGAGGCGTTCCGGAAGAGCCGGCTTTAGGGTTGAGATCCTCCCCCTCCGGGGGAGGACGGCCCGAAGGGCCCGGAGGGGGCCAGCGCGGCGTTCGCCCAGCGAGCCCCCTCAGTCGCTCCGCGACAGCTCCCCCAGAGGGGGGAGCATCTACCGCACCTCATCTTCCCCTCCGGGGGAGGATCGCGCAGCGTACGGGGTAAATCTGCGCCAATACTTCCAATTTGCCTAATTCCAGATATGTTTGAATAATTCTTTTTAACTCTTTCGCGAATTAAAATGCATCCGACCGTTTACTGACTTGGACCTTTACACCCAAGATGATTTGTGCGACAAAATGACCCATTAAAGTCATGTTAAGGCAATCGTTTTCCGCATTTCGTTGCGCTAACTTGACTCTCAACAGTCGGAAGGCCGGACGATAGCCGTTGGCGGCCCAGCCACCTCCCGATCGTCGCGCCGGGCCCGGGCCTATGTGTTGACGCTACAACAGGCGATCCATGAAGGGGCTGGGCATATGAAGGGCGTGATTTTCAACCTTCTGCAGGCCGTGGTCACCGAGGCTCATGGCGATGACGTCTGGGACGACCTGATAGATCAAGCCGGCGCCTCCGGCGCCTACACCTCGCTCGGCAACTATGACGACGCCGAACTCGAGGCTCTGGTCGCGGCCGCCTGCGAAAAGCTGGGCCTGGATCGCGGGGCGGTGCTGCGCTGGTTCGGACAGCAGGCCATGCCGCATCTGGCCAGCGCCTATCCGGTGTTCTTCGAAGGCCATGCCGGCGCCCGGACCTTCCTGGAGGGCATCAACGACATCATCCATGCCGAGGTGCGAAAGCTCTATGTCGGGGCGGAATGTCCGCACTTCAACATCCAGAACGCCCCAGGCGACAGGATGGACATGGACTATCTTTCATCCCGCCGCATGTGCGCCCTGGCCCAGGGTTTCACCGAGGGCGCGGCCCGCCATTTCGGCGAGGACATCGACTTTGAGCATCTGACCTGTACCGAACGGGGCGATCCGCACTGCACGTTCCGCATCGCCTGGCCCCTCAACCCGCCGGTCCATGCCTAGATCCCTCGCGCCCACGGCCAATCCCTCTGCGACGCTCCTCGAACGGATCGCTCGCCTGGAGCGCCGGCTGGAGCGCGAGAGCCAGGCGCGGCGCGAGGCCGAGATGATCGCCGAGCGCGAGACCCTGAACCTGTTTCGGCAGAGGGAGCAGATGCGGGTCCTGTCGGACCTCGCCATCGAGGCGAACAAGAGCGAGGACCTCGAGCACGTCCTGCGGGTGGCGCTGGAACGGATCTGCGTCTTCACCGGCTGGCCCGTGGGCCATGTCCAGTTCGTCGAGCGCAGGCCTGACGGAACGCGCAGGCTCAGGCCCTCTGAAATCTGGCGTATCGCCAGCACCATCGACGCCGCGCCCGTGATCGCCGCCACCCAGGCCCTGGAGTTCGAGGAGGGCCGCGGCTTGCCCGGTCTGGTCCTGGCCCAGGCCCGCGCCCTGTGGGCGAAGGGCCAGAACAACCCTGCCTTTCCGCGCAGCCGGGCCGGCCGGGCCAGCGGCCTCGCCGCCGCCGTCGCCCTGCCCGTAATGGTCGGCGACGAGGTCGCCGCCATCATCGAATTTGGTCAGGCTGTCGCCAGGGATCCCGGCCCCGACACCCTCCAATTCCTCGACCAGATCGGCGCCATCCTCGGCCGGGCGGTCGAGCGCAACCGGGCCGCGACGGCCGCCGCCCTGGCCAAGCAGGACCTCGAGCGGCTGCTGCATGCGGCCGAATCGGCCAGCCGCGCCAAGACCCAGTTGCTGGCCGTCACCAGCCACGAGGTCCGCACGCCGCTGAACGCCGTCCTCGGCCTCGCAGAGGCCCTGGCGGTCACCGTGCTGGATGTCGAGCAGCGCGATCACCTCGACGGCATCCGCCGCTCAGGCGGCATGCTGCTGCGCCTGCTCAACGCCGTCATGGACTTCGCGCGGGTGGAATCCGGGGTCGTCGCCGTCGCCCAGACCGAGTTCGACCTCGTGCAAATGACCCGCGACGTCTTCGACCTGTGGCGGACCCCGGCCTCGATCAGGGGCCTGTCCCTGACCCTGGACGTCTCCGCCCTGCCCGCGCCCCACAGGATCATCAGCGACCCCGGCAAGATCGAGCAGACCCTCACCAACCTGATCTCCAATGCCGTCAAGTTCACCCCCGCCGGCGGCGCCATCCACGTGCGGGTCAGCCCGTCCGTGGGCACGGCCGACCGGATGCTGGTCGAGGTGAGCGACACCGGCGAGGGCATCGCGGCCGATGACCGGGACCAGCTGTTCATGCCCTTCCAGCAGGCCCGCCTGGGTCGCGAGATCGGCGGCGCGGGTCTGGGACTGGCGATCTGCGCCGCCAATATCCAGGCGCTCGGCGGCGAGATCGGCTGCGACTCGGAGGCTGAATCCCTGGCCGCCGGCAGCTGCCGCTTCTGGTTCGACTTTCCCGCCGAGCCGGCCAGGGTGACGTCCGAACCCGCCCCCGCTGCGTCCATGCCGGCCCTGGCGCTGCGCATTCTGGCCGCCGAAGACAATCCGGCCAACCAGCGCGTTCTGCAGCTGCTGCTGTCCCAGGTGGGCCTGGAGGCCCTGATCGTCGACGATGGTCTGGCGGCGGTGGAGGCGGTGCAGCAGGAGCCCTTCGACCTGATCCTGATGGACGCCAACATGCCCAGAATGGACGGCGTCAGCGCCACCCAGGCGATCCGCGCCCTGTCGACCAAGGCCTGCCTGACGCCGATCGTCATGGTGACCGCCAATGTGTTCGAGGACGACCTGGTGCGCTACCACGAGGCCGGGGTCGACGGTGTCCTGGCCAAGCCGATCATCGTCTCCGAACTCTTCGGCATCCTCGCCGCCGTCCAGGAGATGGCGGCCGCGCGCTAGGCAGGCGGTTGGCGCCTGGCGTGCAGGTGGGCGGAACGGCCGCGACAAGTCCTCCCCCAGAAGGGGGAGGCGGCCGGAGGCCGGTGGGGGAAGACCGCAATGACCCAGCAGCACGACCCCCTCCGATCGCTTCGCGATGCCCTCCCCCTTCAGGGGGAGGACTTCATGGCGCGCGCCCGCGCGACCGGAGCGAGGCGACCACGGGGATAGCGCCCCGTCCATCCCCGCGCCCGCCGCCGCAAACCCCAACCCTTTCAACGCCCTGCAAAATAATCGATCGCGCCTGTCAGACGCGCTCAAACCTGCCGCATAATTCTAGCCATCCCGTCGCGAGGGAGGGGGCTCTTGGATCCGGCCCGAGACGCGCGGCGGGAATGCGGTCGAGCGGGGCCGCCGGAGTCGCGTGATGCGGGACCGGCCGGCTTGATGGGAGGGCGGGTGACGTAAACCCGCCTATCGGGAGGTCCGTCGGAGGACCCCCGCCCGCCCGAAGGTTCGCTCCGGGTTCCTCCGGAATCGGCGTTGCCGCAGCCTGACGGCTGGGTGCGTCGCGAGGCAGGACAAAACTCGGGTGGGGCAAAAGGCTGAACCAGGCCTGCGCACCCCGGCCAGAGGGATAACGACCGCGCGGGGCGTCAGGCTTCGTCGAAACGGTACACCCAACACAACAGCTCCGGACGCAGTCCGGACGCCCCGCGCCTCTCCCACCTCACCCGCGCCGCGATCCGGCGCGGCGGCGAAGCCGTGCGCCCCTTCCGGCGCGCGCCGCCGGCTTTCTCGGAGACACGCATGACCGACACCTCACGCGACGCCAAGGTCACCGCCTGGCATCTGGACATGACCCAAAAGCTCGACGCCTTGCGGACGAAATGGGCGGCCGAGGCCGTGGCCAGCGCCGCGCGCCCTCAGCCCGTCCGCCGCAACGCGGCCTCGCCGCGCCGACGTCGCACCGCCGGCCCGGCCGACGCCGCTGTGCAGGCCCGCCAGGCTGACGAAGCGCGCCAGTTGGCGCAGGTACGGGCCGAGTGGCTGATCGCCATGGAGCGGGCGGCGATGGATATCGTGATGATCGGGATGGACTAGGTCCTCCGCCTCCTGGGGAAGGACCTGGCGCCCCCTACGGCGCCGCTGCGTGGTCGATGCTGAAGGTGCGGGCCATGCGCCAACGGCCGTCGGGCTCCAGCTTCCACAGGATCGAGAACCGGGCCGTGCCCGCCAGGCGTTCGGGGCCGGCGCCCTTGCGTTCGTAGAAGGCGTGGCTGCCCTCCTCGACCGCGCCGAAGCCGGGGATGGCATAGACCTTCATCGTGCCGGCTGACAGCGCTCGGCGCGAGCGCCAGGCGTCGGGGGCCTGCTTGGTCGCGCAGCTCGCGGCGTAGTCGGCCAGGAAGGCGTCGTGGGCCATCAGCCCGCCCTTGTCGTGATAGAATTCCATGCCCGGAGTCACCAGATCGGCCAGGGCCGCCGGGTCGCACTGGTCGAACATCACGCTAAACAGCCTGGCGTCGCGCTCGGCTATGGCCAGGTTCAGGGCCGGCGGCGGGGGAACCTCGACGGACGGCGGGGGCGCGGGGGCCAGGGCCAGGGCGGCGATCAGGACGGAGATGAGCATCGACAGCGGACTCCTCGGCGTCCTCGCGACGCGTCCCTTGAGTGTCCCGCCCAGGCTCAGGTGTCCCGTGAATTCCCGGTCATGAAACCGGCTTAAGGAACGCCGGTCTCGGACTGTCTGGCGTCGGCGGCGGCCTTGGCCTTCTTCAGCCGCTCGCGATAGGCGGCCGAGCTCTTCACGAAGCCCTCGGCGTCGCCATAGTCGAGGAAGGCGGCATAGCGCTCATGGCTGCCCTTGACCTTGAGGGCGTGCTTGATCGGGCACCAGTACTGCTCGGTGCGGGCGGTGATCTCGCGGGCATAGGCGATGACGCCGTTGCCATAGCCGCAATAGACGCAGTTTAGCTTCTGGACCGGATTCAGATAGCTCAGCCGGTGGCGGTCGATGACCACATAGTCGCGGCGGCGGACCCGCTCGATGCCCCAGGCGCTGAAGCAGCCCAGCTGGTAGACGCTGACGGCCAGGTCCATCAGGGCCATCGGGATGACCATGCCGTAGATCAGCGGCATGGTCAGCAGGGTGGGCCACGGCGTCTTGAAGACGTCGATGCGGCGCTTGTGGCTGCGCTGGCTGGCCCGGACCTCAGGACCGAAGCGCGGCTTGCCGCTCTTGAGGTCCAGGCCATGGGTTCCAGCCCGGGCGGCGAAGGCCGCCTCGAGCTGGTCCTCCAGTTGGCGCAGGCGGTCGATCATCGTCTCGATCGAATCGGCCATCACAGGTCCCTCGCGTGTCGGGACCTTCATCGGCCATCGCGCGGGGCGGGGCCAGTGATGGTTGCGCGACGTCAGCCGACCATCGACGCCAGCCGGCCGCGAATGAGCTGTTCGGCCTCGGCCACGATGCGGTCGACCAGCTCACGGACGGTCGGGATGTCGTGGATCAGGCCCTGGACCATTCCCGCCGACCAGATGCCGCCGTCGGTGTCGCCCTGGGCCAGGGCGTCGCGACCCCGGGTTCCGGCGACCAGGTGCTGGACGTCCTCGAACTTGGCCCCGCCGGCCCGCTCGATCTCGACCACCTGCTGGCTGACCTGGTTGCGCATCACCCGGGCGGTATTGTGCAGGGTCCGGAAGATCAGGTCGGTCTGGCGCTCGTCATTGGCGACCATCTGCTCCTTGAAGGCCATCGGGATCGGGGCCTCCTGGGTGACGCAGAAGCGGGTGCCCATGTTGACGCCGTCGGCGCCCAGGGCCAGGGCCGCGACCAGGCCCCGCGCATCGGCGATGCCGCCCGAGGCCAGCATCGGGATCTTCACCTTGTCGGCGGCGGCGGCGATCAGGATCAGGCCGGGAATGTCATCCTCGCCCGGATGGCCGGCGCATTCGAAGCCGTCGATCGAGATGGCGTCGACGCCCATGCGCTCGGCGCTGAGGGCGTGGCGGACGGCGGTGCACTTGTGGATGATCTTCACGCCATGGGCCTTCAGATGATCGACATGCTCCTGCGGCTTGTAGCCGGCGGTCTCGACGATGCGGATGCCGCTCTCGATGATCGCGGCCCGGTACTCGGCATAGGGCGGCGGCTTGATGGCCGGCAGGATGGTCAGATTGACCCCGAACGGCTTGTCGGTGAGATCGCGGGTGCGGGCGATCTCCTTGGCCAGGTCCTCGGGGGTGGGCTGGGTCAGGGCGGTCAGGAAGCCCAGGGCCCCGGCATTGGCGACGGCGGCGACCAGCTCGGCCTTGCCGACCCACTGCATGCCGCCCTGGGCGATCGGGTGCTCGACGCCGAACATCTCGGTGAAACGGGTCTTGATGGCCATGACGCGGGGTTCCCTCTGATTTTCCAGCACTATGGCCGGATGACGCAGGGGAGAGGCAAGACGCCTTTTCAGCCCGTCGCCGAGATTTGAACGCCCGGACCGGATGCTTCCTTGACATGGAGTGCCTGGCGCCCGGAAGGAACGCCGGCCGCGCCCGTCCCGGGGAGCAACAACCCGAAGCGCGAATTGAGTATTAGATCGTTGATGCGCAAACTTCTGTCACGTACAGTGTCAATACATCACCTTCGGAACATCGGTGATTTTTAACCATGTTCCATCCTCGCCCTCCGGGCCGCATGTTTACGGATTGAAGGCGCCCCGAGTGCAGGACAGTAGTCGGATAAACTTCACCAAGACGCACTTCCTCATCGTTGACGACAACGAGAGGTCGTTGAAGATATTGAGCGAACTGACAAGAAGCTTCGGGGTCGACAAGATCACGACGGCTTCGAGCGGCGAGGAGGCCAAGGAGCTCTTGTCGCGCCAGCACTTTGATCTTCTGCTCACCGACGCCCACATGCCGGGGTGCAGCGGCTATGAACTGGTGCGATGGCTCCGCAACCGGCCCCGCGACGAGGACCGGATCATTCCAGCCATCATCATTTCCGCCCACACACGCGAGCATGAAGTCGCCGAGGGCCGCGACTGCGGCGCGCACTACATCATCGCCAAGCCCGCCAGCCCCATCATCCTGCTGGAGCGGATCTATTGGATCGCCGAAAAGCAGCGGTCCTTCATCGATGCCGGCGTCTATGTCGGCCCGGATCGGCGCTGGAAGAACGATGCGCCGCCGCCAGAGTTTGCCGACGGCCGTCGCGCCAAGGATCTGACGAGTGACATCACCGAAGCGGTGACCGCCAATCTTTCGGACGATGAGCTTGCAAAGCTTATCCAGCCCCAGAAGGCGAAGCCATGAGCGTGGTCAGGGTCATCAACAAGGCATCGTCCCTGGTCAAGGCCATGAGGGAGTCCGGCGGCATCTACGCCCGCACCGCCCTTGAGCGGGCCGAGCAAACGGTCCGGGCCGCGCGGGCCGAGAACCTGCATAGCCAAGCCGAAATGCTCGCCCAGATGCGCACCTGGAAAGCGCAGGGTCTGCAAGATGACGCAGGCTGGCTCGACCTCTATGAATGCAGTTCGGCGCTGATCTCCGTTTGCGATCCGGAAGAGGACGTCCATCTTCTGCGCTGCGCGCGGCTGCTTTGCGAATATGTCTCCCGAACCTCGGGGCAGGATCGTCGCAAGGCGGTCGGCGACCTGTTCATCAGCACCTTGAGCGTGCTGGGTGATCAGGCGACCAACGCCGAGGTCCGCACGGAGGTCCTGAGTGCGTTCGAGGCCTTGATCCCCAGATAGCCGCAGGGTCGCGACGAACCCGGCTAGGCTCGAGCGGTCAGAGGCTCAAGGCTTCAGGAGGTCTTCCAGCGCCTGGGCCCGGCGAGCGGTGTGCTCAAGATAGCAGTTCTGCACATAGATCGGAGCGATCGTGCCGCCGCTCAATGCCCGGACCGTCGCGCAGTCGGCGTCGCGAAAGGCGATCCAGGCCCGCTGGGACTTGAGCAGCGCGGCCTTGGCGACAGGGCCTTCCGCCAGGTCGGCCATGTCCGCCTTGTAGGCTTTGTTCAACCGGGCGTCCTGAAACGCCATCTCGGCGTCACCGCACTTGAGCATCCCGTAGGTGTTGCCGTTGTCGGGCTTGTCCAAGCAAAGCTCATAGGCGGGGCTGAACTTGACGCCATCCTCGGCCTGGGCCGCGACCGGTGCGACGGCCAGAAGGGCCGCAGCGATCAGCATCGTGCGGAACATCATGGGCTCGTCCTCGACAGTCTATTGCAGGCCGACGCGGCCGATGGCGTAGAAGCGTTCCGAGCGCTGCTTTTTGAGGGCGGCCGCGTCCAGCAGGGACAGGGCCTTTAGCTCCATCTCGACCGCGTCGCCGACGGCCTTGAGCGCCGCCTCATGATCGGAATGCGCCCCGCCGGCAGGCTCTTCGATGATGCGATCGACAATGCCCAGCTTGATCAGGTCTTGCGCCGTGATCCGCATCTGGGTGGCGGCGTCCTTGGCCCGGGCGCCGTCGCGCCACAGGATCGAGGCCGCGCCCTCGGGGCTGATCACCGAATAGATCGAGTGCTCCAGGATCAGCACCTTGTTGGCGCCGGCCAGGGCGATGGCCCCGCCAGAACCGCCCTCGCCCACGATGGTGGCGATCATCGGCACTTCCAGGGTCAGGCAGCGCTCGGTGGAGCGGGCGATGGCCTCGGCCTGGCCGCGCTCCTCGGCCCCCAGGCCCGGATAGGCGCCGGCGGTGTCGACAAAGGTCAGGACCGGCAGGCTGAAGCGCTCGGCCATGTCCATCAGACGCACGGCCTTGCGATAGCCTTCGGGGCGGGCCATGCCGAAATTGTGCTTCAGGCGCGTGGTGGTGTCATGGCCCTTCTCGTGGCCCATGACCACGACAGGCTGACCCCGGAACCGGCCCAGACCGCCGACAATGGCCTGGTCATCGGCAAATTTGCGGTCGCCGCGCAGCTCGACGAACTCGTCGATCAGGCCGGCCAGATAGTCGCGCAGGTGGGGCCGCTGGGGGTGGCGGGCCACCATGGTCTTCTGCCAGGCGTCCAGATTGGCGTAGGCCTCGACGCGCAGTTCCTGGGCGCGGTCGCGCAGGGCCTGGATCTCCAGCTCGAACGCACCTGGCCCCGCAGTCTCGGAGAGCTTGCTCAGCTCCTCGATCTTGCTTTCCAGATCAGCGATGGGGCGTTCGAAATCGAGATAGTGGGCGGCCATGGAGTCTCAACGTCGCCGTTTACGAAAGGGTGCGAACCTAGTGGCTAAGCCGGAAAAAGGGAACCGGCTTTGGAACGTTCCGCGCCCAGGCGGATTCATCCCCAGGACCGTCCCCAGATGGATCGCGAGAGAGTCTCTTTTGAAGACTCATTTTTATGGTGAATCGCGACATTTGGTCCTATGGTCGATTCGTAGCTGGTGATGAAGAAAACCAGCGCCTGCGGCCCCCGCCCATCGAATATGGCTCGGTCCCGCCTGTTGAGAACCGTGTTCCCATGCAGGTGTTTACGTTCTTCTGCGTCGAGCCCGATGGCTCCGTTCCTCGCTTTGATGTTGCTCCCTATGCCGATGATCAGGCCGCGCGCCGGCGTGCGTTCGAGCTCATTGACATGCATCACCGATGCGACCTGATCGAGGTCTGGCGCGGGTCGACCCGCGTGTTCGACGTTCCAGCCCAGCGCGTGGCGGCGGCCTGATATTCACCGCGTAGTGAATTATTGCAGCGCCCCCTGCGGGATGCTAGGCCATCGTTCCGGATGGAGCGCCTCTCCCGGCGCCTCCCCGTCTGGAAGCCGCCCATGGACGCCCAGGTTCACCGCCCCCTAGTCCCGCCCGCGCCCAAGGTGCACGCCGGGCCGCAGACCAATCTGGGCGCCGCCTGGGCCATGATGCGAAACATGGTCGGGGCCTGGTCGGAGTCTGACTTCGACACCCTGATGATCCCCTACACATTCCTGGGGCAGCCTGGCCTGGTGGTCAGCGACCCCGCCGGCGTCAAGCAGGTGCTGGGCGTCCAGGCGGCGCGCTATCGGCGGCCCTTCCAGATGAGCCGGATCCTGCGGCCCATCGTCGGCGACGGCCTGCTGCTGACCGAGGGCGAAACCTGGCGGCGGCAGCGCAAGGCGCTGGCGCCGGCCTTCACGCCCAAAGCCGTCGAGACCCTGCTGCCGCACTTCACCGCCGCCGGCCAAGCGCTGGCCGATAGTCTCGCGGGTCAGGATCGCGCCAATCTCAGCGAGACCTTTCATCGGGCAACGCTGGACGCCGTCCTGCGCGCCCTCTTCTCTCGCCCCGCCAGCGGTGAGGGCGCGCAACTGGCCGCGATCGCCCGCGACTACCTGCATGGCCGGGCCAATGTGAACCTCTTCGATCTCCTGGCCCGGGCTCCGGGCGATTTCGGCTTCGCCGAACGTCCCCGACTGGCCCTGGGCGCGCGCTGGATGACCGCTGTCGCCGCGCTGATCGACGCTCGCAAAACCGCCGGGCCTCGCGCGCACGGCGGCGATCTTCTGGATGGCCTCCTGGCCGCCCGGGACGAGGACGGCCGGCCCCTGCCTGACGAGGAAGTCCGCGATCAGTGCGGCACCATGCTGGCGGCCGGTTTCGAGACCACCTCGCGCCTGCTGTTCTGGGCCGCCTATCTGCTGGCCCTGGATCCCAAGACCCAGGCGCGGGTGCAGGCCGAAATCCAGGCCTTTCCGCCAGACAGGATCCGCACCCTGGAGGATCTTTCGGCCTGGCCCCTGACCCGATCGGTCCTGCTGGAAACCCTGCGGCTCTATCCGCCCGCCCCGATGATGAGCCGCCAGGTCATCGCGGAAGATGAAGTCCAGGGCTGCAAGGTCTCGCCGGGCCACGTGATCACCATCAGCCCGTGGCTGATCCACCGTCATCGCAAGCTTTGGGATCAACCGACGGCCTTCCTTCCGGAACGCTTTCTCGATCACCCCTCGCCCTGGGGAATGGACGCCTTCATCCCGTTCGGCGCGGGCCCTCGGGTCTGCATCGGCGCCAGTTTCGCCATGGCCGAGAGCCAGATTCTGCTCGGCGGCCTGCTGTCGCGATTCCAGATCGCCATGGCGGACGACAGGCCGGTCATTCCGGTGGCCAAGATTTCCCTGGGACCGGATCGCGAACCGGACTTCCGCCTGACGCCGATCCCGCTGACATAGACACAAGCCGAAACCTTGCGGTGCGCGCACCGACACCTAAGCTTGGTTGAACGCCGCCAGGATCCTGCCCATGATCGACGCCCCCCGCCCCTCCGCCATCGCCGACGACAGCGGTCATGGCGGCCTGCAGACCTTCGTCACGGCGGGTCCCACCAGCTTGGTGGCCGACGTCAAGGTGGAGGCCGGCGGTCTGGACCTGGGTCCTGACCCTCACGATCTGGTCGCGGCGGGCCTGGCGGCCTGCACCGCCATGACCCTGCGCCTCTATGCCAAGCGCAAGAACTGGCCTCTGGGCGCGGTGCATGTCGAGGTGCGCAGCAGCCGCGAGGCCGACATGACCCCGCCCGAGCGGTTTGACCGCGAGATCACGCTGGACGGCGACCTCGACGCCGAGCAGCGCGAACGCCTGCTGGCCATCGCCGAGATGTGCCCGATCCACAAGCTGCTGACCCAGGGCGCGCGGGTGGTGACGACGGTGGGGTGAATCTGAGCCACTCGCCCCCTCCGCGCCTTCGGCGCTCCTCCCCCGGAGGGGGAAGATGAAAGCGTCTTCCCCCTCCGGGGGAGGACGGCTGCGAAGCAGCCAGGAGGGGGCGAGTGCTAGCCGCTAAAACCCATACAGCGCCGCATACTCCGCATCCTTGCCGGCGATCTGCCGCGCGCAATCCACCATGACCTTGGCCTGTTTCCAGGTCGCGTCGTCCTGCATCTTGCCGTCCAGCATCGCCACGCCGGTGCCGTCGGGCATGGCTTCCAGGATGCGCTTGGCGAAGATCACCTCGTCAGGGGCCGGGCTGAACACTTCCTTGGCGATGGCGATCTGGCTGGGGTGCAGGCTCCAGGCCCCCGCGCAGCCCATCAGGAAGGCGTTGCGGAACTGCTGCTCGCACGCCACCGGATCGTCGATCGCGCCGAACGGACCATAGAACGGCTTGATGCCATGGGCGGCGCAGGCGTCGACCATCTTGGCGAAGGTGTAGTGCCACAGGTCCTGCTGCACCGAGGCGCGGGCAGAGCCGTCGGCGTGCGGGTCCTCGATGACCCGATAGCCCGGATGGCCGCCGCCCACGCGGGTGGTCTTCATGGCGCGGCTGGCGGCGAGATCCGCCGGGCCCAGGCTGATGCCCTGCATGCGCGGACTGGCCGCCGCGATCTGCTCGACGTTCATCACGCCCTCGGCCGTCTCCAGGATGGCGTGCAGCAGGATCGGCCGGGTCACCCCATGCTTGGCCTCCAGCGAGGCCAGCAACTGGTCCATGTAGAAGATGTCCCAGGGTCCCTCGACCTTGGGCACCATGATCACGTCGATCTTGTCGCCGGCCTTCTCGACGATGGTCGAGACCTCGTCCAGGTGCCAGGGCGAGTTGAGGCAGTTGATCCGGGTCCAGAAGCCGACGCCCAGGGCCTTGAAATCGGTGGCGCGTGACATCTCGATCAGCCCGGCCAGGGCCGCGCCCTTGGCGTCGGCGGGGATGGCGTCTTCGAGATTGGCCAGGATCACATCGACGCTCAAGGCGATCTCGGGAACCTTGGCGCGAACCTTCTCCAGGTGTGGCGGCACGAAGTGGATCATGCGCTCGACGCGGGCCGGAAGGTCGCGGTAGGGCGCGGGCGCGCCGATGGCTAAGGGTTTGAAAAAGCCTCGCGCGGTCTTCATCCGCCTACTCCCCGTTCTTGCTTGCCGCGTGACGGGCGCCGAAAGCGGCGTCCACTTTCGGCTGTCACGCTTGCTGTTCTTTTCGCAGTTGCGAGAAGATTGCGGCGGCGCGGAAGGGGCGTCAAGGCCTCAGCTTATCAGCGTTCAGAAACCTCAACCCTTTGGCGGCGCGATCGGCGGCGACATGGGGGGATCGTCAGGATCCTCGCGTTCCAGATCCAGGGCGGCGTCGTTGCTGGAGCCGGGCTTGGCGGCCTTGGCCTTGCTGCGTCGACGGGCGGCGGGCTCCAGCTTCAGGCTGGTCAGGGCCTCATCGCCCTCTTCGCCAAACAGGCCGCGCACCCGGATGTCGCGCTGCGGATAGGGGATCTCGACTTCCGCCGCGCGCAGAGCGTCGTCGATGGCCCAGGTATAGGCCGCGAAGATCGCCGCCGGACGGCGCACCGCCTCGACCGTAGGCCAGACGATCAGCTCGAACTTCAGGGCGTGCTCGCCATAGCCGACCAGCCAGACCTGGGTGCGGCGCACGGCGTCGTCGGGCGAGGTGAAGGGCACCGACTTGGCCGCCTTCAGAACCGCCTCGCGCACCTTCTGCTTGTCGACCCCGAAGGCGGTGACAAACGGCACGCGGATGCGGCGGTTGGTGTTGCGCAGGGTCCAGTTGATGACGAGATCGTTGACCAGCACCGAGTTGGGCACGATCAGGTCGGTGCTGTCATTGGTGCGGATGCGGGTGGCGCGGGGACCGACCTCATGCACCACGCCGCGCTGGCCATTGGGCAGCTCGACGAAATCGCCCACCGCCACCAGCCGCTCGAACACCAGCGAAATGCCCGAGGCGAAGTCCTTGACCATGCCCTGCAGGCCCAGACCGACGCCTACGCCCAGAGCGCCGGCGAACACCGCCAGCGAGGTCAGGTCCAGACCCATGGTCGACAGGCCCGCCACGAACCCGATGACCACCAGGCCGTAGGTCACCACCTTCTCGACGATGTACAGCGAAGCGGCGCTGCCGGCCGCCCGGGCGCGCAGGCGCTGCAAGCCCGCCGAGGTCAGCCGCGCGGCGAACAGGGCTGCAGCAATGATCAGCAGGGCCGCAGCCAGACCACCGACTGTCACCGAGGCCTTGCCCAGCTTGAGAAGCTCGAAGGTGTCCAGGCGTTCCAGGGGATTCTCGGCCATGGCCTACTCTGGGCCGCGCCGCGTCATCGGATCAAGAGGGACGCTGGCCGGACTGGCCCAGATAGCGCCATGACCGCCAGGTCCCAATGGCATAGGCCACGCCGTAGAGCAGCACGATCAGCGAACTCCAGACGGCAAAGGCGTTAATCAGCCCGGGCTTCAACACCAGGATGGGAAACAGGATCAGGCCTCGCGCCAGATAGATCGCGCTGATCGTCACAAGGCCCGTGCGGATCAGGGGCAGCCGCGGGATCAGCCCTGCGCCGGAAAAGGCATAGGCCGACCAGATCGCCAGGATGGTCGCGATGCCCAGGGTCGTCACGACGGGAACCCAGGACCCCTGCTCGGCCGCCCGGGCCATGCTCTCGCCCGCACCGAAGAATCGGTACCAGTCCGGTCCGCCGGCGATCACCGCGATATGCAGCAGCGCGGCGGCGGCGCTGAGCAAGCCTGCGGCGATAAGCCATTTGTCTCGCATGAGGTCCTCCGCTTAACCGGAAACCATGGTCACGCTTTGGGGCAAAGATGGGGCCGCCCGGGCGTCAAAGCCAAAGGCCCGACGCCTCGATCCCATCGCCCCAGAACCCGGGTTTTGGCGGCGTGATCACCCCGCCCTCGACGCGCAGCCCGCCGGGGTGATCCACGGCCAGCCACCACGGCCCGTCGAGATCGGCGAACTGGCAGCTTCCGGCCAGATGCAGGGCCGGGGCGATGCCCAGCGACGAGGCGACCATGCAGCCGGTCATCAGCTGGAAGCCCAGGCCCCTGGCCTGTTCCAGCATCCGCACGGCTTCGGACAGGCCGCCGGTCTTGTCGAGCTTGAGGTTCACCGCCTGATAGCGCCCGCGCAGGGCCGCCAGGTCGCCGCCGACATGCACCGACTCGTCGGCGCAGATCATGTAGGGGGGGTCATAGCCCTCCAGCGCCTGGTCGGCGTCGGCCGGCAGGGGCTGCTCGACAAGCGCGATCGGCAGGTCAGCCAGCAGCGAGCGCAGGCCGTGCAGGATCTCGAACGTCCAGCCCTCGTTGGGATCGACGATCAAGCGGGCGTCGGGCGCGGCGGCGGCCACGGCCCGCAGGCGGGCGGCGGGGTCTTCGGCGCCCAGCTTGATCTTGATCAGCGGCGCGGCGGCGACGGCCAGCGCGGCGGCGGCCATGGCCTCGGGCGTGTCCAGGCTGACCGTGACGGCGGTGACCAGCGAGGTTGGAACCGGCAGGCCCGTGGCCTCGGCGACGCTGACGCCGGTGAGCCTGGCGCGCAGATCCCACAGCGCGCAGTCCAGGGCGTTGCGGGCCGCGCCGGGCGGCAACAGGGCCAGGGCCGCGCCATGATCGATATTGCCCTCGCCCGCGCGCTCAAGCATCGCCATAGCCGGCTGCAGCTGGGCCAGAACGCCCGCCACGGTCTCGTCATAGCGGCCATAGGGCACGCTCTCGCCACGTCCGACCTGACCGCCGGCCCGGGCCTCGACCACCACCACCTCGGCCGCCGTCTTGACCCCGCGCGAGATGCGGAACGGGGCCTTCAGCGGGTGATGGACGGCGCGGGCGGTGACGGACAGCGACATGAGCCAAGGCTTGTCATTGTTCGCGGGGCTTGGCGAGACCTCTACCAGGACCAGTGGCGGCGGATCGGCGAGTCGGCGCGGCGCTCGCGGAACACCTTCATCGCCAGGGGCCGGTCGACCACGAACAGGGCCAGCCAGACCAGCAGAACGCCCGCATAGCTGACCGCGCCCACAACGCCGGTGGGACGACCCGGACGGGCGGGACGGCGGGTGGGTTGAAAAGCGTCGGGCATGGCGTAGTCGGTCATGGCGTCCTCCTGGGATGCCTCACCCTCGCCCCTGCCTACGTCGGAAACGGACGCATGTTCCGTAACGCCGAACCGTTCCTATCTTCGGGACGTCGCCAGCGAACCTTCAACAGAGACCCATCATGTCCAAGCCGATCACGATCACCATCTCCCACCAGCTCGGCGCGGTCGAAGCGCGGCGGCGGATCGAGACCGGCTTTGCCCAACTGACCGCCCAGATCCCGGGCGGCAAGGCCGATCAGGTGCATCAGTCGTGGGACGGCGACACCATGACCTTCTCGGCCGTGGCCATGGGTCAGACGATCAGCGGCGCCATGGATGTGCTGGATGACATGGTGAAACTGGATATCGTCCTGCCCGGCATGCTGGGCATGATCGCGGGTAAGATCCGGGATCAATTGCAGAAGCGTGGCCAGCTGCTGCTGGAAAAGAAATAGCCGTTCTCCCCGGCGAAGGGGGCCCGTTTACAGCCGACGGCTGTCGCGGTCGTGCCGTCCGACGCTCTCGAACCGGCCTTCCTCGGCCTTGTGGATGTATTGCGACGCCACCAGCCAGGCCTTGACCGGCCGCAGCGTGCCCAGGCACGCCGCGATCAGGGCCGGGAAGACGGTGACGAAATGCACCCAGATCGGCGGGCGATAGGCGATCTCGACCCAGGCGAACACGCCGATCACGATGATGCCGACACCGCTCATCACGAAGAAGGCCGGGCCGTCGGCCGGGTCGGCGAAGGCGTAGCTCAGACCGCAACGATCACAGGCCGGGGCCAGCGTCAGGAACCCCTGGAACAGCTTGCCCTCGCCGCAGCGCGGACAGCGGCAGCGCAGGCCGGAAATGACGGGCGGGGGGGAGTTGTAGACTGGATCGGCCATCAAAAGCCCTTCCTACAATCGCGCAATTGATACATACATTCTGGATACAATGTATGTATTTGTGAGCCGCGAGACAACCGCCGTGCTGTCGCATCCGTCCGCCGCCTGGCTGAAACGCGCAGAGTCCCTGACCGGTCCCGTCTATCAGCGGCTGGCCCAGGCGCTTGAGGCCGCGATCGCGGACGGGGAGTTGCAGGCCGGCGACCAGATCCCCGCCCAACGCGAAGTGGCCCGGCTGGTCGGCGTGGACTTCACCACCGTGACCCGCGCCTACGCCATCGCTCGCGAGCGCGGCCTGATCGAGGGAACCGCCGGTCGTGGCACCTTCGTGCGCGGGCGGGTCGGCGAGGACGAAGCCGGGCTGGTCGATCTGTCGATGAACCTGCCGCCCCAGCCTCGAGGCCTGAACCTGGGCGCCCTGCTGCGCGAGACGACCGCCGCGGTGCTGGCCCGCACCGATCCGGCGGCGCTGATGGCCTATCACCCCGGCGCCGGATCCCTGGCCCAGCGCACGGCGGCGGCCAGCTGGCTGGCGCCGACCCAGGGCGCGGTTTCGCCGGAACGCGTGCTGATCGGCAGCGGCGCCCAGACCGCGCTCAGCGCCCTGCTGGCCCTGCTCGCCCGCCCGGGCGAGACCATCATCGTCGAAGCCCTGACCTATCCGGGCCTGCTGACCGCCGCCGCCCAGCGGGGCCTGCGGGTCATCGCCTGCCCGATGGATGATGAAGGCCTTGAGCCACAGGCCCTGGCCCAGCTCTGCGCCCGGCATAGCCCCCGCGCGATCTGCTGCACGCCCACCTTCCAGAACCCGACCACCGCGACGATGAGCCTGGCGCGTCGCGAGGCCATCGTCGGGGTCGCCCGGGCGGCCGGGGTCGTGATCCTCGAGGACGACGCCTATGGCCTGTCGCCGGCCGCGCCCCTGCCCGCCCTGGCCAGCCTGTGGCCGCAGGGGGTGTTCCACATCGCCACCACCGCCAAGACCCTGTCGCCGGGCCTGCGCATCGCCTTCGTGGCGGCGCCGGAAGATCGCGTGGCCGAGACGGCAGGAGCCCTGCACGCCATCGCCCAGATGCCAGCGCCCTTGATGGCGGCCGTGGTCACCAGCTGGATCCGCGAAGGTGACGCCCGGAGGGTGCTGGACGGCGTGCGCCACGAGGCGATCGAGCGGCGGCGTCTGGCGGCCGAAATCCTGCCGATGGCGGTCGGCGGGCTTGAGAGCCTGCATGTCTGGCTGGAATTGCCCGCGGGGTGGAGTGCAGGCTGGATGCTTGAGGCGGCGCTGACGCGGGGGCTGTCGCTAGTCGATGCGGCGGCGTTCCGGGCTCCAGGCGTTTCACGCGAGGGCGTGAGGCTGTCCTTGGGTGCGCCCAGCAAGGCGGCCACCCTGGCGCGGGCGTTGCGAGAGGTGGCGGGGTTGTTGAGGGCGGGGCCGCAATAAAAGCTGTCATCCCGGGCGAAGCGCAGCGCAGACCCGGGACCGCAACAATCGCGGAGCTTCCGGCGGTCCCGGCTCGGCGCGCTTCGCGCTTGGCCGGGATGACATGAATGAGGGTTGATCCTAGAAACCGTCCTCGTCTTCTTCGGCGCCCTCTTCGCCGGCGTCGCCGCCGGTCGCCAGTTCCAGCGAGTCGATGATGTCGTCCATCTGCTCGGCAGTGATCGAGACATACAGGGTGTCGCCGCCGATGGCCGAGACCAGCAGGCGATAGCCGTCTTCAGTTTCTTGCAGGCTGAACGACTGGAGGGGCTGCAGCTTGGCCATGGGAGGCTCCGGTAAAATCAAGGCGCGGATATAGGCTCCCGGAGCCGACTTTGCCACGCCCCTGCGTCAGCGCTCTACTTCAGGGCGCCACGCCGCAGCATGGCGATATGGGCCGCGATCAGGGTTTCGCGCTCGACCCACGGAAATTCCGCCCGGGCGATCAGCAGCGACACCAGGCCATGAAGACCGGCCCACAGGGTCTGGGTGGCCAGTTGCGCGTCGTCCAGAACCGTCAGGCCGGCGGCCTGGTACTCACCGACCATGTCGCGGAAGAGATCGAACGCCTCCAGCCCTGCGATCAACGGCCGGTCGGCGGTCTTTTCCAAAAACGCGCCATCATGGCTTTTCTCGATCATGAAGGCCACGCGATAGGGGTTGGGGTTTTCGATCCCGAAATCGACATAGACCCGCAGCGACCGCTCGAAATTTTCCACTGTCGGCTGGCCGTGAACGCGCGCGGCCCCCATCCGCTCGACCAGGGTGGCGAAGGCCCGCACGCACAGCTCGGCGGCCATGTCGTCCTTGGTGGTGAAATAGGCATAGAGCGCCGGTTGCGAAATTCCGGCCAGCTCGGCGATCTGCCGGGTCGAGACGGCATGGACGCCGCGCTCGCTGAACAGGGTCAGGGCGGCGGCGAGGATCTCTTCGCGGCGTTCGGCGCCGTGGCCCTTGGCCTTACGCGGCGACCGCGTGGTTGACGTCTTCATTTTCCAACCTTCATCACTCCGCGCCAAGCTTGACAAGCGACAACAATCTATCACTGATAACTTATCATTGATTGATCTGGAACAAGGACGATGCGGCGCTCTCCCCAGCCCCTTCTCCAACGCGCGTTGCGGCCGCTCGTCTTCGCCGCCGCCATGCCCTTGCTGGCGTCATGCGGCGGCAAGGCCGAGCAGGCTGAAGCCCCTGCCCTGCCGACGCCCGTCGAGGCCGCTCAGGTCGCCGCGCCCCATGCCGCCGACGCGGTTTCGGGAACCGGCACGCTGGAGCGTCGGCGCGAAATGGCGCTGTCGTTCCGCATCGCCGGGGTGCTGACCCGCATGAGCGTCGAGGCCGGCGACAGCGTCCGCGCCGGCCAGGTCATCGCCACCATCGATCCGGCCAATCTGGACGCCCGCCAGCAGCAGACCTCGGCCGACCTCGAGCGCGCCCGTCGCGACGTCGAGCGCGACAGGGCCCTGTTCGAGAAGGGCTATGTCAGCCGCCAGCGGCTGGACGACCGCCAGAGCGTGCTCAAATCAGCCCAGGCCGCCTATAGCTCGGCCAGTTTCGACCGGCGCTGGGCCCAGCTGGTCTCCCCCGCTTCGGGCGTGGTGCTGGCCCGCACGGCCCAGACCGGCGAGGTGGTCCAGCCCGGCCAGGTGGTGGCGCGCGTCGCCGATCTGACCAGCCCGCTGGTCCTGCGCCTGCCGCTGGCGGCCCGTGACGCCGCCCGCGTCCGGGTGGGCGACAGCGCCCGGGTCAGGGTCGAGGATCTGGACGGACAGCTGCTGAACGGAACCGTCACCCGCGTGGGCGAGGCGGCCGACACCCGCACAGGGGCCGTGACCGTCGAGATCGAACTGGCGGGCCGCCCAGAGCTGCGCAGCGGCCAGATCGCCAATGCCGAGCTGACGGTTCGCGCGGCCTCCCCTGCCCGCGCCGGGCCAGCCTTCGCCCGCATTCCCGCCGAGGCGGTGCTGGAAGCCCAGGGCGCCCGCGCGTTTGTGCTGCGACTGGATCGCGGCGTCGCCCGCCGCACGGCTGTCGGCTTTGGCGGCTTTGACGGCGACGACGCCCTGGTCTCGGGCCTGGCCGACGGCGCCCAGGTGATCACGGCCGGGGCCGGCTTCGTCTCCGACGGCGAGAAGGTCCGCGTCGTCGACCCCGCAAAGCTGGCCGGGAGCCGATAGTCGTGAAGTTCGACCTCGCCGGACTGGCCGTTCATCGCTGGCAGTTCACCCTGGTGGCGTTTGGCCTGCTGGTCATGCTGGGCTTCAACGCCTTCACCAGCATTCCGCGCTCGGAAGATCCGCACTTCCCGATCCCGATCGTCATCGTCCGCGCCGTGCTGCCGGGGGCCGAGCCTTCCGAGATGGAGCAACTGGTCGTCGACCCGATCGAGGACGCCGTCGACGGTCTGGACAATATCGAAAAGGTCGAATCGACCAGCGCCGACGGCGCGGCCTCGGTCCGCGTCCACTTCACCTGGGATGTGGATCCCGAGCGCAAGTACGATCAGGTCGTGCGCGAGGTGAACGCCATTCGCGGCAATCTGCCGACCGGCATTGCCCGGCTGGACATCCAGCGGGCCCGCACCACCGAGGTCGCCATCGTCCAGGTGGCCCTGACCAGCGATGTCCTGCCGATGCGGCGCCTGGAAAAGACCGCCGACCGCCTCCGGGAACGGCTCGACCGCGTGCCCGGCGTGCGCGAGGCCCGCTATTGGGGCGCGCCGTCTTCCGAGGTTCAGGTCACCCTGGACCTGGCGCGTCTGTCGGCCCTGAAACTGCCGGCAACCGCCGTCGCCGACGCCCTGCGCCAGGCGGGCGCCGAGGCGCCGATCGGCGCCGTGCAAGCCGGAGAGCGGCGCTTCAACGTCAAGTCCGGCGGGGCCTTCCGCTCGCTGGAGGCCGTGGGCAACACCCCCGTGCGCGCCATCGGCGGCCAGGTCACCCGGGTGCGGGACGTGGCCAAGGTGGCCTGGGCCCAGCAGGAGCCGACCCATCTGGCCCGCTTCAACGGCCAGCGCGCCGTGTTCCTGACCGTGACCCAGAAGGACGGCCAGGATGTCACCAAGATCACCAAGAGCGTCGAGCAGGTGCTGGACGAGTACGAGAAGATCCTGCCGGCCGGGGTCAAGCTGCAGCGCGCCTTTGTTCAGGCCGACAACGTCAAGCACCGGCTCAACGCCCTGTTCCGCGACTTCGGCATCGCCCTGGTTCTGGTGCTGATCACCCTGCTGCCGCTGGGTCCGCGCGCCGGGCTGGTGGTGATGGTCTCGATCCCGCTCAGCCTGCTGATCGGCCTGTCGATGCTGCAGGCCTTTGGCTTTACCCTCAACCAGCTGTCGATCGCCGGCTTTGTGCTGTCGCTGGGCCTGCTGGTCGACGACAGCATCGTCATTACCGAGAACATCGCCCGTCGCATCCGCGAGGGCGAGGAGCGCACCGAGGCGGCGGTCAACGGCACCCGCCAGATCGGCCTGGCGGTGATCGGCTGCACGGCGACCCTGATGCTGGCCTTCCTGCCGCTGATGGCCCTGCCGGCCGGCTCGGGCGCCTATATCAAGTCGCTGCCGGTGACGGTGCTGTGCACCATCGCCGCATCCCTGCTGGTCTCGATGACCATCATTCCGTTCCTGGCCAGCCGGATCCTCGACAAGCATTCCGATCCCGAGGGCAATGCCCTGCTGCGGGCCGTCAATGGCGGCATTCACCGCTTCTATCGCCCGGTGCTGCACTGGGCTCTGGCCCGACCTTGGGCGGCGCTGGCGATCATGCTGGCCCTGTGCCTGACCACCTATCCGATGCTGAAACTGATCGGCTCCAGCCTGTTCCCGCCGGCCGAGACGCCGCAGTTCCTGGTGCGCATCGAGACGCCCGACGGCTCATCCCTGGCCCGCACCGACCGCGCCCTGAAATTCGTCGAGCAACGCCTGAAGGCCACCCCCGAAGTGACCTGGCGCGCCGCCAATCTGGGCCGCGGCAATCCGCAGATCTTCTACAACCAGTCGCAACGCGAGAGCGCCACGACCTATGCCGAGGTCTTTGTCAGCCTCAAGGCCTGGGAGCCGGACAAGAGCGACAAGGTGCTGGACGGTCTGCGCAAGGACTTCAGCGACTTCCCCGGCGCGCGGATCAGCGTCGTCACCTTCGAGAACGGCCCGCCCATCGACGCGCCGATCGCCATTCGCCTGACGGGCCAGAACCTTGACGCGCTGAAGGCCCTGGCCGCCCGCGCCGAGGAGATCCTGAAGGCCACCCCCGGCACGCGCGACGTCACCAACCCCGTCCGCCTCGACCGCACCGATCTGGACCTGGGCGTCGACGAGGCCAAGGCCTCGGCCCTGGGCGTGCCCGCCGGCGCGGCCCGCCGCGCGGCGCGGCTGGCCCTGTCGGGCGAGGAAACCGCCCGCTTCCGCGATCCGGACGGCGACGACTATGCGGTCAAGGTGCGGCTGCCGATGGAAGAGGCCGACGGCGCGGCGCGCAATCCGCTGTCGGCCCTCAAGGGGATCTATGTGCCCACCGCCGACGGCCTGGCCGCGCGCCTGGACGCCGTGGCCACCCCGACCCTGAAATCCAGCCCGGCCCGCATCGACCGCTTCGACCGCGAGCGGACGGTGACGGTCACCGCCTATGTCTCCACCGGCTTCCTGGCCGCCAAGGTGACCCAGGACGTCGTGGCCCGGATGGAAAAGGACCTGCCCATGCCGCCCGGCTATCGCCTGGGCCTGGGCGGCCAGGCCGAGGCCCAGTCGGAAAGCTTCGCCGGTCTGGGCGCGGCGGTGCTGGTGGCCGTGTTCGGCATCCTGGCGGTGCTGGTCCTGGAGTTCCAGAAGTTCAAGACCGCCCTGGTCGTGGCCGGCATCATCCCGTTCGGCATCTTCGGCGCGGTGGCGGCCCTGGCCATCACCGGCAACTCGCTGAGCTTTACGGCCACCATCGGCCTGATCGCCCTGATCGGCATCGAGATCAAGAACTCGATCCTGCTGGTCGACTTCACCGAACAGCTGCGGCGCGAGGGCATGGGTCTGCACGACGCCATCGAAAAGGCCGGCGAGGTGCGGTTCCTGCCCGTGCTGCTGACCTCGGTGACGGCGATCGGGGGCCTGCTGCCGCTGGCGCTGGAGCGGTCGGGCCTCTACTCGCCGCTGGCCATTGCGATCATCGGCGGACTGATCACGAGCACGGTGCTGTCGCGGGTGGCGACGCCGGTGATGTACTGGCTGACGGCGCGGGGGGATGAGCGGGCCTAGGGTTTCCGACGGCGCCCACGCGGCGGGCGGCGCAGGCGGAGCGACACGTGGCCTAAAAGCTGACGCCGCCAAGGTCCGGGAAGGGTGGAGAGCGGACGCTCTGAACGAAACCCTCTCTCTTTGAGAGAGGGCGGGGCCCGCCGCCGTAGGCGGTGGGAGGGTGAGAGGTTTCGCCGTTGGCCGGAAAATCCCGATTCCTGTCGTTGAGCGCCCTGACGCTTCAGATCATGCTCTCGACATGGACAAGACCGCCATTGCCCGTCGCCTCCGCCGCAACCAGACCCTGGCCGAGAAGACGCTATGGACCCTCGTTCGCAATCGCCGACTGGGCGGGTTCAGGTTCCTGCGGCAGGTCGCTATAGACCGCTACTTCGCCGACTTCGTCTGCGAGGCGGGCAAGCTGATCGTGGAGCTAGACGGCGAGGCCCATGAAGGCCGCGAGGACTATGATGAACAGCGCACCCAGGCGCTGGAACTCTACGGCTATGTTGTGATGAGGTTTCCCAACGCGCGGGTGCTGACCGACCCTGGCGGCGTATCAGATGACATCCTGGCGGTGCTTCGTTCGGACAGGGTGTAACCTCTCACCCTCCCACCGCTGCGCGGCGGGCCCCGCCCTCTCTCAAAGAGAGAGGGTTGATTGAGCCCGGCTTGGGTCGAAAGCGGTCTTTGGCTCATTGCCAACAAGCGGACGCCCTGCGTCCCGCTCATCCTTAAATCTCTTGGAGGCTGCAGCGTGCCGGTCTGACCAGGTCAGACCGGCGATCGTCTCGCCGTGAGATTTAAGGATGGCTCCCTTCGGCGCGAAGGGGGGCGGGGGCGCCAATCCCATAAATCACCGTCATTCCCGCCCTTGTGGCGGGAACCCCTCTGTCCGCCGCAGGTGCGGGAGGGGCGAAGTGCGCGCGCACTTCGCTGGCGTCTCACGGGTCAGCTGAAGCAGGGGTTCCCGCCACAAGGGCGGGAATGACGGTAGGTATGGGGATTGGCGGCGCTACATCCCCGTTCTTTCGGAAACAAACTTCAGCTCAATCAACGCACTACAAAATAGTCGTTCGCGCCAATCAGACGCGCCGAAACCACCCGCATAATCATCCCACCTCGCCGCACGGGAAGGGCGCAAGGCCAGCGACCATTGCGGCGGCGGGGGGTGATCGAGCGGGGCTGGGGTCGAGGGGGATACTCGACCGGTCCGGGGATCCTGGCGTTGCAGGACCCGCCCGCCGTCGGCGTGGATGGGGATCAAGGCGAGTGTTGGTCAGGATTGGCCCCACGCCCCCCGACCTTCGGGACTTCGGGAAACCGAAGCTTCCGGGTCCCGGTAAGGCCCCAACTGGGCCACCCGCCGGGACGCTGATGGATAACGGTTGCGCGGAGCGCTCGGCTTCGTCGAAACGGCTATTCTATTTTCCTCCGGACGTTGTCCGGACGCTCCGCGACCCTTTCCATCCCTTCAGCGAGTGATCGCGTGAGGCTGAAACCCCGCGCGCCCTTGCCTATTATACACTCGTATAGCAACCTCTCCCCTTCAACTCGGGGACGACATCACATGGCCACCACCCAAACCCGCGACGCCGTCATTATCGGCGGCGGCCACAACGGCCTCGTCTGCGCCTTCTACCTGGCCACGGCCGGGCTGAAGGTCACGATCTGCGAGGCCCGGGGCGTGGTCGGCGGGGCGGCGGTGACCGAGGAATTTCACCCAGGCTTCCGCAACTCCGTCGCCAGCTACACGGTCAGCCTGCTGAGCCCCAAGGTGCTGGCCGACATGGGCCTGCACGGCCATGGGCTGAAGATCGTCGAGCGGCCGATCTCCAACTTCCTGCCGATCAGCGACAGCAAATATCTGAAACTGGGCGGCGGTCTGGAGCGCACCCAGGAAGCGTTCCGCCAGTACAGCCGCCGCGACGCCGAGGTGCTGCCGGCCTATTACGCCATGCTCGACGAGATCGGCGACGTACTGCGTGACCTGGCCGCCGAGACCCCGCCCAATCTGGGCGACGGCATCCACGGCCTGTTGCGCGGCGCCCGCCAGGGCACGCGGCTGGCCCTGCTGAGCAAGGAGCGCAAGCGCGACCTGCTGGACCTGTTCACCAAGAGCGCCCGCGACTTCCTGGACGGCTGGTTCGAGAGCGACGCGGTCAAGGCCAGCTTCGGCTTCGACGCCGTGGTCGGCAATTTCGCCAGTCCCGACAGCCCGGGTTCGGCCTATGTGCTGCTGCACCACACCTTCGGCGAGGTGAACGGCAAGAAGGGGGCCTGGGGCCACGCCATCGGCGGCATGGGCGCGATCACTCAAGCGATGGCCAAGGCCTGCGAAGCGCTGGGCGTCGAGATCCTGCTCGATGCGCCGGTCGAGGCGGTGCACGTCGAACACGGCAAGGACGGCCCCCGAGCCACGGGCGTGCAACTGGTGGACGGCCGCCAGATCATGGCCCCGATCGTTTCGTCCAACCTCAATCCGTCGCTGCTGTACGGCAAGCTGATCGCCCCCTCGGCCCTGCCCGCCGCCTTCACGAAAGCGATCAAGGGCTACAAGAACGGCTCGGGCACCTTCCGGATGAACGTGGCGCTGTCGGAGCTGCCGGACTTCACCTGCCTGCCCGGCAAGGTCTCGGCCGAGCACCATCAGTGCGGCATCGTGATCTCGCCCAGCCTGGACTACATGGACGAGGCCTATCGCGACGCCAAGGCCTTCGGCATCAGCAAGAAGCCGATCGTCGAGATGCTGATCCCCTCGACCCTGGATCCCACCCTGGCCCCGCCCGGCCAGCACGTGGCCAGCCTGTTCTGCCAGCAGTTCGCCTGGGACCTGCCTGACGGTCGCACCTGGGACAACGAGCGCGAAGCGGCGGCAGACCTGATCATCGACACGGTCAATGACTGGGCCCCCAACTTCAAGGCGTCGGTCCTGGGACGGATGATCCTGTCGCCGACCGACCTGGAGCGGAAGTTCGGCCTGGTCAACGGCGACATCATGCACGGCCACATGTCGCTGGATCAGCTGTGGGCGGCGCGGCCGGTGCTGGGCCACGCCAGCCATCGGGGGCCGCTGAAGGGCCTCTACATGTGCGGCGCCGGCTGTCATCCGGGCGGCGGGGTGTCCGGCAATCCGGGGCGCAACGCGGCGCGCGAGATCCTGCGCGACAAGGACTTCGTCACGGCGCTGAAGCTGTCGGCGGTGGGGCGGTGATGGCTGGATCACTTGCCCCCTACGGATCGCTTCGCGATCGTCTTCCCCCGGAGGGGGAAGATGGACGGCGCCGACCTCATCTTCCCCCTCCGGGGGAAGACGGCTGCGAAGCAGCCCGTAGGGGGCAAGTCCAATGACCTCCAACCAAGACCCACAAGCGGACTGGGGCCTGCCCGGCTGGACCTACGGCAACGACCGGTTCTTCAAGGAAGAGCAGGACAGGATCCTGCGGCCCTCGTGGCAGGTCGTCTGCCATCTGAACGACATCCCCAAGGCCGGCGACTTCCACACCCTGGACTTCCTGGGCGAGAGCGTCGTGGTGGTGCGCGCCCGGGACGGCGGCGTGCGGGCCTTCACCAATGTCTGCCGCCATCGCGGCGCGCGGCTGGTCGACGGCCCCAGCGGCAGCTGTGGCAAGGGCGGCGGCCGCATCGTCTGCCCCTATCACGCCTGGACCTACGACCTGGAAGGCCGGCTGATCGGCGTGCCGATGCGCGACACCTATCCGGCGCTGGAGATGGACAAACAGGGCCTGGTCAAGGTGGGTGTCGAGGTCTGGCGCGGCTTTGTCTTCACCCGACTGGAGGGAGATGGCCCGTCCGTCGCCGAGATGATGGCGCCCTACGATCATGAGGTGGCCCACTATCGCTTCGAGGACCTGCAGCCGTTCGGCCGCGTCACCCTGCGGCCCCGGGCGGTGAACTGGAAGAACATCAGCGACAACTATTCGGACGGCCTGCACATTCCCGTCGCCCACCCCGGCCTGACCCGGCTGTTCGGCAAGGGCTATGGCGTCGAAGCCGAGCCCTGGGTCGACAAGATGTGGGGTCAGCTGATCGACGAGCCCTCGGCCAACCCGTCCGAGCGGCTGTATCAGGACCTGCTGCCCGACGTTCCGCACCTGCCGCCCGAGCGCAAGCGGCTGTGGACCTATTTCAAGCTGTGGCCGAACTTCGCCTTCGACATCTATCCCGACCAGGTGGACTTCATGCAGTTCATCCCGGTCTCGGCCACCCAGACCCTGATCCGCGAGATCGCCTACGCCCTGCCCGACGACCGCCGTGAGATGAAGGCGGCGCGCTATCTGAACTGGCGCATCAACCGCCAGGTCAATACCGAGGACACCGAGCTGGTGGCCCGGGTGCAGGAGGGGATGGCGTCGCGCAGCTTTACGGCGGGGCCGCTGGCCAGCTCGGAGGTTTCGCTGCGCAGTTTTGGCCGCAAGATGCGGGCGCTGATCCCCGAGGCGCGGCTGGATCGGCCGCCGACGGGGTGGTGATGCGCGCCTTTCTCCCTTCCCCCTCGATGGGGGAAGGGTCGGGGATGGGGGTGATGCGGCGGTGGCGGCTGAACCGCCCTATCACCCCCACCCAACCCTCCCCCATCGAGGGGGAGGGCTAAGATCATGCGCGCCGCCTTCACCCGGGAGACCGCTGACGTCCGCCGCCAGGCGCTGGTCGCCGCTGCCGAGACCGTGCTGGCCCGTGACGGCGTGGCCGGCGCGTCGGTGCGGACAATCTGCGCGGAGGCCGGCGTCTCACCCGGCCTGCTGCGGCACTATTTCGACGGCGTCGACGCCCTGATCGCGGCCGCCTATGAGGCGGTGGGACAGCGGATCGATGCGGCGCTGGAGGCGGCGGTCGCGCAGGCGGGAGCCGCGCCCCGCGCCCGGCTGTCGGCCTATCTGACCGCCAGCTTTCGGCCGCCGGTGCTGGACGAACAGCTGCTGGCCGCCTGGCTGGCGTTCTGGAGTCTGGTCAAGATCAATGACGCCATCGCCGACATTCATCGGCGGACCTATGCCGGCTATCGCGCGCGGCTGGAGGAGCTGCTGACGGCCTGCGACACCGGCGTCGATGCGCGGCTGGCGGCCATCGGCCTGACCGCCGTGGTCGACGGGCTGTGGCTGGAGCTGTGCCTGGACCCGACGGTCTTCACCCCGGCCGAGGCCGGGGCCATAGCGGAACGGCTATTGGCGGGCTATTCGCCGACGCCGGTGTTTCTGGATTAAGCGGCGGCGTGGCTGACGATGCTGCGGCCCCAGGTGGCGCGGCGGACTTCGGGTTCAAACACCTCGACCTTGGCGGTCTTGCCCTGAACCCGCATGTGACGGGCCATCATCTCGGCGATGGCCTGGGCCTCGGCCTGGCAGGAATAGGAGCCGATCAGGTCCGGCGCATCGTTCCAGGTCACATGCCAGACACCGGAGACCGGGCGCACGAAGTACTTGTGTTCGGTGGCCATGAGGAACTCCTTGGACGGGCTAAGCGTCGGACATACAGCGTCCGCGTGACAGTGTTTCAATGCTGCACAGCAACATGCGTGTTGCATTGCACATTGCACAGGCCGCGCCAAGGCGAAGGCTGGTGAATCTTGGAGCAGCTTTGAGGCAGGGCCGCCTGATTGGTTGAATTTCGATCCCCCAAACATCCGCTCTCCCCGGCGAAGGCCGGGGTCCAGATTCAGCCCGAGAGTCTTGGGATGACGCGCCATCTGCCGTGGACAGAACAATGACCTTTCGGGGTTCGATCTGGGCCCCGGCCTTCGCCGGGGAGAGCGGAAAAAAGAGGGTGAGCGGCGACTGCGCCTACTCCTTCACCACCACGCCGCCCTTCATCACCTTGGCCACCGAGGACAGGATGGCGATATCGGCCAGCGGGTCACCGGCGACGGCGATCATGTCGGCATAGCGGCCCTTGCTGATCGCGCCCACATCGGCGGACTTGCTCATCAGGGCGGCCGAGACGGTCGTCGCCGACTGGATCGCCTGCATCGGCGTCATGCCGTACTTGACCATGTAGGGCATCTGCTTGGCGTTCTGGCCGTGGGGAAAGACCCCGGCGTCGGTGCCATAGGCGATCTTCACACCCGCCTTGACCGCCTTGGCGAAGCCGATCCGCTGAGCGTCGGTGGTCTCAAGGTTCTTGCGCAGGGTCTCGGCCGGCCAGCCGTGGGCGGTTCCATAGGCGTCGATGAAGTCGCCGTTATAGATATCGGCCACCAGCCAGGCGCCCCTGGCCTTCATCAGGGCGATGCCCTCGTCGTCGATCAGCGAGCCGTGCTCGATCGAGCGCACTCCGGCCCGCACCGCCACCTTGATGCCCTCCGCCCCATGGGCGTGGGCGGTGGCGTAGGTTCCGCGCTTGGCGGCCTCCTCGATGGCGGCCTTGATCTGGTCTTCCGACAGTTCCAGCTGGCCGGGCTCGGTGCCCACGGTGAGCACGGCGCCGGTGGCGATCAGTTTCAGGAAGTCGGCCCCGCCCACCAGCAGGGCGCGCGCCTTGGCATGCGCATCGGCCACGTCCTCGACCACCCCGCGCCGCATGTCGGGCGGGATGCCGACATCGGCGGCGATGCCGGTGATCTCGCCGCCGCCGCCGGGCGTGGTGATATAGGCGCCGGCCACCGACATGCGGGGGCCCGGCACAAGGCCCTTGTCGATGGCGTCGCGCAGGGCGACGTCGCCAAACGCCCGCCAGGTTCCCACGTCGCGCACGCTGGTGAAGCCGGCCATCAGGGTGGCCCGGGCGTGGGCGGCGCCGATATAGGCCTGCTCGGCGGCTGTGGTCAGCAGGGGTTCGGCGATGTTGTCGGTCTGCTCCTGGTCGACCAGATGGGTGTGCATGTCCATCAGGCCGGGCAGGACGGTAAAGCCGCTCCAGTCCAGCACAGGGCCGTCGGCGGGCGCGGCCGTCCAGGGTCCGACCGCGGCGACGCGCTCGCCCTCGATGCGGATCAGCTGGTTGGTCAGAACCTTGCCGGCCTCGGTGTCGACCAGCCTGCCGGCATGGACATAGGTCGGCCTGACCTGGGCCAGGGCGCCGGGCGGGGTCAGGGCGACAAGACCGGCGGCCAGAACGGCGCCGGCCAGGACGGTGAGGCTGCGCGGCATGGTCTTCACTCCGTGGCGGGAACGACGGCGAACCGCTTGATCAGCCAGTGGATCGGCAGGCCCACCACCAGCAGCGCCAGGCTCCACAGACTGGCCTCGCCCGCGCCATACAGCGTCCAGAACGAATAGATCGTCGCGATGATCGCCACCACGGTCACGGCGCGCGAAGGCTCCATCCGCCCCTGCTTCTGCAGGCGCAGCGCCGCCATGGCGCAGAACAGATAGGCGAACAGCGAGATGGCCGTGGCCAGCAGGGCCATGAAGGTGAACAGCTCGACCATCGACTTGGCGTAGTTCATCGTCACCAGAACGGTCAGGAACAGGCTGGACAGCACGTGGGCCCGGACCGGCGCGCCGCGCTTGGAGGTCTTGGCCAGGAAGGCCGGAAAGACCCCGCCCTTGGCCATGGCGTAGGGCACCTCGCCCTGCAGCAGCATCCAGCCGTTCAGGGCCCCAAAGCCGCTGATCGCCGCGAAACCGGCCAGCACTAGCCGGGCGTCGCCGCCGCCATACAGGCCCACGAAGTCGGCAAACGGCGCGTTGGAGGTCTTGAGCATGTCCGCCGGGGTCATCAGCACCACGGCCGAGCAGACGATCAGATAGATCACCCCGGCGAAGGCGGTGCCCACCAGGGTGGCGCGCGGAATGGTGCGCTCGGGATCCTTGACCTTGCCGGCCGGCACGGTGGCCGACTCCATGCCCAGCAAGGCCCACAGGGTCAGGGTGGCGGCGGCGGTGATGCCCACCGGTGTCAGGTCCTGGGCCTGGAACGGCAGGATGGTGGAGCCGCCGGTCTTGCCCAGCACCAAGGCCGCCAGCAGGATCACCCCCATCAGGGGCAGCAGTTTCAGGGCCGTGGTCACCACCTGCATGCCGCCGGCCAGCCGCGCGCCGAAGCAGTTCATGAGCGTCAGGCCCCAGATCATCACCAGGGTGATCGCGCAATGCAGGCCTGTCTGGGTGGCGATCTGCGGATAGAAGACGCTGAGATAGCTGACCGTGCCGGCGGCGATGGCCGCGTTGCCGACCCAGATCGAGATCCAGTAGCTCCACGCCACCATGAAGCCGGCGGCGGGGCCAAAGGCCTCCTGGGTGTAGATGTAGGGACCGCCCCCTTGCGGAAAGGCCTTGGCCAGACGGGCGAACACGAAGGCCAGGCACAGGGCGCCGCCGATGGTCAGAACCCAGCCCGCCACGGCGTTCCAGCCATAGGGGGCCAGGGAGGCGGGCAGCATGAAGACGCCCGAGCCGATCATGTTGCCCACAACGAGGGCCACGCACATCCAGAAGCCCAGGGCCTTGGGTTCAACGACTTTCACGAAAGCATACCTTTTCCGCTTTGCCCGGCCGGGGCCGGTCCCCGGGTCAGGGCCGGCAAGCCGGACCGCCGGGCGCTCTCACAAGGCGGATCAAGTCCCGATCTCCAGGGCCAAAAGGCGGACTACGACCTTGGCCACGCTGAGCGGGAGGGATGGAGACACGCCACAAAATCAGGGTCTCAAACGAAAAAAGGGCGGCTCCTGCGAGCCGCCCCCTTCACGATCAGAACGTGCGACCGACCTTCACACCGATCGTGCGCGGTTGGTTGGGCACAATATAGGGCTGTGGCCCGCAGGTGGAGATAGCACATTCGGCATAGCGGTTCAGACTGGCGCGCTTGTCGGTAAGGTTCTTGATGTACACCGACAATGACCACTCGTCCCTGCTCAGCCCACCCGAAACATCGACGAGTGTATAGCTGGGCTGACGACCGATAAAGGCGCGGTCGGCCAGTCGCAGGTTTGCCCAGTTACCCGTCTGATAGACAGTCGCGGCCTGAACGTACGACTGGTAAGGGCCCAGATCGAACTCGTAACGCGCCGTCAGATTGGACTTGAACTTGGGCGTGATGGGCAGGGACGTACCGTCCGGCGCCTGTGGACTGGCGCAGTTGGTAATCGGATTACCGGCCGCGTCCGTGACCCCGCAATAGTTGGCCGCCAGCTGGGCATCGGTATAGGCGGCTGAAGCGTTGATTGTGAAACCGCGCGAGACGGCGAGCGTGACATCACTCTCAACGCCCTTGATGCGGGCCTGGTTGGCGTTCTTGATTTCCGTCAGGCCGTTGGCGCCCAGGATCGAGAACTGGAAGTTCTTCCAGTCTTCCATGAACACGGCGCCGTTCCAGCGGACGCGGTTCTCCATCCAGCTGGTCTTCCAGCCGAACTCATAGTTCTTCAGATAGTCGGCCTGGTAAGGCGGCAGGGTCGAGCGACGGTTGATACCGCCCGGCCGGAAGCCTTCCGAGTAGGTGACATAGGCCAGCTTGTCGTCGTCGAACTTGTAGGTGAGCGTGACTTTGGGAACGTTGCCGGTTTCCTTGACCCGCTTGTCCAGGTTCGTACACGGCGCGCCATTGACGCCGCCGGTGCGGAAGCAGGCCCGCTCACCCGTGCCGCCATAACCGGTGCCGTAGCCGTAGAAGCCTTCCAGCGAGTTGTCGGACTTGAAGAAGCGGATGCCGGCCATGGCGGTCAGCTTCGGCGTGATGTCGTAGGTGACTTCGCCGAAGCCGGCATAGTCACGGTCGATCCGCTGCTGGGCCGTCAGCCAGATGGTGTCGCTATAGCCGGGCACTTCAATGTCGGACCCAATGCCGTCGATCTTGTAGCGCTGGGTGATGTTGTGCTGCTGGCGCTGATAGAACAGGCCGCCGATGAAGCGCAGGCGCTTGTCGTCGGGCGTAGCGACGCGGAATTCGTGGCTTTCCTTGGTGAAGCCGTCCCTGCCCTGAATATACTGCGACGGATTGGCCAGGCCGCCGGTGTCGTTGGTCCAGTAGAAGCCGTAGCCGATCTGGTCATAGAAATAGGAATAGTCCGTATAGTCCTGACGGGTATCAACGTCGCGCTTGAGGTACGAGCCGGCATAGGTCACGTCGAGATTGGCGACCTTGCCCTCGATGGTCAGGGCCGCCTGGGCCCATTCGTCGTTCGAACCCTCTGGATAGAAGTGCGTGACCTTCAGGTCGCCGACCTTGGGGTCAAAGGCATAGAGGCCGCGCGACTTGGTGCGCTGCCCCATGATGGCCGGGGTGATGATCCAGTTCTCGCCCAGCTCGACCCGCAGGGCGGCGCGGCCACCCAGCGTGTTGGAGTTGTTGTAGTTATCCTTGGCGACCCCGGCATTGCTGATCGTCAGGTCGTCGCTGGTGTCGGCCGTCCCGCGACCATAGGTGCGGGCGCCCTTGACGTTGTCGACATAGCCGGCCGTTTCCTCGTTCCAGCCGACCAGGCGCACAGCGATGGTGTCGGACAGAGGGATGTTGACGAAGGCCTCCTCGACATGGCCGAACGCGTCGCCATCAACCTGGTTGATCTCGACATCGACGCCCGCCGAGAAGCCGGCGGTGCTGGGCTTGTTGGTGATGATGCGCAGAGTGCCGGCCTGCGAGCTGGCCCCGTACAGCGTGCCCTGCGGTCCGGCCAGGGCCTCGACCCGCGCCACGTCATAGACGTGCAGATCGAGCGCGCCCTGGATGGTGGTGGTCGGCTGTTCGTCCAGATAGACGCCGACGCTGGGGAGCGACCCCGAGTGGTTGCCGTCGCCGCCGCTGGCGACGCCGCGCATATAGACCTGACCAAAGCCGGGGCCCGAGGTCGTGAACGACACGCTGGGCAGATACTTCACATAGTCGACGAAGTTAGAGACCTGCAGTTGCTCCAGCTTGGCCTCACCCATGGCCTGGATGCTGACCGGGACGTCCTGCAGATTTTCGGATCGCTTCTGGGCGGTGACCAGCACCTCTTCCAGCGAAACGGCCTGGCTCTCCTGGGCCATGGCCGCCACGCTGGTCAGCATGGTCGAAGCCAGCAACGCGGCCGAATAGACTCCCGCCCGCCTGAAATTCTTACGCGTCTTCATGGTCGCTCCCCGTACCATTTTAAGGGAACGATGTTCGGCCGCGACCAAGCGCTCGGCAAGGCGGAAAGCGCCAGAAAATCCCGAATCTTCCGACTGTTGCAGAAATGGCAGACCCCGAACGGGGTGTTCAATTTCTGGGCGTGTCCGGATAAGTCGCCAGACAGTCTCCCAATGCCTGTTTGAGCGGGCCCAGAGCTGATTCGAAATTCTGCCAATGCTCGACGGCGTCCTTGAAGATCGGCTGGCGAACCTGTTCGGAACTGGCCGTGCGCACGGCGCGGTCGTTCTCGTGGAAGTTCAGGCAGGCCGGCTCGAACGGCAGGCCGCAATGATCCAGCAGCGCGCGGATCTGACCTTCCGGATCGCCGATCATCGCCTCATAGATCACCCGGTGGACCCGGCCCGGCAGCACGGTGTCGAAGTGGTCCATGAGGTCCACATAGTCAGCATAGTAGCGGCCGATGTCGGTCAGGTCATAGCTGAAGGCCTGGCCTCGGGCGAAGTGCTGTTTGAAGCCCGAAAAGCAGCAGCCCAGCGGATGGCGTCGCGCGTCGATGATCTTCGCGTTCGGCAGGATCAGGTGGATCAGGCCGGTATGGGCGAAGTTGTTGGGCATCTTGTCGATGAAGAACGGCCTGTCCGTCTTCCGCTGCACCCGGGTGCGCTCCAGATACTCCTCGCCGAGTTCCCGCAGGGCGTCCGGCGACAGGTCGGCCAGCATTTCCGGATAGGTCGAATCCTCGCGGCGGTTGGCCTTGCCGCCCAGTCGCCGCGACATGACGATCAGGTCGGGCAGCTCCATCGTGCCCTCGACCTGGCTATGGCTGGCCAGGATCTGCTCGATCAGGGTCGAGCCCGAGCGCGGCAGGCCGACCACGAAGATCGGATCGGGCGCCGGGCAGCCCTGCCCCGCCGTGGCGGCCAGCAGAGCCGGGGTGAACACCGCGCGTGAGCGCGCCACATCGGCGTGGTTTTCCTCAGGATCGTAGTCGACCTGCTGGCGCCGGATCGCCGCGCCGGCGGCATAGTGCTGGAACGAGTCGGCATAGGACTTGGCGTCCTCCAGCGCCTTGCCCAGGGCGTAGTGCAGGTGCAGCCGGTCATCGTCCGACAGGTCAGGCTGCTCCAGCCCGGCGGCCATGGCGGCGCGGTCGGCGGCGTCGAACTTCACGGTCTTCAGATTGGCCAGACTCCACCAGGCCTCGCCCAGACCCGGCGACAGCTCCAGCGCCTTGCGATAGGCAGCGACGCAGTCGGGCTGGCGGCCCACGGTCTTGAGCGCATGGCCATAGCTCATCCAGCCCTTGGGCTGGTTGGGGAACTCAGCCAGCATCCGCTCGTAAATCCCGATGGCGGTGTCGTACTCGCCCAGCCGCGACAGGATGGCGGCGCGCAGGTTGGCGTAGCCGGGATGGCGCGGATCGCGGTCGGTCAGGCGCTCGATCTGGGCCAGGGCCTGGGCCGACTTGTTCTGGCGATAGAGCATGGTCGCCAGATTGTGCCGCGCGGCGGCGAAGCCGGGCGCGATCTCCAGGCAACCCGTCAGCAGGCGCTCGGCATCCTCGTAACGGCCCAGCCGGGCGCCGGTCTCGGCCAGCATGCGCAGGGCGGCGACGTCGGCGGGATGGTCGGCGAGGTGGTCGCGGAGCCGCTGCTCGGCCTCGCCCAGCCGGTTGTCGATCAGGGCGGCGGCGGCCTCGATCAGGGCCGGATCACGGGTCGAGGCCCGCAGCTGCTGGGCCAGGGCCTGCTCGGCGCCGGCCGTGTCGCCCATCAGGTCCAGCCCCTCGGCCAGACCGCGCCAGGCTTCGCCGGCGCGGGGATCGAGCGCAACCGTGCGCCGGAAGGCCGCGACAGCCTCAGCGGTGCGGCCAAGATCGGCGAGGGTCAGACCCAGCTCCAGCTGGCCCTCGGCCAGGCTGGGCAGGCCCCGCGCCAGCGGCGCAATCACAGCCAGGGCCTTGCCGGGGTCTCCGCCCAGA
This sequence comes from Caulobacter sp. ErkDOM-E, assembly GCF_048541895.1. Classification (GTDB taxonomy): domain Bacteria; phylum Pseudomonadota; class Alphaproteobacteria; order Caulobacterales; family Caulobacteraceae; genus Caulobacter. The sequence continues at coordinate 863,035 of NZ_CP183331.1, read as the reverse complement.
CGGTGCGCGGCGGCCAGCACCACGGTCGTGCCGGCGTGGCGCGGAACCGCTTCCAGAATGGCTTCGGCCTGCTGGCGGGCCAGGGCTGGGTCGCGCTCCAGCAGGCGCTGGGCGTGTTCAAGCGCGGTGGCGAGGCCGCCCTGGGCAGAGGTCGTCTGTGTGGTCATGGGGCGAGGAGATCGAGCGTGGCGATGGAAGTCAATTCGCGAAGGCTTACAGCCGGTCGCGCAGTCCGTACCAGCTCAGCCCTGCGACGGTCAGCGGCCAGCGCAGCAGGCCGCCGCCCGGAAACGGCGGGGTGGGCAGGCGCGACAGCAGCTCAACCCCCGCCCCTTCGCCCAGCGTCGCATCGGCCAGCAGCTTGCCGACATAGGGGGCCAGCATCACCCCCTGCCCCGAATAGCCGGACGCCACCCGCACGCCGGGCGCGACCTGCGCCACGAACGGCACGCGGTTCATGGTGATGCCCAGGGTCGCGCCCCAGGCGTGGCTGATCTTCACGTCTTTCAGTCGCGGATAGATCTTCAGCATGTGCCGGCGGACGAAGCCGGCGATGTCGGCGGGGAAGCCCGGGCGATAGTTCTCGCCGCCGCCAAACAGCAGCCGGCCATCCGGGGTCTTGCGGAAATAGTTCACGACGAAGCGGCTGTCGGCCACGGCGGCGTCGGAGGTGATGATCTGGTCGGCCAGATCACCCAGCGGCTCGGTGGTCAGGATGAAGTTGTTGATCGGCATCACCCGATCCCGAGCCCGACCCGCCATATGGTTGAGGCTGCCGTCACCGCTCACGATCAGCTGGTCGCAGGTGATCCGGCTGTCGGCGGTGAACACCACGATCTTGCCGCCCTGGCGGGTCCAGGACAGCGCGCGGCTGTGCTCGGAGAGTGTCGCGCCAGCGGCCATGGCTGCGCGGGCCAGGCCAAGGGCCAGGTTCAGCGGATGCAGGTGGCCCCCGTCCCGGTCGATCAGCCCGCCATGATAGACGTCTGTCCCGAGATCCCGGGCCAGATCATCGGTTCCGACCAGGGACAGGGCGTCATAGCCATAGCGCTTGGCCATGTGCTCGATATGCGCCGCGTCTTCGGCCTCGCCGCCCGCACGGTGGCGGGCGTGGATCATGCCGGGCTTGAGGTCGCAGGCGATGGCGTGCTCGGCGATGGTGGCGTGCAGGTGCGTCCGCGCGTCCTGGGCCAGTCGCCACAGGGCCATGGCGTCATCCTGGCCCACCGTCTTTTCCAGCCAGGCCTGATCGCGGCGATGGCCGGTATGGACCTGCCCGCCATTGCGGCCCGACGCCTGCGACCCGACACGGCCCGCTTCGAGCACGATCACAGAGACGCCGCGCCGGGCCAGCTGGAGCGCTGCGCCCAGGCCGGTATAGCCCGCGCCGATCACGCAGACATCGGCGCGGACATCGCCCCTGAGCGGAAGCAGGCTTGGGAAGGGCGTGACGGTGTCGGCGTACCAGCTCATCGCCCTTCCCGTTGGCGGATGGGGGAAGGGCTTTGCGGCGCTAAACATTCAGCAACAGGAACTCGCGCTCCCAGGGACTGATCGTGCGCATGAAGGTCTCGTACTCGGCCTGTTTGACGTGATCATAGGCCTGGCAGAAGACCGGTCCGAGAATGTCGACCAGGTCCTGGCAAGCCTCGAACAGCTTCAGGGATTCGGTCAGGCTGCGCGGCAGTTCGATGCCCCGGGCGCCGGCGTCGGTGAGAACCGGCGGGCTGGGCTTGAGGTCATTGACCATGCCCAGATAGCCGGCCGCCAGGGTCGCGGCGATGGCCAGATAGGGATTGGCGTCCGACGAGGGGATGCGGTTCTCCAGTCGCCGGTTGGCGGGGTTCGACGGCGGCACGCGCAGGCCGCAGGTGCGATTGTCATAGCCCCACTGGGTGTTGACCGGCGCGCCCGAGTCCTTAGCGATCCGGCGGTAGGAATTCACATAGGGGGCCAGTATGGCCATGATCGCCGGCAGATAGGTCTGTTGGCCGGCGATGAAATTGTGGAACAGCGGCGTCTCTTCCCCGGTCTTGGGGTGGGAGAACAGGTTCTGGCCATCCTTGTCGATGATCGACTGGTGGATGTGCATGGCGCTGCCCGGCTCTGACGCCATCGGCTTGGCCATGAAGGTGGCGTAGATCTCGTGCTCCAGCGCCACCTCGCGGATGGTGCGCTTGAACATGAACACCTGGTCGGCCAGTTCCAGCGGCGGACCGTGGCGCAGGTTGATCTCCATCTGGGCCACGCCGCTTTCGTGGATCAGGGTGTCGATCTCCAGACCCTGGCGTTCAGAGTATTCGTACATGTCCTCGAACAGCGCATCGAACTCGTTGACCGCGCTGATCGAATAGCCCTGACGCCCGGTCTCGGGCCGGCCCGAGCGACCGATCGGGGGCTTGAGCGGGTAGTCGGGGTCGGTGTTCTTGTCGACGAGATAGAACTCGATCTCCGGGGCCACGATCGGCACCCAGCCCTTTTCGGCATACAGGGCCAGCACCCGGCGCAGCACCTGGCGCGGGCTTTCCTCGACGGGGCGGCCGTCGGGATGGAAGGCGTCGTGGATCACCTGGGCGGTCGGATCCTGGGCCCAGGGCACGGCGGCCAGGGTGGCGAAATCCGGGGTCAGCACGATGTCGGTGTCGGCCTGCACCGAATTGACCACCCCCTCGAACTCGGGGAAGTCACCGGTGATGGTCTGGTAGAACACCGCCAGCGGCAGGTTCATCGACGGCGTGCCCAGGAACTTGCGCACCGGCATGATCTTGCCGCGCGCCACGCCGGCCAGGTCGGGCACGACGCACTCGATCTCCTCGATATTCTGCCGGGTGAACCAGGCTTGCGCCTCCTCCAGCGTGGCGACGCCACGCTTCACCCGCTGGTCCGGCTTGGTCTTCTTGTGCTTGGGCTGTTTCATGACGCGGCCTCAGGCTTCAGGGCGCGGAGCACCGGTTCGGCCTCGATCAGCGACTTGCGGATGATCCCCACCAGCTCGTCGATCTGGGCGTGGGTGATGATCAGCGGCGGGCAGCAGACGATGCTGTCGCGGATGGCCCGCACCATCAGGCCGTTCTTGATGCAGATATCGCGAACGACCGGACCGGCCTCGCCTTCCTTGTCGAGGAAGCGATGGTTCGTGCCCTTCTCGCGGACGATCTCGACCGCGCCGATCAGGCCCAGCGAACGGGTCTCGCCCACCAGCGGCAGGTCGTTCAGCGTGGCCAGGGCCTTGGCCAGATAGGGGCCGGTGTCCTGGCGGGTGCGCTCGACCAGGCCCTCGCGCTCCAGGATCTCGATGTTCTTAAGCGCCACGGCGCAGCAGGTCGGGTGGCCCGAATAGGTAAAGCCGTGGATGAAGTCCCCGCCCTTTTCCTTCAGCTCGGCGACGATGAAGTCGGCAACGCCCACGGCGCTGATCGGCAGGTAGCCCGACGACAGGCCCTTGGCCATGGCGATCATGTCGGGCTTGATCCCGTAGTGCTGGTGCCCGAACCACTGGCCCAGCCGCCCATAGCCGCAGATCACCTCGTCGCAGACCAGCAGGATGCCATACTTGCGGCAGACCGCCTCGACCGCCGGCCAGTAGCCGTCAGGCGGGATGATCACGCCGCCTGCGCCCTGGACCGGCTCGCCGATGAAGGCGGCGACGTTCTCGGGGCCGACCGCCAGGATCCGGTCCTCGATCTCCTTGACCGCACGGTCGCGGAAGGCGGCCGGATCCTCGCCGAAGCCCTCGCCGAAGGGGTAGGGCTGCATCACGTGCTCGACGCCGGGGATCGGCAGGTCGCCCTGCACATGCATGTGCTTCATGCCGCCCAGCGACACCCCCGCCACGGTCGAGCCGTGATAGGCGTTCCAGCGGCTGATGAAGATCGTGCGCTGCGGCTGACCCTTCAGCTTCCAGTAGTGGCGGGCCAGGCGGAAGACGGTGTCATTGGCTTCCGACCCGGACGAGTTGAAGAACACGTGGGTCAGATTGCCGCCCATCTTCTCGGCGATCTTGGCGGCCAGCCGGATCGGCGGCGGCGAGGCGGTCTTGAAGAAGGTGTTGTAGTAGGGCAGCTCCAGCATCTGGTCATAGGCCGCCTGGGCCAGTTCCTGGCGGCCATAGCCGACGTTCACGCACCACAGGCCAGCCATGCCGTCCAGGATCTGGTGGCCCTCGCCGTCGTGGATATAGATCCCGTCGGCGCGGGTGATGATCCGGCTGCCGCCCAGTTCCTGCTGCAGCTTGTAGTCGGTCTGGGCCGGCAGGTGGTGAGCCAGGTCCAGGCGCTTGAGCTCGGCGATGTCGTGGTTGCGGATCGGGACAGTCATTGGGCTTGGTTCCTACGCGACGTCTTTTTGGGGCGCTCCCGCCGAGGCGGGACCGACGAGCGGCGCGCCTCTGAGGGCGCGTCCGAAAAGCTGGAAGAAGATCTGGGATTGCGGATGGGCGGCGGTCTGCCACTCGGGATGCCACTGGACGGCCAGGACCGGCGCGCCGTTGACGGTGGCCGAGACCGCCTCGACCACGCCATCGGGGGCGCGAGCCTCGACGGTCAGGCCTTCGCCCAGCCGGTCAACGCCCTGATAGTGCACCGAATTGACCACCGCCCGCTCGGTCCCGAACGCGGCCGACAGCACGCCGCCGGGGGTCAGGTCGACCGGATGCAGATGGTCGAACATGCCGTTGAAATCGACCTCGTCCGGCGCATGGTGAGCGATCAGCTCGGCGCTGGAGGCCATGTCGCGGCGCAGGGTGCCGCCGAACGCGACATTGATCTCCTGGAAGCCCCGGCAGACGCCGAACACCGGCCGGCCCAGGTCGAGCATGGCCTTGATCAGGTCGGCGGTCGTGGTGTCGCGGGCCAGGTCGAACGGGCCGGGCGCGTCGCCGATCTCCTCGCCGTAAAGCGCGGGATCCAGGTTGGAGGGACTGCCGGTCAGCATCAGCCCGTCCAGCCGCGCGGCGACTTCCGAGGCCTTCATCAGCTGCGGCATCGACGGCACCAGCAGGGCGGCGACGTCGGCATACTGCATGGCGCCGGCGACATAGCGGTTCATCACCGCCTGGGCCGGCTCGATCCCGACGGTGCGGGTGCAGCAGATGATGCCAGCGACGGGACGGGTCATGACAACAGCACCGCCGGCGAACAGGCGTGCCAGCACAGCCAGACCTCTTCGCCCAGCTTGAAGTCTTCCTGGTCCCAGCGGGTCAGGTTGGAGCGGTGGACCTTGATGCTGCGGCCGCCCCCGGACGGTTTGGCGATCTCGACCTCATAGACCGACGAGCCGCCCAGATAGGCCTCGTGCTTGATGACACCCGCCACCGCGTTGGCGCCCTTGGGGGCGTCGCCCAGATTGGGCGGGGTGTCGTCGGTCTTCTTGTGCAGCTCGATCTTCTCGGGCCGGATCGCCGCCCAGGCCGCGCCGCCGCGCGGGCCGGTGACGCCGTGGTCTAGGAAGATGTCCACCGGCAGGTCAGGCGAGCGGATGATCGCATGGCTGGGCTCGTCCACCGCCAGCACGCCCTCGAACAGGTTCACGCTGCCGATGAAGTCGGCCACGAAGCGGCTGTTGGGAAACTCGTACAGGTCGCTGGGCGTGGCCACCTGCTGCAGCACGCCGCGGTTCATCACCGCGCAGCGGGTGGCCAGGGCCAGGGCCTCGTCCTGGTCGTGGGTGACCATGATGAAGGTGATGCCGACCTTCTCCTGCAGGGTGCACAGCTCGGTGCGCATCTGCTCGCGCAGCTTGGCGTCGAGGGCCGACAGCGGCTCGTCCAGCAGCAGCACGCGGGGGCGCTTGACCAGAGCCCGCGCCAGCGCAACGCGTTGCCGCTGGCCGCCCGACAGCTGGTCGGGCTTGCGGCCGCCCAGACCGCCCAGCTGCACCAGCTCCAGGGCCTCCTCGACGCGCTTGTTGCGCTCGGCGGCCGGCACGCGATCCACCTTCAGGCCGTAGGCGACATTGTCGGACACGGTCATGTGCGGGAACACGGCATAGGACTGGAACACCATGTTCACCGGCCGCTTGTTGGGCGGCACAGTCGAAACGTCCTGACCGTCGATCAGGATGCGGCCCTCGGTCGGCGTCTCGAACCCGGCGAGCATCCGCAGCAGGGTGGTCTTGCCGCAGCCCGACGGGCCCAGCAGCGAAAAGAACTCGCCCTCCTCGACGCTGAGCGAGACGTTGTCGACGGCCACCATCTTGCCGAAGCGCTTGGTGACGTTCTCGAAGGTGATGATGCTCACGACTTCTCTCCCCCATGTCCGGCCGTGGCCGCCGAATTGCCCTGCATCTTCAGCGCCGCCGCCGTCAGGATCACGGTCAGCACGATCAGTATGGTGGAGGCCGCATTGACCTCAGGCGTCACCGAGAACCGGACCATCGAATAGACCTTCACCGGGAAGGTCACGGTGTCCGGTCCGGCCGTGAAGAAGGTGATGACGAAGTCATCGAGGCTGAGCGTGAAGGCCAGCAGCGCCCCGGCCACCAGAGACGGGGCCATGTGCGGCAGGATCACGTCCTGGATCGTTCGCCACTCGCCGGCTCCCAGATCGCGGGCCGCCTCCTCCATCTCGCGGTTGAAACTGGTCATCCGGGCCCGCACCACCACCGCCACGAACGGGAACGAGAACGAGACGTGGGCGATGATGATCGCCCCCAGGTTCAGCGGCCACACCATGCCCTGCGGCCACGGCATCACCTTGGCGAAGAACACCAGCATGGCCACGCCCATGCAGATCTCGGGCACCACGATGGGCAGGGCCAGGGCCCCGTTCAGGGCCGTCTTGCCGGGGAAGCGGAACCGCCACAGGGCCAGGGCGACCATGGCGCCCAGCGCAACGCTGACCACGGTCGAGACCGCCGCGATGGTCAGGCTGTTGCCGAACGCCTCGATCAGGCCCGCATTGTTGAAGGCCTTCTCGTAGTATTTGAGCGTGAAGCCCTTCCAGACGATGTTGCGCCGGCTGTCATTGAAGCTGAAGGCCATCAGGGCGATCAGCGGCGCGTAGAGGAAGATCGCCACGGCCGCCAGCCAGGCCTGCATCTGCCAGCGGCGGAGATATTCCAGGGGACCGGGAGCGGAGCGTTTCGCCATCACTTGGCCTCCGGGGTCTTGCGAGACAGCACCGCCTGCAAGGCGATGGCGATGAAGGTCATGTACATCAGCAGGAACGACATCGCCGCGCCGAACGGCCAGTCATTGGCCCGCTTGAACTGGCGCTCGATGACATTGGCGATCATCTGGCTGTCGGGACCACCCAGCAGGTCGGGCGTCAGATAGGCCCCCAGGGCCGGGATGAAGGTGATCAGCACGCCCGACGCGATGCCCGGCAGGGCAAGGGGCACGACCACCTTGAACAGGGTCTGCAGGTGGCCGGCGCCAAGGTCGAGACTGGCCTCCAGCAGCGACTTGTCCAGCCGGTCCAGGGCCGAATACAGCGGCAGCACCATGAACGGCAGGTGCACATAGATCAGGCCCAGAATGACCGCGAAATTGTTGTGCAGCAGCTCCAGCGGCTGGAAGTCGCCGAGCGGCTGCAGGCCCAGCAGGGCCGCCGCCGTGCCCCCGCCCTTCCACAGCCACTCCAGGCCCATATTGACGTAGCCTTCGGTCCGCAGCACCGCGATCAGGGCGTAGGTGCGGATCAGCAGGTTCGTCCAGAACGGCAGCATGATCAGCAGCAGCAGCCAGGTCTTGGTCTTCTCGGACGCGAAGGTGATGGCCAGGGCCACCGGAAAGCCGATCACCAGGCACAGCCCCGTGGTGATGGCCGCCACCCAGGCCGATTTCAGGAAGATCTTCAGATACAGCGGCTCGATCGCCCGGGCGTAGTTCTTGAACGTGCCGGTGATGGCGATCTCGGTCAGGCCGTCGTTGTTGCCAAAGCTGTAGGCCCAGACGATGGCCAGCGGCACAAGGAAGAACAGCACAAGCCAGAACAGCGGCGGGCCGAGCGCGCCGGCGAACACCGCCTTGGCCTGTTTCCAGCTCTGTTCCATCCCAACCCCCTGTCCTAGGTAGATGCTCCCCCTCTGGGGGAGCTGTCGCGGAGCGACTGAGGGGGCTAATGCGACCTAGGCCGCGCTGCCCCCTCCGGCCCTTTGGGCCACCTCCCCCCGAAGGGGGAGGATCTGGCTCAAGCCGCCCGCACCCGCGTGATGACTTCCTCGTACTGGCTGGCCTTTTCGGCCCCTTCGAAGGCGCCGTACTCGCACTTGGCCATCACATCCAGCGGCGGGAAGATCACCGGATTGTTCTTGTAGTCGTCGGGCATCAGCGCCTTGGCCGCTGCGTTGGGCGTCGGATAGAGGATGGTCTTGGAGATCGCCGCCCCGGCCTGCGCATCCAGCAGATAGTTGATGAACTTGTGGGCGTTCAGCGGACGCGGCGCGCCCTTGGGGATGCACAGGGTGTCGGAATTGATCAGGCTGCCTTCCTTGGGCACCACGAAGCCGACATCGTCGTCCTCGGTCATCAACTGGGCGATGTCGCCGTTGTATTCCAGGACCAGATCCACCTCGCCCGAAGCCAGCATGTCCTGGCCGTTGTCGTCGTGGAACGCCTTGATGAACGGCTTCTGCTTGATCAGCATCGCTTCGATCTCGGCGAGCAGTTCAGGCGGGATCTTGTTGACGCTGTGGCCCTTGTACTTGGCCGACAGGCGGATCAGGTCGGCGCTTTCCGACAGCAGGGCGATCTTGCCTTTGTACTGGTCGCTGTCGAACAGGTACTTCCAGCTGTCAGGAACGCCCTTCACCTTGCTCTTGCGATAGCCGATGCCCAGCACCAGCCAGGTATAGGGCATCGAATATTTGCGGCCCGGATCGTATTCCGGGTCCATGAAGGCCGGGTCGATGTTCGTCAGATTCGGGATCTTGGCATGGTCCAGCGGCTCCAGGAGGCCCGCCTGGCCCATGCGGGTGACGAACTCGTTGGACGGCACGATCACGTCGAAGCCCGGATTGCCGGCCTTCAGCTTGGCGAACAGCTCATCATTGGTGGCGAACAGGCTCATGTTCACGTCAACGCCGGTGGCCGTCTTGAAGTCGGCCAGGGTAGTGTCGCCGATATAGGTGTCCCAGTTGTAGAAGTTCAGCTTGGCTTCCTCGGCGCCGCCGGCGGCGGGCGCGGGCTTCTCGCCGCAGGCGGTGAAGGTCAGGCCGATGGCGGCGGCGCCCGTGGCCGTCAGCAGCGATCGGCGGTTCATTCCGGCCCGTTGCATGCCCCGTTGGGTAATGGTGCTCATGGTCCCTCAAAGCTCCCTATTTGTTCGAAGCCGGCGATCCCCCCGGCGGTTTTCAACCCAAAGCCATTGCCGCGCAGCGTGATCACGCGTTGCGCAGGTACCAATCGAAATCGAGGCTGGTGACCACCTCGAAGAACCTCGCCTGTTCGGTCCGCTTCACCGACACGAACATGTCCACAAAGCGATCACCCAGATAGTCGCGCAGCACGGCCGACTGATCGAACAGATCAACCGACGCGAACCAGTGGGACGGCAGACGCGACTTCTCCTTGGCCGCGGCCGCATAGCCGTCGCCAACCACCGCCGGACCCGGATCGATCTTGTTGGTCAAGCCGTGGTGAGCGCTGGCCAGCAGCACGGCCATCACCAGGTACGGATTGCCGTCCGCGCCCGCGACGCGGTGCTCGACGTGGCGCGTCGGAGCCGGTCCGGCCGGAATACGCAGAGACACCGTGCGGTTATTGACGCCCCAGGTCGCCGCGACCGGCGCATAGCTGTTGGCCTTGAAGCGGCGATAGCTGTTGGCGTTGGGCGCCAGGATCGCCATGCCCTCGCCCAGCAACTGCTTCATGCCGCCGATGGCGTGGCGCAGCATCGGCGAGCCCTCGGGGTCCTCGTCAGCGCACAGGTTATTGCCGTCCTTGTCGTTGAAGCTGACATGGACGTGGAAGCCGTTGCCCGCCTTGTCGGCCCAGGGCTTGGCCATGAAGGTGGCCTCGCAGCCATGGCGCAGGGCCACGCCCTTGGCCATGCGCTTGTACAGCAGGGCGTCGTCGCAGGCCCGCAGCGCATCAGGCTTGTGCTTGAGGGTCAGCTCGACCTGGCTGGGCGCGAACTCCGAGATCGCCCCTTCCAGCGGCACGCCGATCACGTCGGCGGTGTCCCACAGCTCGCGCAGGAACGGGGCGATGGCCTCCAGCTCGGGCAGGCCATAGACCTCAATGCCGTGCGGGCGACGGCCCGTCTGCAGGGACTTGGGCGGCTGCAGGTCGCCGTCGGCGGTGCGCTCCAGGTCGACCAGGTAATATTCCAGCTCGCAGGCCGCGACCGGCGTCAGGCCGTCGGCGGCGTAGCGGTCCAGCACCCGCTGCAGCACGTGGCGCGGGTCCAGATCGTTGGGCGTGCCGTCCAGCTCGTAGAGGGACAGCATGACCTGGGCCATGTCGTCGCCCAGCCACGGGGCCAGGGTCAGGGTGCCGGGCACCGGCCGCGCGCGACGGTCGGCGTCGCCGTCTTCCCAGACCAGACCGGTATCCTCGCAATCGGCCCCGGTGGTGTCGACCACCAGGATCGAGCCGGGCAGGAAGCGGCCATAGTCATAGACCGCCTGCAGCTCGTGGATCCGCAGCCGCTTGCCGCGCGGCACGCCGGTCATGCTGGTGAAGAACACATCTACAAACCGCACCTGCGGATTGGCGGCCAGGAAGTCGCGGCATTCCTGGGGATCGGCGACCATGGGATGGCTCATGCGGACAGGTCCTCGATCTCGGCGGCGAACCCGTCGACGGCCGCGACCAACCGGTCGATCGACGCGTCTTCAGTTACCGGCGACACCAGCATCATGTTGTGGAAGGGCGCAATCAGCACGCCCCGGTTCATCAGCCACAGATGAAGCGCGGCCACGAGGTCGTGGTCCAGCGCCTTGCGCATCTGGGCGGCATTTTTTGGCGCGGGATCGGCGAAGACCAGCTCGACCCGCGCCCCGACGTGGACCACCGACCAGGGCAGACCGCGCGCCGCGATCACACCGTTCAGCCCGGCCACCAGGCGTTCGGCCCCGGCCAGCATGCGGTCATAGGCGGCGGGCGTCATGACCTCGGTCAGCATGGCGCGCATGGCCGCCATGGCCAGGGCGTTACCTGACAGGGTGGTGCCGATGCCCGACTGGCCCGGTCCGATCCGCGCCTGGGTCTCATCCATGCGCTCGGAGAGCTCGGCCGTGACGCCCCAGACGGCGGCCGGCACGCCGCCGGCGATGGCCTTGCCGACCACAAACATGTCGGGCTCCAGCCCGTGCAGACCGGCATAGCCGCCGGGACCGCTGGACAGGGTGTGGGTCTCGTCGAGGATCAGCAGGGTTCCGGAGTCGCGGGTCAGCCGGCGCAGGGCCTCGTGAAAGCCGGGCTCGGGCAGGATCATCCCGCAATTGGTCATCACCGGCTCGGCCAGGACGGCGGCCACCTGGTCGGAAGCCAGGGCCATTTCCAGGGCGGCCAGGTCGTTGAACGGTACGACCCAGGTGGTGGCGGTCAGGTCGTGGACCTGGCCCAGCAGACCGGGCTTCATCACCCGCTGGCCGTCCTTCAGGACGACAAAGGCGTCCTCGACCATGCCGTGATAGCAGCCGTCGAACACCAGGATCACCGGCCGCTGGGTGACCGCCCGCGCCCAGCGGATGGCGGCGCGGTTGGCGTCGCTGGCCGTGGTCGCGCTCTGCCACAGCGGCAGGCCGAAACGCTCGGCCAGCAGGCGGCCGACGAGGATCGCGCTGGCGGTCGGCAGCATGAAGCCCGCGCCGCGCCTGATCTGGTCCGACACGGCGGCGGCCACCGCCGCGTCGCCATGGCCGAACATCGACGGCGTGTCGCCCAGGCAGAAGTCGTCATACAGCCTGCCGTCGACATCGGTGATCTGGGCTCCGACGCCCTGGGCCGCGAAGATCGGGCTGGGACTGGCCCAGTCGTTCATCCAGTGCATCGGCGCGCCGCCGCGCCAGACCTGCGCCGCCTGCCCGGCCATCGCCACGCTGCGCGGATGCTCGGCCGTGAAGCGCGCGGCTTCGGCCTGCATCAACCCTTCGAGGGTGGACGCGTTGGCGAGTTCCGCCATCATCCCGCCGCCCCGAAAAAAACTCCCGTCATTCCCGCCCTTGTGGCGGGAACCCCTGGTTCAGCTGACACGTGAAGCGCATTGGCGGGCCGGCCCGCCACACCACCGCCCCTGCGGCGGACAGAGGGGTTCCCGCCACAAGGGCGGGAATGACGGGAGATGGGGAAATGGCGGCGCGAACGCATCATCCCTTCACCCCGCCAAAGCACAGATATTTGGTCTCGAAATACTCATCCAGCCCCTCGGACGCGCCCTCGCGGCCCAGGCCCGACTCCTTGACCCCGCCGAACGGCGCGACCTCGGTGGAGATGATCCCTTCGTTGATGCCGACCATGCCGGCCTCGATGGCCTCGGCCACCCGCCAGCAGCGGCCGACATCGCGGCTGTAGAAATAGGCGGCCAGGCCAAACGGCGTGGCGTTGGCCAGGTCGATGGCTTCCTGCTCGGTCTCGAACTTCACGATGGGGGCGACCGGGCCGAAGATCTCCTCCTGAAACAGCCGCATGTCCGCTGTCGCGCCGGTCAGGACGGTGGGCTGGTAGAACAGGCCGCCCAGGCCATGCGCGTCGCCGCCGATCAGGACGACGGCGCCGGCCTCAACCGCCTCGCGCACCAGGCTGTCGACCTTGATCAGGGCCTTGTCATTGATCAGCGGACCGATGGTCACGCCCTCGCCGGTGCCGGGACCGACCTTCATCGCCGCGACCTTCTGCGTCAGCCGGGCGGCGAAGGCGTCATGGATGCCCGACTGCACGATCAGCCGGTTGGCGCAGACGCAGGTCTGGCCGGTGTTGCGGTACTTGCTGGCGATGGCGCCGTCGACGGCGGCCTCCAGATCGGCGTCGTCGAAGACGATGAACGGCGCATTGCCGCCCAGCTCGAGGCTGAGCTTCTTCATGGTGCCGGCGCACTGGGCGTACAGCGTCTTGCCCACGGGCGTGGAGCCGGTGAACGACAGCTTGCGCACGCGCGGGTCATCGCACAGCGCCTTGCCGATGGCGCTGGCGTCCTTGCCGGTGACGATGTTCAGCACCCCGGCCGGCACGCCCGCCTCCACCGCCAGCCGGGCGATGGCCAGGGCGCACAGCGGGGTCTCGGCCGCCGGCTTGACCACCACCGTGCAACCGGCCGCCAGGGCCGGACCGACCTTGCGGGTGATCATGGCGATCGGGAAGTTCCACGGCGCGATGGCCGCACACACTCCGACCGGCTGCTTGATCGACATCAGCCGCTTGTTGGGATCCGGCGTCGGGATCGACTGGCCGTGGCCGCGCTTGGCCTCCTCCGCGAACCAGTCGATGAAACTGGCCCCATAGACGACCTCGCCCCGCGCCTCGGCCAGGGGCTTGCCCTGCTCGGCGGTCATCAGCCGGGCCAGGTCGTCGGCATGGGCCAGCATCAGGTCGCTCCACCGGCGCAGGATCGCTCCGCGATCCTTGGCGGTGCGCGCCGCCCAGGCCGGGAAGGCGCGATGGGCGGCGTCGATGGCGATGACGGTCTGCGCCGCGCCCAGATCGGCGACCTGCGCGATCACCGTCCCGTCGGCCGGGTTGATCACCGCGAAGGTCGCGTCGGCCTGGATCCACAGGCCATCGATAAGGGCGGCGGTTTCGACGAGTTTCAGGCCGGTCATGGGGAGGTCACCTCAGCGTCACGCACACCGACGTCAGGTCGGCGTGTTGGTTCAACGCATGAAGGGCGGCGGCAAGGGTCACGGGCAGGCTTTCCTGAAACTGTGATCACAGTTCGCGGCCTCAGCGCGCCTGTCAAGACGGCCGCTCATGCGCCCGCCTCCACGGCGGTCCGCATCTTGTCCATGCCTTCAGACAGGTCAGCGGCGATGGCGCGGCGGGCGCCGTCGGCGTCGCGGGCCTTGAGGGCGGCGATCGCCTCGGCGTGACGGTCGGCCGGCAGGCTGCCGGTGCCGACGCGCCCGAACACCACCCGCATGAACGGCCCGATCTGCAGCCACAGTCCGCCGGCCATCGACAACAGCACATCGGCGCCTGAGCGCTCATAGATGGCGAAGTGAAAGGCGTGGTTGGCGGTCATGTAGCCGTCGACATCGCCGGCCGCGAGGGCGGCGTCCAGCCGGGCATCGATGGCCTGCAGGGTCCGGATCAGCCCCTCGTCGGCATGGCGCGCGGCGCGGGCGGCCAGCTCGGGCTCGATCCACAACCGGGCCTGGGACAGCTGTTCCAGCCGGTCGGCGGTCAGGGACGGCACCGACAGGCGCTTGTTGGCCGGATTGATCGCCAGAGCCCGCTCGGCCGCCAGCCGCCGCACCGCGTCGCGCACCGGCATCGGACTGACCCCCAGCTCGGCGGCCAGGCTGCGCAGACTGACCCCGACGCCGGGCGCGATGCGGCCGGTGATCAGGGCCTGACGGATGGCGTCATAAACCTGGTCATGCACGGCCGTGGAATCGGCCAGGGCGCGTCTTTGCGGGGCGGCGGGCACGAAGGGGCTTCCAGAAAGCGGTCAATTGCGATCACAGTGCATGATCCCTCGCCCGACGCCAGCCCCCGGCCCAGCCTTCGAGACCGCCCATGCCCGATTTCGGCGCCAACAACCTCGACGCCTTCTGGATGCCGTTCACGCCCAACCGGCGGTTCAAGGCCCATCCGCGCATGCTCTCGTCCGCGAAAGACATGCACTACAAGACCCCCGAAGGCCGCGAGATCCTCGACGCCACCTCGGGCCTGTGGTGCGTCAACGCCGGCCACGACCGCCCCCGCATCCGCGAGGCGATCCAGAAGCAGGCCGCCGAGATGGACTACGCCCCCTGCTTCAACATGGGCCATCCCCTGGCCTTCGCCTTCGCCAGCCAGCTGGCCCAGGTGACGCCGCAGGGCCTGGACCGGATCTTCTTCACCAACTCAGGCTCGGAGTCGGTCGACACCGCCCTGAAGATCGCGCTGGCCTATCACCGCGCCCGGGGCAAGGGGACCAAGACCCGGCTGATCGGCCGCGAGCGCGGCTATCACGGCGTCGGTTTCGGCGGCATCTCGGTGGGCGGCATCCCCAAGAACCGGATGTATTTCGGCTCGCTGCTGACCGGCGTCGACCACCTGCCCCACACCCACGGCGTGGCCGGCAACCTGTTCGCCAAGGGCGAGCCCGAGCACGGCGCCGACCTGGCTGACACTCTGGAAAAGATCGTCGCCCTGCACGACGCCTCCAACATCGCCGCCGTCATCGTCGAGCCGGTGGCCGGCTCGACCGGCGTACTGATCCCGCCCAAGGGCTATCTGCAGCGCCTGCGGGCCATCTGCGATAAGCACGACATCCTGCTGATCTTCGACGAGGTGATCACCGGCTTTGGCCGCCTGGGCGCGCCGTTCGCCGCCGACCGCTTCGGCGTCACGCCCGACCTGATCTGCATGGCCAAGGGCCTGACCAACGCCGCCGTGCCCTGCGGCGCGGTCGCCGCCAGCGACAAGATCTACGACGCCATGATGGAAGGCGCCGACGCCCCCATCGAGCTCTTCCACGGCTACACCTATTCGGCCCACCCCCTGGCCTGCGCGGCCGGCATCGCGACGCTGGAGACCTACAAGGAAGACGACCTGTTCGCCCGGGCGGCGGGGATGGAGGCCTACTGGCAGGAGGCCATGCACAGCCTGAAGGACGCCCGCCACGTCATCGACATCCGCAATCTGGGCCTGATCGGCGGCATCGAGCTGGAGGCCCGCCCCGGCGCGCCCACGGCCCGGGCGATGGAGGTGTTCGAGGCGGCCTTCGACGCCGGCCTGCTGATCCGCGTGACCGCCGACATCATCGCCCTGTCGCCGCCGCTGATCATCGAAAAGAGCCACGTCGATCAGGTGGTCGAAACCCTGCGCGGCGTGCTGGCGAAGGTCGACTAGGCGCCCGAACCCACCCGGAATTGATCCCGATCAATTGCAACCCGCCGCCGGGGCGCACACTCAAATCTGACCCCCACTGGGCCCGAGCGTCACCATGTCATCGCCCTTGATCGCCACCCGTCGCCTGATCCTCGTCCTGGCCGCCGGCGCCAGTCTGGTCGCCTGCGCGACCATGCCGGGAGAGCCATCAAAGGCCGATCTGGCAGCGCGCGGGCGCAGCCTGGCCCTGACCGAATGCTCGCAGTGCCACGCGGTAGGCTCCAGCGCCGGCAACCCCAAGACCGCCGCGCCCAGCTTCGCCAGCGTCGCCCAGACCTATCGCAACACCCGCCTCGACTGGGAGCTGGAAGCGATCTCGCAGGTCGGCCACTACCGCATGCCGCGCAAGCCGCTGACCTCGATCGATATCGCCGACCTGACGGCCTACATCCGCTCGCTGGATCGCGCGCCGCGTTAGGGGCGCCAAGGGGGCGCTGAGGCGGACCTTGCGGGGTTTGGGTTGGGGTGGATTGCGACCTTCGAGTTGCGACTCGCTAGCGCATGCGTCCACTGAGAAATCGAGCCGCCTCTGCGTAACTTGACACCACAACGTCCGCACCCGCCTCCGCCAAACGATTGCAGTGGCCATCAAGCACGTGGCAACCTGCGGTTAGACCGATCGTAAGCATCTCTGCTGCCTTGCCCGCCATGCCCCCATAGGGCTGTCTTCAATGACCACGCAGTCGGCCGTCGGGACGCCCAGCACGGCGGCGGCCTTGAGGAAAAGGTCCGGATGAGGTTTGCCGCGTTCGACGTCCTGACCGCTGAACAGATGTTCGAACCAGTGCGTCATCGCCATGCGGCTCAAACACTTCCCGATGTAGTCCACGGACGATGAGGAGGCGATGCAGCGCGCCACGCCAGCATGCTGTTGAAGGAAGTTCAAAACACCCGCCACCGGCTGCACCTCAGCGACCAAGCGAGCGTGGATCGTAGCGATCTGACTCGTGAGAAAGTCCTGAGGCAAGGCACGTCCAAGCCGCTGCTCCATATGGAGGACACAGTCGGCCCACCGGCGGCCCATGTAGAAATCCAGGGCCTCTTCGGTGGTCGTGGGCAGCCCGATCGCACTCAGCCCTTCGGCGAGAATTTGATTCGCCAAAGCCTCGCTGTCGGCGACCACGCCGTCGAAATCAAAGATGATGAGCCTCACGGTGGCGAACCTAGCCGCTTCGCAACTGACCACAAGCGGACTCTCCGAACTTCCGAGATGGGTCGAAAGCAGATATTGGCGCCTGCCACGAAAGCGGACGCCCCGCGTCCCGCTCATCCTTAAATCTCCTGGAGGCTGCAGCGTGCCGGTCTGTCCAGGTTGGTCAAGGCCCGCCTCCGGCGGCCGCGTCGCGGCGGCCCGCAGGGCCGGCCTTGAGCAACCTGGACAGACCGGCGATCGTCTCGCCGTGAGATTTAAGGATGGCTCCCTTCGGCGCGAAGGGGGGCGGGACGCGCCCAGATCGAACCCTTCTCCCATAGGGAGAAGGAGGGGCCCGCGCCGCAGGCGTGGGAGGATGAGGGGTTTGCGAAGCCCCTCCGGACAAGGCAGGGCCTTTAGGCGCCAGGACGGCTGACGGCGTAACCCCTCACCCTCCCACGCAAGCGTGGGTCCCTCCCTCACCCTCTGGGAGAGGGCTGGGCGTACGGGGATACGCCGCGTTCAATCCCCATTCTTTCCGGAACAAACCCCAACCCGATCAACCGCTTGTAAAAAACTTGATCGCGCCCATCAGACGCGCCGAAACCGCCTGCATAATCAATCTCACCTGACAGCACAGGAAGGGCGCACGTACGGCGACCGTTGCGGCTGTCAGGGGTGATCGAGCGGGGCCAGCGTTCGGGCGTATGCCCGGGCGGCCGGTTTAAAGAGAGGGCGGGTGACGTAAACCCGCCTATCGGGGGCAAGCCAAGGCCTCCGCCCGTCCGAAGGTTCGCTCCGGGTTCCTCCGGAATCGGCGTGGCTGCAGCCCAAGGCTGGGTCCGTCGCGAGGCAGGACAAAACCCGGGTGGGGCAAAAGGCTGAACAGGCCTGCGCACCCCGGCCAGAGGGATAACGATCACGCGGAGCGTCTGTCTTCGTCGAAACGGTATTCAACTATCCCAATCCTCCGGGCGAGGCCCGGGCGCTCCGCGACCCTTCCCATTCCCATCGCAGCGAAAGCGCGAGGTTGTGAAACCGTGTCCGCCAGACTTGCCCCCTACGGGCTGCTGCGCAGCCGTCTTCCCCCGGAGGGGGAAGATGAAACGCGAAGCGGTCAGGAGGGGGCCGGTGGCTTCGACGGAGAAATGACACCGGTGGACAAAGCCGCGCCCCGCCGCCATTTTCGCGCCAAGACACCGGCGCCGCAGACGCCGCTCCACCGGGGATGAAACCGATGCGCCGCCCGCTTCACAACGCCGCCAGCCTGGCCGCCCTGACCCTCGCCCTGACCGCCTGCGCCACGGCGTCCGGCGTAGCCGCGCCGAAAGAGGTGGTCGCGTTCCCCGGCGCAGAGGGCGCGGGTCGCCTGAGTGTCGGCGGACGCGGCGGTGCAGTGATCAAGGTCACCACCCTGGAGGACGCCGGCCCCGGCTCGCTGCGCGCCGCCGTCGAGGCCAAGGGGCCGCGCACCGTGGTGTTCGACGTGGCCGGCACGATCGCCCTGAAGAGCCCGCTGAAAATCGCCAACGGCCAGATCACCCTCGCCGGCCAGACCGCGCCGGGCGGCGGGATCACCCTGCGCGACCAGACCCTGATCGTGGCCGCCGACGATGTGGTGATCCGCTTCATCCGCTCGCGGCTCGGCGCCGAAAGCCGCACCGAGGGCGACGCGATCTGGATCGCCAAGGGCCACCGCATCATCCTGGACCACGTCTCGGCCAGCTGGTCGGTGGACGAGACCCTGTCGGCCTCGGCCCGCTTCGACAATCCCGAACAGGGCTTCCATGACCTGACCGTGCAGTGGTCGATCATCAGCGAAAGCCTGGCCCACTCGATCCACGCCAAGGGCGACCACGGCTATGGCAGCCTGATCCGCGGCGGCCAGGGCTCGAAGATCAGCTTTCACCACAATCTGTGGGCCAACCACCTGGCCCGCATGCCGCGCCCCGGCAACTATGACGGGCCCGACAAGGACCCGGTCGGGGCATTTATCGAATTCCGCTCCAATGTCTTCTACAACTGGGGCAAGGGCCATGCCGGCTATGACGCCGACAAGGCGGCGCTGGTCGCCTACAACTTCGTCGACAACGCCTATGTCATGGGCCCCAGCTCTGAAAAGCCCATCGCCTTCAACGAGAGCAACAGCCTGGCCAGGGCCTGGTTCGCCGGCAACAGCATGAACGGCGTGGTTCCGGCCGATCCCTGGAGCCTGGTCACCGGCCTGCAGGTGGAAGGCTATCGCCAGGCGTCTCCGATCGACATCGCTCCCATCGCCGCCGATCCCGCCGCCAGCGCCTATGACCGCGTGCTGGCCGACGCCGGGGCCTCGGTCTGGCGCGACACAGTCGATCTGCGCGTGATCGAGGGCGTCAGGACCAGAACCGGCAAGATCATCAACAAAGAACAGGATGTCGGCGGCTGGCCCGTGCTGGCGCCCGGCGTCGCCGCGCCGGATACGGACAGCGACGGCATGCCCGATGCGTGGGAAGCAGCGCATGGGCTCAATCCGAAGAAGGCCGATGGCGCGGCGCCGGCCAGGGACGGCTCGGGCTGGACCAACCTGGAGCTCTATCTGGCAGAGGCCGCGAAGGTTCGGGGGTGAGCGGCCAGCGCCGCAGGCCCCCACCGGGCTGCTTCGCAGCCGTCCGCCCCCGGCGGGGGCGGATGAACCGACCTCATCTTCCCCCTCCGGGGGAGGAGCGCGAAGCGCGGAGGGGGCAAGTGCGCAAACCCCTGCCCGCCTTTGCCGCAGCCGGCTGTTTCCGCTAGAAGCCCCGCCATGTCGCACAACACCTTCGGTCATCTGTTCCGCGTCACCACCTGGGGCGAAAGCCATGGACCGGCGCTCGGCTGCGTCGTCGATGGCTGCCCTCCCGGCATCGCCCTGACGGCGGAGATGATCCAGGGCTTCCTCGACAAGCGCCGCCCGGGCCAGGGCAAGTTCGTCACCCAGCGCCAGGAACCGGACGCGGTGCGCATCCTGTCAGGCGTGTTCGAGGACAGCCGCAGCGACGGCCAGCGCACGACCGGCACGCCGATCAGCCTGATGATCGACAACACCGACCAGCGCTCGAAAGACTATGGCGAGATCGCTCAGGCCTTCCGGCCGGGCCATGCCGACTATCCCTATTTCGCCAAGTACGGCGTGCGCGACTATCGCGGCGGCGGGCGCAGCTCGGCACGCGAGACCGCCGCCCGGGTCGCGGCCGGCGCCATCGCCCGGCTGGTGATCCCCGGGGTGAGCGTGCGCGCGGCCCTGGTGCAGATCGGCCCGCACGCCATCGACCGCTCGCGCTGGGACTGGAGCGAGATCGACAACAATCCCTACTGGTCGCCCGATGCGGCGATCATTCCGGTGTGGGAAGAGCACCTGGAAAAGATCCGCAAGGCCGGCTCCTCGACCGGGGCCATCGTCGAGGTCGAGGCCACCGGCGTGCCGGCCGGCTGGGGCGCGCCGCTGTATGGCAAGCTGGACGCCGAACTGGCGGCGGCCCTGATGTCGATCAACGCCGCCAAGGGCGTCGAGATCGGCGAGGGTTTCGCCAGCGCCGCCCTGACCGGCGAGGACAATGCCGACCAGATGCGGATGGGCCATGACGGTCCGGTGTTCCTGACCAACCATGCCGGCGGCGTGCTGGGCGGCCTCTCGACCGGCCAGCCGGTGGTGGCCCGGGTGGCCTTCAAACCCACCTCCTCCATCCTGATCCCGCGCGACACCGTCAACGAGGCGGGCGAAGAGGTGGAGCTGCGCACCAAGGGCCGCCACGACCCCTGCGTGGGCATTCGCGGGGTGCCGGTGGTCGAGGCCATGACCGCCTGCGTCCTGGCCGACGCCTTCCTGCGCCATCGCGCCCAGACCGGCGGCGGGGCCTTTCACCCGGGCCAGACCGACCGTTTCTGAGACCACTGGTCTGTCAACTTTATCCAATATGGTCTGATCACTGAAAACACTCAGGTTTTTGGGTTGACCTGTTATGTTGCGAAGCTGTAATGCTTCTTCCAATGCGGACGTCTTATAATTGATTCGCGCATAGGTTGCGCTAGTGCGCGTCAGGGCTCAAGAAAACGCGTGCGCTTCGACACCCTGAAAATTCTGCTCGTCGACGACAATCAGCACATGCGGCTGCTGTTGACCGAGATGCTGCGCGCCATCGGCGTCCGGAACATCTTTGAGGCCATCGACGGCGGCGAGGCGCTGCAAATGATGCAGCGCGTGCCGATCGACATCGTCATTACCGACCTGAAGATGGGCCTGCTGGGCGGCATCGAGTTCGTCAACCTGCTGCGCCGCTCGCCCGCCAGTCCCAATCCCTTCGCGCCGGTCCTGATGGTGACCGGCCATTCGACGATGCGGCGCGTCCAGGACGCCCGCGACGCCGGGGTCAACGAGTTCCTGACCAAGCCGGTGACCGGCCGTAGCCTGGTCCATCGCCTGACCCTGCTGATCGAGCATCCCCGCCCGTTCATCCGCTGCGAGGGCTATTTCGGCCCCGATCGGCGACGGCAGGTGGCCGCCGGATACAAGGGCCCCTGGCGGCGGGACGAGGACGCGATCGCCATCGACTTCGGCTAAGCCGGTCTTAAGACCTGTTAGCCATCATGGGGTCGCTGTTAGCCGGGATAAGCGAGCCATGACCGCCAAACGTCTGATGTCCACCGCCGCCCTGGTCGCGCTGGGCCTGAGCCTGCAGGGCTGCGTCGCGGCCAGCGCCGTCGGCATGGTGGCCGGCACCGCCATTGGCGTCACCGGCGCCGTGGTCGGGGGCGCCGCCAAGGTTGGCGGCAAGGCCGTCGTCGCCACCGGCAAGGCGGTGATCCCAGGCGAAAGCGCCAAGGACCGCGACAAGCGCGAATATGAAGAGTGGAAGCGCTCGCGCTAAAGCCTCGCCCCTAAAGGCAAAGCGCGCAGCTTTCGCCGATGGTCGGGCGCGAGATCACCACGCGCGACAGACCCGGAAAGGTCGGCGTCAGCCGCTCGGCGAAATACAGGCACAAACGCTCCAGGGTCGGGCTTTCCAGACCGGGGCGATCGTTCAGCAGGCCATGATCCAGCTCGGTGGCCACGGCCTTGAGCGCCGTGTCCAGGCCCTCGAGGTCGGCGACCCAGCCGGCGTCCTGCATCTGCCCCTTTACGCTGGCCTCCACCTTGAACGAGTGGCCGTGCAGCTTGCGGTAGCGATGGTCGGCGGGACCTTGCTCGATGTAGTGAGCCGCGTCGAACGTCGCGGCCTTCGTGATCTCGAAGACAGGCTTCATCAGGTACTTCTTTTGACAGGGCCTGGGAGGCTCTAGCGCAACGACCCTGTCACCAGGTCGAGCGCCTTATCCGTCAGGGCAGGCCGAGATATTTGTGTGTTTGGACGCTTAAACGCCATTGAGGGTGGGAAAGGCAATAGGCGACCGCCAATTGCGTGTTCCGGTCGCGATCGGGACCATCCATCGGCTGCAGGTAGAAGCGCTCGAAATCCAGACTTTCGAACCGCTCCGGCAGGGCCTTGTCCTGCGGATAGACCAGCTTTAACTCCTGGCCCCGGGTCTGGACGACGGGGGCGTCGGCCTTGGGGCTGATGCAGACCCAGTCGATGCCGTCAGGCGCTTCGACGGTGCCGTTGCTCTCCACCGCGATCATGAAACCCCGGGCGTGCAAGGCCGCGATGGCGGGCGGATCCAGTTGCAGCAGCGGCTCGCCGCCAGTGCAGACGACAAGCCGGTCGTTCGGCCCGCCTGTCCACTGGGCCTCGACCGCATCGGCCAGGGCCTCGGCCGTGGCGAACTTTCCACCGTTCTCGCCGTCCGTGCCGACGAAATCAGTGTCGCAGAAGGTGCAGACGGCCTTGGCGCGATCCTGCTCGCGGCCGGTCCACAGGTTGCAGCCGGAAAAGCGGCAGAACACCGCCGCCTTGCCCGCCTGACCGCCCTCGCCCTGCAGGGTGAGGAAGATTTCCTTGACGCTGTAGGTCACGAGACCAGCACCGCGCGCCCCGCCGCGTCCCAGTCCTCATAGCCCTTCTGGCGCAGGTCGCAGGCCGGGCAGTCGCCGCAGCCGTGGCCCCAGGGGTGCAGGTCGCCGCGCTCGCCCCGATAGCAGGTGTGGCTCTCGACCACGATCAGATCGACCAGGTCCTCGCCGCCCAGCGCCTTGGCCAGGGCCCAGGTTTCCGCCTTGGTCAGGGCCATCAACGGGGTTTCGATGCGGAAGTCGCGATCCATGCCCAGGTTCAGCGCGGTCTGCATCGCGTCCAGCGTATCGCGCCGACAGTCAGGATAGCCCGAGAAGTCGGTCTCGCACATGCCGCCGACCAGCGCCGGGATGCCCCGCCGGTCGGCCAGGGCCGCAGCATAGATCAGGAACACCAGGTTGCGGCCGGGCACAAAGGTCGAGGGCAGGCCGCGGTCGGTCATCTCGATGGCCCGGTCGGCGGTCAGGGCGCTCTCGGCGACGGCGCCGAAACCCTTGAGGTCCAGCACATGGTCTTCGCCCAGGCGCTCGGCCCAGTGCGGGAAGCGGGCGGCGATCTGGTGACGCACAGCCACGCGCGCCTCCATCTCGATGACGTGACGCTGGCCATAGTCGAAGCCGACCGTCTCGACGCGGGCATAGCGCTCCAGCGCCCAGGCCAGGCAGACGCTGCTGTCCTGGCCGCCGGAGAACAGCACCAGGGCGGCGTCAGTCATGAACGGTTCTCCGGCCCGGCGCACGGCGGGCTGCACAAGAGTAGAAACAGAAAGCCATGGCTCCCTCTACACCAGGCGGCGACGGCTCGAAACGGTCCAGCGGCGCGGCGGGGTCCAGCAACGGCTCGCCAGGACGCATCAAGCCCCAAAAAACAATGATCTGGGTCAATACCCAAGGCCGTAATCGACCAACGCCGCAGGAGGCCGCAAACCATTGCGCCCGGGTTTTGGGCGCCTTTGCGGAGGCTGCCGCTAGGTAAGCGCCAAACCCGCTTTTCTAATACCGGTGGAAACTTGCCCCAAACAGGAGAACGTGATGCCGGGGAAAGTGAAAAGGCGTAACCTATCGCTGTTCACTTAGGCTGACGGCAGTTGACAGTCAAAGAACGCAAGTATGCAATCTGCCTATGCTGCGAGGGGTCCGCCGTACGCCCGCGTAGCGCGAATTGTACGGCGCCGAGGAAACAAGCGACGCACGCAGGCTCCGCCATAAGGAGCCGCGGCGTTCAGGGAGGGAATTCGAATGTCGCAATCTTCGCGTTTGCGGAGCCTGTTGGCCATGGGCGCTTCGGCGGCCGTGCTCGCAGCCGTCGCCACACCCGTGCTGGCCCAGACCGGTCAGCAGACCACGGTCATCGAGGAACTGGTCGTCACCGCCCAGAAGAAGGAAGAAGCCCTTCAGGACGTGCCGATCGCGGTTTCCGCCTTCAGCCAGGACACGCTTGAAGCCCAGAAGATCGACGGGGGTCCGAATCTTCAGCTTGCCATTCCGAACGTCAGCTTCGCCAAGAGCAACTTCACCAACAGCTTCAACTTCCAGATCCGCGGCATCGGGGCCCGGGCAGTCGGCGCATCGGCCGACGCCGGCGTCGGCGTCCACCTGAACAACGCCCCCCAGCAGTCGGGCAACCTGTTCGAAGCCGAATTCTACGACATGGAGCGCGTGGAAGTTCTGCGCGGCCCGCAAGGCACGCTGTACGGCCGCAACGCCACTGGCGGCGTGGTCAACCTGATCACCGCCAAGCCGACCGACACCTTCGAGGCCATGGCCCGCGCCGAAGTCGGCAACTACGGGACCCAGAAGGTCCGCGGCATGATCAACGTGCCGATCTTCGGCGACAAGCTCGCCATCCGGGCCGCCGGCGCCTATCTGAAGCGCGACGGCTTCATGACCAACACGTTCACCGGCAACAAGGTGGACGACCGGGATCTGTACTCGACCCGCATCTCGGTGATGTTCAACCCGACGGAAAAGCTGCGCACCAACTTCCTGTGGGAGCGCTTCGATGAAGATGACGCCCGCTCGCGCACCGGCAAGCAGCTGTGCACCAAGGACAACGGCCCCGCCACCGTCGGCGGCGTCGCGACCGGCGCAGCGCGCATCTTCCTGACCCAGGGCTGCCTGCCCGGCTCGCTGTACAGCAACAACGCCTATGGCACCGTCAACAGCTCGGGCACGCTCACCGGCGAGCTGGGCAACATCTTCGGCTTCACCAGCGGCGACGTGAACGCCGGCGACACCACCGACAAGGATCTGAACAAGTTCGAGTCGTCGTTCGACCCGATCTACCGGTCCAAGTCGGACGTCTATCAGTTCACCCTGAACTACGACCTGACCGACAGCCTGACCATCACGGCCATGACGTCGTACAGCGAGAACTCAGTCTATTCGAAGCAGGACTACAACCGCAACGTCTCGGCCGTGCCGTTCAACAACACGCCCTTCACGCCGGGCGGCTTCTTCACCGATCCGCAGACGGGCCGGACGAACAAGTTCACCACGCTGGACATCTCGTCCAACGCGGCCGAACAGTTCAGTCAGGAATTCCGCCTGTCGTCGAACTTCGATGGCCCGCTGAACTTCAACATCGGCGGCATCCACTTCGACTACGAGACGGTCACCGACTATTATGTGATCGGCAACTCGCTGACCCTGTCGGCCCTGGCCCTGAACGCCACCACGCCGGGCAATGGCGGCAATCCAAACTGTAATCCGGTCACCCTGCCGCTGACCTGTATCGGCATCGACACCGGGGCCACGCCCGACGGCTCGGGTCACAACTATTATGACAACCGCACCCCCTACCGCCTGAAGTCGGACGCCCTGTTTGGCGAAATGTACTGGCAGGCCAATGACAAGCTGAAGTTCACCCTGGGCCTGCGCCAGACGCGCGACCGCAAGGAAGTCGACAACTACAAGACCGTGCTGCTCGCGCCGGGCACCGGCCTGGTCCTCGACCCGGTCACGCCGACCGCCAAGGTCAGCTTCAGTGAACTGACCGGCCGCTTCGGCTTCGACTACAAGCCAGAGCTGTCGATGACCGACGACACCCTAGTCTATGCCTTCTATTCCAAGGGCTACAAGGGCGGCGGCATCAATCCGGGCGTGCCTGCCAACGCCGTCGGCATCCCGCAAACCTTTGATCCGGAATTCGTCAACGCGTTCGAACTGGGCACCAAGAACACCCTGATGGGTGGCAGCCTGATCATGAACGCGACGGGCTTCTACTACGACTACCAAGGCTACCAGATCTCGAAGATCGTCAACCGCACCTCGGTCAACGAGAACGTCAACGCCAAGGTCTATGGCTTGGAGTTCGAGTCGATCTGGTCGCCGATCTACAATCTGCGCATCAACGCCAATGTCGGTTACCTGCACACCGAGATCGGCAAGGGCGTGAAGTCGATCGACACGATGGACCGCACGCAGAGCAACCCGGCCTACACCTTGGTCAAGGTCGGCCCGGGCCTGCCCAACGCCAGCGTCGGCGCCAACTGCGTGCTCAGCACGGCCGGCGTCGCCACCCTGCTGGCCATCGGCCAGGGCGGCACCCTGCCCTTCGCCTGCGGCGGTCCGGCGGTGTTTGCCGGCTTCCTGCAGAGCCGAGGCGCTCCCGCCGCCACGGCCAACTTCCTGGCCAACGGCACCGGCCTCTATAACTACGGCGCCGGCTACTCGATCGAAGGTACGGCGGCTGACATCTCCGGCAACGAGCTGCCCAGCTCGCCGCATTGGACGACCTCGATCGGCGCCCAGTATCGCTGGGACATGGCGGCCGGCTGGTCGGCCACGCTGCGCGGCGACTACTACCGCCAGACGGGCCAGTACGCCCGGGTCTACAACACCGCCTACGACCGCCTGAAGGCCTGGGACAACGCCAACCTGACCCTCAAGCTCGAGAAGTCGGAATGGGGCCTGGAGGTCGACGCCTATGTGAAGAACCTACTGAACGACGTTCCGATCATCGACGCCTACACCAGCGACGACTCCTCGGGCCTGTTCACCAACGTCATCACTCAGGAGCCGCGCCTCTACGGTGTGAGCATCACCAAGAAGTGGTAACCGGCTGTCCCTGACGGGACGCTCTTCTGCAGGGGGCGGCGGGTCATCCCGCCGCCCCTTTTTATGGCCTGATGGTCTGCCCGTGGTCCCGAGATTGGGTGCGCCGGAAGCAACTTTCCTGAGAATCGGCCCCGACTTAACGACTCCGCAAGGGCGAGGCGGGCAAGGTAGTCGCTCACAGACGCCAGCGAAGCGGCCGCATGGAAACGCTATCTCGTCTCATTGATCGCCGTCCGCCGGTCGCCTCAACCACGTCCTGCCAGGACGTCTGGGCGATCTTCGACGCAGATCACCGAGCTTTTTCGGTTGCCGTCGTCGACGGCGCCGCACCGACCGGCATTGTCTATCGTGACGTGTTCATGGGCATGATGGCCGTCGCCCGCGACGCCCTGAGCCAGCGTCCCATCGTCGAGGTCATGGACCGAGATCCGCGCCAGGTCCCCGTCGAGACCGAACTTGGCGCCTTCGTCGACCGCCTTGCCGATAGCCCCTCGCCTGTGTTCCGCACCGCGTTCGTGGCCGTGGATGAGGCCGGTGACTATGTTGGCGTGGGCGGACTGGGCCCGCTGCTGACCTCCTATCGTCGGCGCCAGCGCGAGGCTGCAGACGCCATGGCGCTGGTCGAACGGATGGCCACCGACATCAATCACCACCTGGACGGCGTCCTGGCCATCACCGCGCGTCTGGAGCAGCAGCGCCTGACCCCGGACGCCAGCGCCTTCGTGCGCGCCATCGGCGAGACCAGCCGCGACATGGGCGCCATGCTGGGCCGCGCCATCGATCTGCACAGCGCGGCCGGTGGCCAACTGCCGATGACCCCGACACCCGTGCGCCTGCGCGACCTGGCCGACGCCGTCGAGGCCCGCTGGTCGGCCCGCGCCGCCGAGGGCGGATCCACCCTGCTGTTCTCCTATGACGGCGAACCCGAATGCGGGGTCGAGGTCGACGGCGAGCGTCTGCTGCAGGTGTTCGACGCGTTGATCGAAAGCGCCCTGGCCAGCGGCCGCGGCGTCATCGAGGCCTGCCTGCAAGCCCGCATCGGCGCCGACGGCGTGCATCTGGACGGCAGCGTCCGCGACAACGCCGGGGGTCTGGCCGCAGATCGTCTCGCGCGGATTTACGAGCCTCTGGGCGCGGCGCGCATCGAGGATCGCACCGAAATGGCCTTGGGCGTGGGCATGGCCCTGGCCCACCGGATCGTGCGCGGCCTAGGCGGCGAGGTGATGGCGCAGGCCAATCGCGGCGCCGGCCTGACCGTCCGCTTCGCCTTTGACGCCCCGACCGCCGAGATCGATGCGGCGGCGCCGGCCGAACCGACCCTTGACACCCGCGCCGCCCACATCCTGATCGTCGACGACAACGCCACCAACCGCATGGTCGCCGAAGCGCTGTGCGACATGTTCGACTGCACCTCCGAACAGGCGGTCGACGGTGTGGAAGCTGTCGAAATGGCTCGAAGCGGCCGCTTCGACCTGATCCTGATGGACATCAAGATGCCGCGCATGGACGGCGTGACCGCCACCCGCACCATTCGCGAGATGAACGGTCGTCCGGCCATCACCCCCATCGTCGCCCTGACCGCCAATGCCGATCCCGCTGACGTCCAGACCTATCTGGCGGCCGGCATGCAGGACGTGGTCGAAAAGCCGATCAAGCCCGAGCGCCTGGCCACCGTGCTCAGCGCCCTGCTCAGCGGCGAAGCCGAGGAAGACGTCGCGGCCTGATCAAAGGCTTTCGGCGAGGCGCGGCTGAACCTCATTTTGCCCGGCCATCGCCGCCTTTGGTCATGACCAGTTCTGCGCCGCGCCTCAACGTCTGGTGCAGCGGCGAGGGGCAGAGATCGCCCTGTCCAGCACCCTGTTCGACCGTCTCCTGAAGGCGCAAGCCCACCCTGAACCCATATCGGGGTGGGTATGGGGCCTGTATGCGCGACCTAATGCCGCGCCTGACTTTCCGGGCCGTCACGGTCGTGTCATGTAAGTCAGACAACCTTTGGAGGCGAAATCATGGGCGAAGAAACCGAGGGCCGGCGACCCAATCCGGTCGACCTGCATGTCGGCGGGCGCGTTCGGATGCGCCGCAAACTGCTGGGCGTCAGCCAGGAGCAACTGGCCGATTCCCTGGGCCTGACCTTCCAGCAGGTCCAGAAGTACGAGCGCGGCGCCAACCGCGTCAGCGCCAGCAAACTGTATGAGATCGCCAAGACCCTGCAGGTGCCGGTGTCGTTCTTCTTTGATGGCCTGGCCGACCCTATGGGCGGCTCGGAAGCCGATGACGCCGGCCTGCACGCCGAACGCATCGTCCAGGAATTCCTGACCACGCCCGAAGGCCTGGAACTGGCCGAGGTGTTCCCGCGCATCGCGCGCGGCCGGGTCCGTCGCCAGGTGCTGGATCTGGTCCGGGCGATGGCCGACGACGCCGGGCGCAACGAAGCCGCCGCCTGATCACTCTACTGTCCAGCGCAACAAAAGGCCTCGGCGGGCGACCGTCGAGGCCTTCTTGCGTCCGGGTCGCCCCATAGAGCCTTAGCTTGCCGAGATCCGCGCCTGCGAGGCTGCCCAGATGTTCTTGGCCGTCCGCGCCGAGGCGTGGGTCAGGCCGCGCAGGTCATGGGTCTTGAGGATCTTGAAGCCGACCTCACGCTCCTTGTGCCAAGCCATCTGGACATCATGGGCCAGGCCGGCGGCCAGATCGACAAGCTGGGCCTTGGCGGGAGGCGCCGCGCCGGCCAGCATCTGCACGCGAACGCCGGCGTCGGAAACGTCGCGGATCACGCAGTCCCAGGCGAAGGCGCCACAGAGCAGCTTTCCCGCCCTGTGGGTCGAGATACGGGCCGCACCCCGCCGATCACCATCTGCGCCTGGCGCGTACTTGGACATGAAGTCATAAACGCATGGCGCGGTTAATCGGCCGTGCAGGCGAAGCGATTTTGTCGCTCCTGCGCCCTTAGACCTCGCACAAGCCGCTGAAACCCCGAGGCTTTTGCCGGAAACCCAACATGCCCCGCCGCCCCCGGATCATGGCGCCGCGCCCTTAACCTTTGAGGGCCGTCAGGCGACCACCGGCGAGGCCGCCCGCTCCAGCGCGCCGGCCAGATCGGCCAGGATGTCGGCCTCGTCCTCCAGGCCGATCGACAGCCGCACCAGCCCCTCGCCGATGCCCGCCGCCGCCCGCTCCTGGGCGCTATAGGTCGAGTGGGTCATGCTGGCCGGATGCTGGATCAGGGTCTCAGCGTCGCCCAGCGACACGGCCCGACGGATCAGGGTCAGGCGGTTCATCATCGCCACCCCGGCCGCGTGCCCGCCGGCCAGTTCGAAGGCCATCATGCCGCCGGGCAAGGCCATCTGGCGCTGGGCCAGGTCATGCTGGGCAAAGCTCTTCAGTCCCGGATAGAAGACCCGCGTCACGGCCGGATGGGCCTCCAGCCAGGTCGCGACGCTGGCTGCGCTGGCGCAATGCTGGCGCATGCGCAGGGCCAGGGTCTTGAGGCCGCGCATCACCAGAAAGGCCGTGAAGGGCGACATCACCGCCCCGGTCATGTCCTTGACCCCGGTCAGCCGCACGCGGGCCATGTCTTCCACCCCGCCGACGGCGATGCCGCCGATCAGGTCGCCATGACCGCCCAGATACTTGGTCGCCGAATGCACGACGATGTCGGCGCCCAGTTCGATCGGCCGGGTCAGCAGCGGGGTGGCGTAGGTGTTGTCGACCACCAGCTTGGCCCCGCAGGCCCGCGCGACCTTCGCGGCGCCGGCGATGTCGACCAGGCGCATGTTGGGATTGGCCGGGGTCTCGAAATAGATGATCCGGGTCTTGTCCGACACCACCGCCGCCAGGGCGTCCATGTCGGTCATGTCGACCTGGGTGACGGTGACCCCGAACCGCGAGAGGCCGTCACGCATGAAGGCGAAGGTGCAGCCATACAGGGTCTGGTCGGTGACCACCTCGTCGCCCGAGCGCAGGAAGCTCCACATCACCGCCGTGATCGCCCCCATACCCGAGGCCGTGGCGACGCCGGCCTCGGCGCCCTCCAGCGAGGCCACCCGGCGCTCCAGCAGGTCGGTCGTCGGGTTGGAGATCCGCGAATAGAAGTGCCCCGGCCGCGTGCCGGCGAACATCTCGCCGCCGGCCTCGGCGCTATCGAAGGCGAAGGTCGAGGTCAGGTGGACGGGCGGGGTCAGGGCGCCGTGCTCGTCAGCCGGATCATAGCCCGCGTGGATCGCCCGCGTTGAAAAGCCGCTCTCGATGAGGTCGCGCGCCATGGCTGTGCTCCGTTGCTACGGCACGAGATTGGCGCGGATTCATCGGCGGAAGATTGCCAAGTCTGCTAGTGCAGGCATCAGTTTTGGCAGATTCCACCCCGAGGAGCCGATATGGACGCCAAGGACCGTCAGATCATCCGCGAACTGCAGAAGGACGGCCGCCTGACCAACCAGGACCTGGCCGACCGGGTGAACCTGTCGCCCTCCCCTTGCCTGCGCCGGCTGCGCCATCTGGAAGCCGAAGGGGTGATCACCGGCTACACCGCCCTGGTCGACCAGAAGGCCTATGGCCTGCCGATCACTGTCTTCATCCGCGTGCGGCTGGATCGCCATGGTCAGGACGTGGTCAAGGGCTTCGAGGACCAGGTGGCGCGGATCGACCAGATCCTCGACTGCTTCCTGCTGGCCGGCGGCGACGACTATCTGCTGCGGGTGATCGTCGAGAGCCTGGAGGCCTATGAGGACTTCATCCGCCGCCGGCTGCACGCCATCCCCGGCATCGCCTCGATCGACACCAGCTTCGCCTATGGCGTGGTCAAGCAGACGCGGGTGTTTCCCCTGGCCGGAACCTAGAGCCTGGGCAGCCACATCCCCATGGTCGCGCCGAAGATGCCGACGCTCATGGCCAGGGTCAGGACAAACAGGGCCAGCGCCATGCCGGTCCTGGCCAGCGCCCCGCCCCGGTCGCGGGCCACCATGTAGACCTCCAGCACCGCCAGCGGCAGCAGCACGTGGGCGAAGGCCAGGAAGATGTCGAACGGCCCGGTGAAGGTGTCATTGTGGCCCACCGGCGCCCTGTGGATGACGAACCACAGCATCATCCCCACCCGGTAGAACCAGACCCCGTACATCAGCACGAACAACCGCAGGGCCCAGCGCTGGTGCAGGGCGATCCGGCGGGCGGCGGCGTGACGCCAGGCCAGGACGGCGCAGACGATCACCAGCACCGCGTTCAGCGTGTTGCCGACCGCCATATAGTGTCCGGCGACCGCCCCGCGCGTGAAGGCCACATAGAGACCTGAGCCGCTGATGATCAGGGCGATCAGCAGAAACAGCCGGCCGTTCCAGCGATGCAGGGCCGGGATGCGCGACCGGATCTGCGGGACCAGTTGCAACGCGCCGCTGAAGCTGACGAGTCCGGCCGCGAACAGGTGGACGCCCAGCACCGCATTGCCGCCCAGATCGCCGGGATTGAAGCCGTGCCCGGCCGGCAAGACCGTGTTCCAGCGCGTCCACTCGCCCCGCAGCGCGCTGACGCCATAGAGGGTGACGATGTAGTAGCCGAACACCCACAGCCCGACGACCAGCGCCAGATACCACAGCGCCGCCGAAGCCCTGAGCGCCAGGGTGGCCGCCGCCAGCCCATCCATGCGACGCGCCGATACCGATGTCATTCTGCCTGCCTGTTTCCGAAACGCTTCAATGCGAGCCGCAAGATCCAGGCTAGGAACCGGCCGCGCGGGCCGCCATGATCGCGGGGGCCAGATTCTTGACCCTGGAGACCAGATGCGCGGATCGACGGTTTCAGGCGGCTTCGCCAAGGCGCTGATGGACTTCGCCGTCTCCCTTGGAGCCGACCGCGAAACCCTCGCGGCGCGGGCCGGCATCGCAGTCGAAGACCTCGCCGACCAGGACAGCCGCATCCCGATGGACCGCTACAAGGCCCTGATGAAGGCCGGCCAGGACCTCTGTGGCGAGCCCGCCCTGGCCCTGCGGTTCAGCGAAGGCACGCGCTTTGAGGAGCTGTCGATCGTCGGCCTGATCTGCAAGGCCGGCGAGACCATGGGCGAGAGCCTGCAGCAGCTGAGCCGCTATTCCCGGCTGGTCACCGAGATCGACGGCCTGGGCGTCGAGCAGCGCTTCCAGCTGGTCCGGCAGGGCGAAGAGCTGTGGCTGGAAGACCGGCGCCCCGATCCCAACGATTTCCCCGAACTGACCGAAGGGGCCTTCTCGCGGTTTGCCTGCGAAGTGACCCGCAGCCATGGCGACGTGCCGTTCGTGACCGCGGTGCACCTCACCCATCCCCGGCCCGGCTACAGCGCCGAATACGACCGCATCTTCAAGGCGCCCGTCGCCTTCGACCAGCCCCGCAACGCCCTGCGGATCGAAGCCTCGTGGCTGGCGGTCAAGACCCACAAGCCCAATCGCTATGTCTTCGGAATCTTCAACGAACACGCCGAGACGCTGCTGAAACAGCTGGAAACCAGCGGGACCACGCGCGGCCGGGTCGAGACCCTGCTGATCCCGCTGCTGCATACCGGCGACCTGGCCATGGACGCCGTCGCCAAACGTCTGGGCCTCAGCCGACAGACCCTCTATCGCCGCCTGAAAGCCGAGGGCGCCAGCTTCGACGCGGTGCTGGACGATCTGCGTCGCCGGATGGCGCTGGACTATCTGGGGAGCAAGAAGCTGTCGGTCAACGAGACCGCCTATCTCGTCGGCTTCTCCGACCCCAGCGCCTTCTCCCGCGCCTTCAAGCGCTGGACGGGCGATAGCCCGCGCGGCCGCAAGGGCGCGCGGGCGACGACATCTGGCTGAAGGCGGAAGACCGTCCTGGTGGCCAAGGCGCTTGTCCAGCCGTCGACGCATCGTGAAAACTGTCATCAACGCGTGGTAGCGCCGCCGGATGCCAGCCAGAAGCGCGCCCGTTTCCTTTACGATCGACCGCGTCGATGACGGGCGCTGATGACTGATCTCGCCAGCCTGCGCGCTCAGCGTCATGACCTCTATCACTTCATCGTCCGCCGCACGCGCGACCCGGCCGCAGCCGACGACCTGGTGCAGGAAACCCTGCTGCGCCTGATGACCTACGAGCAGGCGCGAAACGTCGTGGACCGGGCGGCGCTTGGCTACAGGATCGCGCTCAACCTCGTCCACGACCACTTCCGCCATCACAGCCGCCGCGCGGTCCAGGCGCTGAACGACGACATTCCCTGCGAGGCCCCCGCTCCGGAGCAGATCCTGATGCATCGCCAGAAGGTTGAGGTGTTCGGAAAGGCGCTGGACGCCATGCCGCCCCTGCGGCGCGACGTCTTCATTCGGCGACGGCTGCACGGCCACTCCACCCGCCAGATCGCCGCCGAGCTGAACATGAACGAGGCGGCGGTCGAGAAGCATGTGGTGCGGGCGCTGGAGCAACTGCATCGCGAAATGGCCAAGGCCGAGCGTCGCGCCGGGGGCCGTCCATGAGCGGGTCTCGACAGCAGGCCGCGCTCTGGGTGGCGCGACGCCTGGATCGCCAGGCGCAGGACGACCGGGACTTCGAAGCCTGGCGCGCCGCCGATCCTGCCAACAGCGCGGCCTTCGACCAGATCTGGACCACGGCGCAGGATGTGGCGCTGATCGAGGCCATGGCCCTCGATGTCCAGCGCCGTTCGATCCGGCGACCGGCCTGGGCGCCCGTCGCGACCCTGGCGGGTGGCTTGGCGGCCTGCGTCTTCGCCCTGGTGCTGGCCTGGCCCCAGCTGCAGCTGATGACTGTGGAGCCGATGACGGTCCAGACGGCGCCGGGCAGGATCCGCTCCGTGGCCCTGGCGGATGGCTCGAAGGTCACCCTGGACGGCGCCACCAGGCTGGAGGCGCGGATCGGGACCCACCGCCGCGAGGTCCGACTGATTACCGGCGAGGCCTATTTCGATATCGCCCACGACGCCGCGCGTCCGTTCACGGTCAGCGCGCCGGAGGGCTCGGCCCGTGTGCTGGGCACCGCCTTCAATCTGGAGCGCGGCGACGGCAAGCTGGAACTGTCGGTGCATCGCGGCAAGGTGCGCTTGGCGCCGGCGGGCCTTGTCCATCGCACCGCCGACCTGACACCGGGACAGCAGGCCTTCGCCAAGGAGGGTCGACTTTCCCGATTGCGCGCCTTTGATCCGTCGGCAGACGACTGGCGGTCGGGCTGGCTGGAGACCGATGGCGTGACGCTGGCGCGGCTGGTCGAGCGCCTCAACCGCGCGTCGATGACGCCGATCGTCATCGACGACCCCGCCCTGGGCCGTCGACGCGTGGCCGGCCGGTTCCGCCTCGACGAGCCCGAGGCCCTGGTGCGCAACCTGGCTCTCGTCCACGGTTTCCGGGTCCGCGAAGAGGCCGGCAGCTTGGCGTTGTCCCGCTGACAACCCGGGCGTCGCGGAAACTTCACAAAATTCCCTGTCCGGGATCCGGGTCGGCCGACGTCTTCACCACCGAAGCCGGCGAACGCGCCGCGCGAATTCGGGGATGACGCGATGACCTCCAAAACCTTTGCCTGGCTTGGCGCGACGTCCGCCGTCGCCCTGCTGGCGGCCTCTCCTGCCCTGTCGGCGCCCGCGCCCAAGCCCGTCCTGGCCATCCCGGCCGGCGATCTGGCCTCCGCCCTGCCGGCCTTCTCGCGCGCCACCGGCCTACAGGTGCTGGCCGATCCGGCTCTGCTGGCGGGCAAGCGCACCGGCGGCGTCAGCGGCGAGCTGAACGTCGAGAGCGGCCTGGCTCAGCTGCTGCGCGGCACGGGCCTGACCTATGTCCGCAACGGCGGCGCGGCGATTCTGCGCCCGGCCGTCCAGAAGATCTCGACCGCCCCGGCGTCCCGCACCGAGGCCGCCGCGCCGGTCGCCGAGGCGCCCCAGGAGGCTTCCAGCACCGTCGAGGAGATTGTCGTGACCGGCGGCTTCGCCAACTCGCTGGCCAAGGCGCTGTCGGAAAAGCGCAAGGCGGTCAATGTGGTCGATGGCATCTCGGCCGAGGACATCGGCAAGTTCCCGTCCAACAACATCGCCGAGGCCCTGCAGCGGGTGCCGGGCGTGGCCATCACCCGCGACCGGGGCGAGGGGCTGTTCGTGCGCGTTCGGGGCCTGGGCCCCAACTTCCAGATCGTCACCCTGAACGGCCGCAGCGCCGCCGTGAACGAGAACATGCGCGACAGCGGCCAGAGCGGCCGTCAATTCCGCTTTGACACCCTGCCGTCAGAGCTGGTCGCCGGCGTCGAGGTCGGCAAGACGCCCCTGGCCTCCCTGGACGAAGGCGCGATCGGCGGTGTGGTCGACATCAAGACCTTCCGTCCGCTGGACCTGGGCCGCAGCACCCTGGCCCTGTCGGCCACGGCCAGTCGGCCAGAACTGGCCGGCAAGACGGATCCGCGCGTCTCGGGCCTGATCAGCTGGACCAATGACGCCCAGACTTTCGGCGTGCTCGCGGCGGCTGTGTTCGATCAGCGCACCTTGCGCCAGGACCGCATCACGGGGGTGAGCTGGAGCTATTCGGACCCGTCCACGACCCTGGGCAAGACCATGATCGCCCAGGGGATCAACCTCTATCCGACCGCCATCCGCCCGACCCTCGAGCGCGAGGATCGCGAGCGCAAGGGCGTGGTGTTGTCGGCCCAGTATCGGCCGAGCGAAGAAACCGAAGTGACCTTCGACGCCAGCTACACCAAGCTGGACGATCACTATGACGAGCTGACCTATTCGGTCGACCAGGGCGTCGCCACGCTGGTTCCCGGCTCGGCGGTGATCAAGGACAATGTCCTGGTCGGCGGCACGGTCACCTCGACCACCCAGATCGGCCGCGAGGTCAGCGACCTGGCCCACGACAACCTGATGGTCGCCGGCAAGATCCGCCAGAAGCTCGACGACTGGACCCTGACGGCCGATGTGGCCTACGCGCGCGCCTATTCCGAAACCTCCAAGCCGATCACCCGCACCCGTCTGCTGGGCGCGATCGGCCAGACGACCTTCGCCATGACCAGGGCCGACGACGACGCCGTGCCCAGCGTCAAGCTGCTCACCGCCAATCTGAGCAACCCTTCGCTGCTGCCGTTCCGCCGCGTCGAGTGGCGGATCAACAACTCCACCGACGACGAGAGCGCCATCCAGTTCGACGCCGAGCGGCCGGTGTCCTGGGGGCCGCTGACCCGCGTGCAGTTCGGCGTGAAGTACCGCCAGCGCTCGCGCGACTATAACCGCGCCGACATCAACTTCACGACCAACCTGGCCGGTAAGTTCTTCGGCGCCGACTATTTCGATGCGTTCCCGGTCAGCGACTTCCTGAGCGATGTCGACGGGACCTTGCCCAACACCTGGGCCATGCCCGATCCGGCCGCGTTTTGGGCCGTGGCCGACAAGACCCAGAAGGGCACGGCCCGCGCCGACCGTCGCAATTCGTACCATGTGTCGGAAGATATCGGCGCCGCCTACGCGCTGACCGACATCGACTCCAAGCTGTTGGGCGCCGGGCTGCGGGGTCAGGTCGGCGTGCGGCTGGCCCAGACCAAGCAGGTCTCGGCGGGCTATGCCGACAACGGCACGGCGGCGATCCCTGTGCGCTACGAGAAGACCTATAGCGACGCCCTGCCGACCGCCAACTTCGTGCTGGAACTGTCAGAGACCCTGCAGGCCCATGTCGCGGCGGCCAAGGTCATTACGCGTCCGTCCCTGGCCGACCTGGCGCCCCGCCTCACCCTGAACTCGTCGGGCACCGTGCTGACCGCCGTCGGGGGCAATCCCGAGCTTCGTCCCTTCGAGGCCTGGCAGTACGACGCGACGCTGGAATGGTATTTTGCCCCCGGCAGCGCCCTGATCGCCGGCGCCTTCTACAAGGACATCACCACCTTCGTTTACAGCCAGAAGACCAACCTCGTGGTCGACGGCCAGACCTATCTGCTGACCTCGCCGACCAATGGCGGCAAGGCGACGATCAAGGGCGTGGAGCTGGCCTATCAGCACCTGTTCAAGAGCCTGCCCGCGCCGTTCGACGGCCTGGGCTTCCTGGCCAACTATACCTACACCGACACCGAAGCGACCTATTCGCCGACCCTCAAGGACGAGATGGTCAACGTCGCCAAGAACAGCTTCAACGTCACCGGCTTCTACGAGAAGGACCGCTTCGCGGCCCGCGCCAGCTACAGCTGGGTCGACGATGTGCTTCAGGACGTCGGCGGGGTTGGCCTGTCGGCGCTGAACGACAGCGCCTTCGGCTCGCTGGACGCCAGCGTCAGCTACAAGATCACGCCTCAGATCACGGCGGCGGTCGAGGCCCAGAACCTGGCCGATGCGGCCCAGTGGCAGTTCGTCAAGGGCGGCTGGTTCGGCGGTTACACCAAGTATGGCCGCACGGTGAGCCTTGGCCTGCGGGCCAAGTTCTAGGACGTCCCTTTCGATACCGCCTTCCCCTCAACTGGTCCGCTCGGTTCGCTGAGCGGGCCATTTTTTTGAGGGCGTCATGCTCTGGTCAAGGACGCGCAAATAGCCCGTCGATCTCGCTGTGAATCACGTCCGGGCTTCTCAGCCTTTCACGCCGCGCCCGATAGCGGGCGAGGCGCCGGCGGCCGAGGTCGTCACGGCTCCCGGATAGCCCGAGAGAGGGCCAGGGCCGCGCCCGCCGCGCCGCCGGCGTCGTAGGCCTCTGGCGACACCATGCGGGTCGCGCGGCGCATGGTCTTTAGCTTGAGATCGAGCTTGTCCAGTTCGGCGTCGACGACCGACGCCTTGAGGACGACGAGATCACGCCCGGCGCCGGTGTTGGCCTGGTCGCGCCGGGCCTTCATCGCCGTCAATTTGGCAGCGATGGACGCGACCATGCCCAGGGTGAAGGACGCATTGGCCATGTGTCGCTCCTGGTGCCGGAACCGCTGATAGTCGGCACTGGTCTTGTAGCGGCCGAGTTCGGAGCGAACGGCGAGATCGATCAGTTCGGTCAGGCAGTGCGCGGCTTCAACATCGGATCGGAGCCCAAAAAAGACGTATCGCGCCTCGCCTGCCGGGTTTTTTTCGCGCCAGACCCGGCAATCGCAGAAGTCCGCGATCGCGCCAACGCAATCGTCCAGCGGTATGCGCTTGTTGCGATGGGTCTCGTAGTCGCGCCGCTCGCACGGCGCATCCCGGATTTCGACATCGGTCAGCGACAGGTCGTAGCGATCCAGCAACTCGGCGACCTTGGCGGCGGCTGACAGAGCCTCGCCTTCGGTGCAGCCGTTGTCGGTGGTCTTGGCGCGCAGCCCCTGGATGCGGGTCTTGAGCCTATCGAGGGCGGCGAGATCGGGATTGTCGTTCACGGATGAATCCCGAAAAGGTCGACTTCGCGCACCATCGGCGCCGGCCCATCAGGTTTGCCTGAGCGCCCGTACGGTCCAGCGTAGCGGGCGAACAAGGCCCGACAAACCCGTGTGTCGTGGAAATCCGTCCTGGTGGTTGGAGGCGGGATCGAACCGCCGACCTGTGGGTTATGAATCCACCGCTCTAACCATCTGAGCTACCCAACCGTTCCAGAACGGAGCGGCGTCATACGCTCTCGCGGCCTAGGCATCAAGCCTGCAAGCGCGATCCGCCGAAGTGGCCGCCGGTTCGGCGCCAGATCGCGCTTCCACTTAGAAAAGAGCCTTCCCGGGACGGGAAGCCCCGTCCCGGGAAGGCTCGAGCATCCGATCCAACACCGCTTCAAGACGCCGCGCCAGGCGGGCCGAGCCATAGTCGCGCAGCACGGTCTCGCGGGCGCGCTGGCCCATGGCGCGGGCGAGGTCGGGCGCAGCGATCAGGTCGGCCAGGGCGTCGGCCAAGGCCACGGGATCATCGGGCGGCACGAGGCGGCCGGTTTCGCCGTCCACGACCATCTCGACCGGGCCATCAATGGCCGACGACACCACCGGCAGCGCCACGGCCATGGCCTCCAGCAGGGCCAGGGGGAAACCCTCCTGGTGCGACGGGAAGGCGAAGAGGTCACCCATGGCCAGGAAGCCCGAGACGTCAGCCGTCCAGCCGATCAGGCTGACGGCGGCGCCCAGGTCCAGCTCGGCGATCAGGCGCTCGAGATGGGCGCGCTCCTCGCCCTCGCCGGCGATGTCGCACACCACGTCCAGGCCGCGGGCGCGCAGCAGACCGATGGCGCGGATCAGGATGTCGAAGCCCTTCTTGGGATGCAGCCGGCCGGCGGCCACCACCCGGATCGCCGTGCCCGGGGCGGCGAAGGGATCGGCCTGGGCGGAGGGCTCGGCCACCGCGTTGGGCACGAAGTGGGCCCGCGCCGACGGCACGCCGCGCGCTACGGCCAGCTCGGCCAGATGGCGGCCGACGCAGATATAGTGGGCGCCCTCGATCACATCGAAGACCGGCTTGTGAACGCAGACCGCCTGCACCACGCCCGTCGGCGCCAGACGGCCAAACAGCCGCGCCGGGCGCTGGCCGTGGCTGAGGATCAGGCCCGGATGAACCGTCTCGACCAGTCGCCGGGCGGCGCCCACGGTCCAAGGATCCCAGTCGGTAAAGGCGGGCATCAGCGCCAGCGGCGGCGAGCGCATGGCCTCGGCCCCGCTGACCGCCCCGCCCCGGCGCACCACGCCCGTGCAGGTTCCGCCGTGCTTGGCGGCATAGGCCTCGAGGATCGGCTGGTAGTCGAGGAACACGCGCTCCAGACCGCCCAGCCCCTTGCCCAGCATGGCGTGCAGGATGTTGGTCAAGGCGGGTCTCCGATACGGCGAGGCGCGCGGACCATCTGCGGGTGGGTCGGGCGTGTCAATCTAGAGCCTGCGGCGGCCGGCGCCGCCTGGCCGGCCTAGTCCAGCAGCCGCGCCGCGACCTCTTCGCCGATGGCCAGAGAGCTGGTCAGGCCGGGGCTCTCGATGCCAAACAGCGCCATGAGGCCTGCAAGGCCGTGGTCGTCCTGGCCGCGCAGCTGGAAGTCCGGCTGCGGCTCGCCCGCGCCATGCAGCTTGGGCCGCACGCCGGCATAGTCGGGGGTCAGGGCGCCGTCGGGCAGGCCTGGCCAGAACTTGCGGATATAGGCGGCGAAAACCTCGGCCCGGGCCGGGTCGACGGAATAGTCCGGCTCCGGCACAAATTCCAGATCGGGGCCGAACACCGCCTGGCCACCCAGGTCGTTGCGATAGTGGGTGCCCAGGGCGCCAGGGATCGGCGGCGGATAGATCAGCCGCTGGAACGGCGCCTTGCCGGTCAGGCGGAAATAGACGCCCTTGCCGAAGTGGCCCTTGGGAATGCCATCTTCCGGATAGCCTTCGATCCGCGCCGCCACTGCCTGGGCCGACAGCCCCGGCGCGGTAACCAGCAGCCGGCAGGTCAGGGTGGTGGGCTCGGCCCCGCCGGCCCGCACCGAGAAGCCGCCCTCGGCCAGGGCTTCCGCGCCCTCGAACGGCGTGGCGATCACCACCGCCCCGCCGGCCGCCTCGATCTCCCCCTGCAGGGCCAGCATGTAGCCGTGGCTGTCGAACACGCCGCTTTCCGGCGACAGCAGGGCGGCGTGGGCGTTGAGGCCGGGCTCCATGGCCCTGGCCTGTTCGCCGGTCAGGCGCTCCATGCCCTCGACATCATTGGCCAGAGCCTGGGCCCAGATGCCGTCGAGGCGCGCGACCTCCTCGTCGCTGGTGGCCACCACCAGCTTGCCGCACTTCTTGTAGGAGACGTTGTGCCGGTCGAGGAACGTGTAGAGCAGGCGTCGCCCCTGCACGCACAGCCGCGCCTTCAGCGAACCGGTGGCATAGTAGAGCCCGCCGTGAACCACCTCGGAATTGCGCGACGACACGCCCTGACCGATATGGCCCTGCTCTTCCAGCACCGCCACGACCAGGCCACGCTTGGCCAGCGCATAGCCGCAGGCCAGGCCCACGGCGCCGGCGCCGACGACGACAGCGTCGAAATCAAAGGTCTCGCTCACTCGTCGGCGGCCTTGGCCTGCGCCTTCAGGTTGGTCAGCATCTGCGTCAGCGAGATATTGCCGGCGACCGGCTCTTCGGGATCGACCAGGTCGAAATCCAACTCGTCCAGCAGCGCTTCGAGCTGCTCGGAGCCTCCGACGATCTCGGCGGCGCGGCGATAGTTGAGCTCGGCCAGTTCGGCGGCGACGCCTTCGTCCAGCGACGCGAACTCGCCCCGCTCCACCCGGGCCTGCAGATCGGCGGCGTCCTCGGCGGAAAGCTGCACCGTGACGTGAGGGGGATCGAGCGGTCTGGTCATGGCGCAGAGCCTACCACGAACGCCCCGCCGTGCGACACCTCGGCGGCGCGGGCGGTTGACAAGCCGGGCCACGGCGGCAAGGTCCGACCAATGACAGCGCTAGTCAGGCCACTGGCGGCGCACTGTCCAAGGGGGGGCCAGC
Organism: Caulobacter sp. ErkDOM-E; assembly: GCF_048541895.1. Taxonomy (GTDB): domain Bacteria; phylum Pseudomonadota; class Alphaproteobacteria; order Caulobacterales; family Caulobacteraceae; genus Caulobacter. Next base: position 820,571 of record NZ_CP183331.1, on the reverse strand, counting down.
CATGAACCGCGACGCGCCGAACGTCTCCACGCGCAACGACCTGATCGACACGCTGCGGGCCTTCGCCCTGATCGGCGTGTTCATGGTCCATATGTTCGAGCAGTTCGAGATCTACTGGGCTTCCCCCCAGCAGACCCTGACCCACACCCTGATCACCACCCTGATGATGGGCAAGGCCTTCGCCCTGCTGGCCCTGTGCTTTGGGCTGAGCTTCTTCTTGCTGATGGACCGCTCGGCCCGACGGGGCGAGGACTTCTCGGCGCGCTTTGTCTGGCGGATGGCGCTGCTGGCCGTGATCGGCATGGTCCACGGCCTGATCTATCGCGGCGACATCCTGGTGGTGCTGGCCCTGCTGGGAATCCCGCTGATCCCGTTCTATCGCGCCTCGACCAAGGCGCTGGCCGGCGCGGCGGCGCTGTTCCTGCTGCAGCCGTGGATGTGGATGCAGATCGCGATCGCCGCCTCGGGCGCGCCCTGGGCCAATACGCCGCCCCACCACTGGACCGACCCGGCCCTGGCGCTCTACCAGACCGCAGACCTCGCGGCGGTGCTGAAGACCAACCTGTTCGAAGGCCAGCTGACCAAGTGGTGGTTCTTCATCGAGACCGGCCGGCTGAGCCTGGTGCTGGGCCTGTTCCTGATCGGGCTGATGCTGGGCCGCAGCGGCTTTCTCGACGCGCCGCAGCGCTTCATCGTCCAGCGCCGCGTCGCCCTGGCCGTGCTGGCGACCACGGCCCTGGCGCTGTACCTGGCCAAGCCGCACCTGACCGCCCTGCTGCCCGAGACGCCCAAGCCCGGCATGGCCCGGGTGATGGCCGGCAATCTGCTGGGCGGCTGGTTCGACATGGCCCTGATGGGGACCTATGTGCTGCTGATCGTCGAGGCCTATCAGGGCTTGGCCGGCAACGCACTGCGCCTGCTGGCCCCGATAGGCCGCATGACCCTGACCTTCTATGTCGTCCAGTCGCTGATCTGGGTGCCGGTGTTCTACGGTTTTGGCCTGGGGGCGTGGAAGACCCTGCCGCAAGGGGCCGCCCTGGGGCTGGGCGCCGGTTATCTGGTGATCCAGGCGGTCATCGCTCAACTGTGGTTCCGGCGCTTCGCCTATGGCCCGCTGGAGTGGGCGTGGCGGGTGGCGACGTACCGGACTTGGAAGGTGCCGTTCGTCAGGCGGGTGGCGTAACCCTCAAGCCCTATTCCTTGTCATCCCGGTCGTAGCGAAGCGAAGAGCCGGGACCCAGGGGCCGGCGCAGTGCGGCGGCCCCTGGGTCCCGGACAGCCTCTGCGAGGCTTCCGGGATGACAAGATTTAGTTCGCTTTCCACTGCTCCCACAGCTTGGCCTCAGCAGCCTTGGCCGTGACCACCGACGCCTCCTTGACGTGGCCGTAGCCGCGGATGGCCTGCGGGATCTCGGCGATCTTCAGGGCCAGCGGCAGGCTCTCGGGCCGCAGACCGGCTGACAGCCGATCCAGCGTGACCGCGTAGTCCGCCATCAGGCCGCGCTCCATCCGGCGCTCCTCGGTGGCGCCGAAGATGTCGAACGGGCCGCCGCGCAGGCCCTTCATCTTCGCCATCAGCGGGAAGGCGTAGTCGAGCATCCAGCCGCCGAAGGCGATCTTCTTGGGCTTGCCGTCAGGACCCTTGCGGGCGATCAGCGGCGGAGCCAGCCAAACCTTGGCCTTGCCGCCCTTAAAGGTGCCGGCCAGCTCGGCCGCGAAGCGACCATCCGTATACAGACGGGCAACCTCGTACTCGTCCTTGTAGGCCATCAGCTTGTAAAGATTGACCGCCGCCGCGCGGGTCAGCGGCAGGGCGCTTTCGGCGCCGCTGATCGCGACCTCGGCGGCGCGCACCTTGGCCACCTTGGCGGCGTAGCGGTCCGCATAGGCGGCGTTCTGATAGGCGGTCAGCTCGGCCGTGCGCTTGGCGATCAGGTCGTCCAGCGGCATCGTATCGGGCGTGGCCACGGCGTCGACCTTGGGGCCGGCGGCCGTGGGATCGTGGGCGATGCGGCGGCCCAGCTCGAAGGCCTGCAGATTGGCGTCGGCCTCGACCCCGTTCAGCTTGATGGCCCGGTAGAGGGCGCGGCTGGACAGCGGAATCACGCCGCGCTGCCAGGCAAAGCCGACCATGATCATGTTGGCGAAGATCGCGTCGCCGAACTGGCTTTCGGCCAGATGCTGGGCCGGGCAGGCGTCGAACGACTTGGACGCCGCCTTGACCCGCCGGGCCATGGCGCCGCTGTCGAACTTGACGTCGCGACTGGTGACGAAGTCGGCGGTGGGCGCGAAATCGCTGTTGCCGAAGGCCCGCGTGCGATCCTTGGCGTAGAGCGACAGGCCTTCCGGCGAGGCGGCCACCAGCAGGTCGCAGGCGATCAGCACGTCGGTGCTGGCGGCTGGCACGCGGCCGCCGACCACGGTGTCTTCGGTCTCGCCGATCTTGACGTGGCTGAACACCGAACCGCCCTTCTGGGCCAGGCCGGTCATGTCGACCACACTGCCCGAGCGCCCGTCGATATGGGCGGCCATGGCCAGGATCGAGGCCACGGTGGTCACGCCCGTGCCGCCGACGCCGGTGAACAGGATCTTGCGCACGCCGGTCAGCGGCTCGAATTCGGGCAGAGGCGTCGAGTCCGCCGTCAGGGCGGCGGGAGCCTTTTTCGACTGCGCGCCCTCGGCCCCTTCCAGGGTGATGAACGACGGGCAGAAGCCTTCGACGCAGGAATAGTCCTGATTACAGCTGGACTGGTTGATCTTGCGCTTGCGGCCAAACTCAGTGTCCAGCGGCTCGACCGAGACGCAGTTGGACTTCACCGAACAGTCGCCGCAGCCTTCGCAGACCAGTGGGTTGATGAAGACGCGCTGGGTCGCCTTGGCCATGGTGCCGCGCTTGCGACGGCGGCGCTTTTCGGTGGCGCAGGTCTGGTCGTAGAGCAGCACCGTGGTCCCAACCGTGTCGCGCAGCATCTTCTGCACGGTCATCAGCTCGGATCGCGGGAAGACCTCGACGCCCGGGGCCAGATCCCTGACCTCGGCGTAGCGTTCCAGCTCGTCGACGACGATGACCGTCTTCGTCACACCTTCTGACGCCAGTTGGCGGGTGATCTGGGCGGGGGTGAAGCCGCTCTCGGCCTTTTGGCCGCCGGTCATGGCGACGGCGTCGTTGAAGAGGAGCTTGTAGGTGATGTTGGCCTTGGCCGCGATCGCCGCCCGGATCGCCAGCGAGCCGGAGTGGTTGTAGGTGCCGTCGCCCAGGTTCTGGAAGACGTGCTTCTCAGTAGTGAACGGCGCCGCGCCCACCCAGGTCAGGCCCTCGCCGCCCATGTGGGTGTTGAGGTCGGTCGCGGGATCGTTGAAGCCGGCCATGTAGTGACAGCCGATGCCCGCAAGGGCCCGCGAACCTTCCGGCAGCTTGGTCGAGGTGTTGTGCGGACAGCCCGAGCAGAAGAACGGCTTGCGGGCCTGGTCGGCGGCCAGGCTGACGGCGGCGACGCCGGCGGCCGAGACGCGGTCCAGATAGGCCCGGGCCCGTTCCATGTGCGGCCCGTCGGGCAGGCGGTCATAGATGGCCAGGGCGATTTCGGCGACCGACAGCGAGCCCAGCTCCGACAGCAGCGGGTGATGGTGCTCGTCGGTCTTGCCGATGATGCGCGGGCGGGCCTGCGCCGGCAGGTCATAGAGCGCGGCGCGCGCCTGGGGCTCGATCAGGCCACGCTTGTGCTCGATCACCATCAGGGTCTCGAGACCGGCGGCAAAGGCGCGGATGCCCAGCGGCTCCAGCGGCCACGGCATGCCGACCTTGTAGATCGACACGCCCAGGTCGGCGGCTTCCTGCAGGGTCATGCCCATGGCCGTGAAGGCCTCCAGCACATCCTTGTAGGCCTGGCCCTGACAGACGATGCCCAGGCGCGCCTTGCCGACCCGCACATGCGAGGCGCCCAGCACCACGCGGTCGATATGGTTGGCGCGGGCGAAGGCCAGGGCGGCGGGAATCTTGTGGAGGCGGAGGCGGCGCTCCTTCTCCATCGGCTGGTCCTTCAGCCTGATGCCCAGACCGCCGGGCGGCATGGCGAAGTCGGGGATGATGATCTTGTGGCGGTCCAGCGAGACGTCGATGGTCACGCCGCTATCCATGGTGTCAGCCAGGGCGATCATGCCGGTCCACAGGCCGGTGAACCGCGACATCGCGATCCCCATCAGGCCGTAGTCGAGCACTTCCTGCACGTCGGCCGGCGACAGCACCGGCATTTCGAAGTCCTGGAAGGCAAACTCCGACTGCGACGGCAGGGTCGAGGACTTGCAGGCATGGTCGTCGCCGGCCACGGCCAAGACGCCGCCGGTCGGGAAGCTGCCAGCGAAATTGGCGTGCTTGAAAACGTCGCCGGTGCGGTCGACGCCGGGCGCCTTGCCGTACCACATGCCAAACACGCCATCATGGGTCGCGCCCGGGAACAGGTTGGCCTGCTGGCTGCCCCACACGGCGGTGGCGGCCAGGTCTTCGTTGAGGCCTTCCTTGAAGACCACGTCATGGGCGGTGAGCAGCTTGTTCAGGCGCGCGGCCTGCTGGTCGAGGCCGCCCAGGGGCGAGCCGCGATAGCCGGAGAGAAACCCTGCCGTATTCAACCCTGCCTTGCGGTCGAGACGCTTGCGATCGAGCAAAACCCGGATCAGCGCCTGCACGCCGGTGATGAAGGCGCGACCATCTTCGAGAAGATATTTGTCGTCTAGAGTGACTTCCGAGTGCCTCATGGCAAAAAAATTCCTCCCGGGTCTTCTCGCCCGCCCAGCAATATCTTATAGAAACGCGGAAATTGTTTGCCCAAGGCGTGCCCTACCCATGGCCGCTTTCGGCACGATCGCCGCGCCAAATGACCTCTGGGGGAGGAATTCTTGTCCGAACAACTCGACGCCGTGGATGCCAAGATCCTCGATCTCATCCAACACGACGCCGGACTGTCTGTCGCGGAGATCGCGGAGCGAGTCGGATTGTCGTCCAGCCCGTGCTGGCGGCGGATCAAAAGGCTGGAAGACGCCGGCGTCATCCAGCGTCGCGTGACCATTCTTGACCGCGAGAAGCTGGGTCTCGGCTTCGAGGTCTATTGCACCGTCAAGCTGTCGCTGCCGACCAAGGAAAACCTCGACACCTTCGAGCAGGCCGTCGGCAAGTGGGCCGAGGTCGTGCAATGCGCCACCGTCACCGGCGCCGCCGACTACGAGATGCGCATCGTCACCCGCGACATGCGCGCGTTCGATGAGTTCCTGCGCGACAAGCTGCTGTCGCTGGGCCTGGTGTCCAACATCGAAAGCCGGATCGTGATCCGGGGGGTGAAGAACTCGACGGCGGTGCCGCTGGGTCTGGTCAGCCCCTATGTCAGCCCCTTGGGCTAAGGCGCTCGCGAGCGTCGCCTTCGGCGCGCTCGCCTTTGCCCTCACTACGCTGTCTGGGGCCACGCCGTCCCTGGCCGAGGGACGGCTGGACGCCTTCCGCCGCCTACGCGCCGAGGGCCTGGCCGCCGCCAAGGCCGGCGACATGGCTGCGGCTCAAGCCCGCATCAGCGAGGCGGTGACGACCCTGCCGTCGCACCCCGGCGCCATCCTGCTGCTGGCCCGCCTGAAGGCCGCCGACGATCCCGCCGGCGCCGTCGCCCTGCTGGCCCGCCACGCGGCCATGGGCCTGACCCACAACGCCTCCGCCGATCCGGTCCTCAAGGCTCTGGCCGAGCGCCCCGACTACGCCCCGGTCGCCGCACGGGTCGCCGTCAACCGCCAGCCGGTCGGCGCGCTGAAGCCGGTCAAGGACTTCGCCGGCCCGGTCCTGACCGAGAGCGTCGCCTATGACAGCAAGACCGGTCGCCTGCTGGTCAGCCAGATCCATACCCGACGGATCGTCGCCATCGGCAAGGACGGCGCGGTCTCAGAGTTTACGGCGCCCTCCGACGACATCTGGGGCGTGTTCGGTATCGCCATCGATGCGCCGCGGCGGATTCTATGGGCCCTGACCGCCGCCACGCCCCAGGCCAAGGGCGTCGCCGCCACCGATCTGGGCGCGACCGCCCTGCTGCGCATCGATTTGGACACCGGCAAGATCCTGGCCCGCCACGCGCCGCCCGCTGACGGGGCCAAGCGCCAGCTGGGCGACCTGACCGTGGGTCCCGCCGGCGCGGTCTACGCCTCCAATTCCCTGGGCGGCGAGATCTGGCGACTGGAAGCCGGAGCCAAGGCGCTGGACCGGCTGGTCTCCTCGCCCGAGTTGGGTTCGCCCCAGGGCCTGGCCCTGACCGCCGACGGCAAGCATCTGCTGGTCGCCGACTATTCCAGCGGCCTGCACGTCATCGATCTGGCCAGCGGCGCGGTCTTGCCGGTCGCGATCCCGCCGGATGTCACCCTGCTGGGCGTCGATGGCTTGGCCCGCGCCGGCCAGACCCTGATCGCCGTCCAGAACGGCGTCGCGCCCCAGCGGCTGCTGCGCCTGTGGCCGACGCCGGACGGAAAGCGCCTGACCCGAGTCGAGACCCTGGCCGCCAACCTGCCCGAGCTGGACGAGCCGACCAGCGGCGCGATGCGCGGTGACGACTTTGTCTTCGTGGCCCGCAGCCAGTGGACCGACTTCGGCGACGACGGGCTGAAGACGGCGGAGCCCAGAGCCGCGCGGGTCATGGGCATCGCTGTTTCGCGCTAGCGCGAGGCGCATTTCGACAAGACGCCCACCGCAACCTGTGAGAATCTCCGGCCGTCCCCGCGCCGGAGCCCTCCATGATCGACCTCGTTATCGAAGCCCGCCGTCACGACATCGGCAATTTCGAGGTCGGGCGCGTGCTGCCGTTCCACGCCCACCGCATGGTCGGCCCCTTCACCTTCCTCGACCACATGGGCCCCGCCGAATTCGCGCCGGGCTTTCCCAAGAGCGCTGATGTGCGGCCCCATCCCCATATCGGCCTGTCGACCCTGACCTATCTGTTCCAGGGCGAGATCACCCACCGCGACAGCGTCGGCTCGCTGGCGGTGATCAAGCCCGGCGAGGTCAACTGGATGACGGCCGGGTCGGGCATCACCCATTCCGAGCGCTTCGAGACCCTGCGCCGTCAGGGCGGCCGAATGGACGGCATGCAGGCGTGGATCGCCCTGCCGAAAGAGTTCGAGGAGGTCGATCCCAGCTTCAGCCACCATGAGGGCGACGCCGCCCTGCCCTCCTACGAGAGCGGCGGGCTGAAGGCGCGGCTGATCGCCGGCGAGGCCTTCGGGGCCAAGACCAATGTGCCGGTCTATTCGCCGCTCTTCTATGTGCACTGGGAAATGGCGGCTGGAACCACCGCCGCCCTGCCCGCCGAATATTCCGAGCGCGCGGCCTATGTCGCCAGCGGCCGGGTCGAGGTGGACGGCCGCGAACTGACCGCCCTGCAGATGGCCGTGTTCGCACCCGGCGACACCATCGTCTTCAAGGCCCTGGAGCCCTCGACCGTGATGCTGCTGGGCGGCGAGCCGGTGGGGCCGCGCTTCATGGAGTGGAACTTCGTCTCCTCATCGAAGGACCGGCTGGAGCAGGCCAAGGCCGACTGGAAGGCCGGCCGCATGAAGCTGCCCGACCTGGACCACGACGAGTTCATTCCCCTGCCCGAGGCCAAGCCCGCAACGCCGCAACCGTTGTAGCACCTCGCCACCTTGACGGGCGCTAGCGAAACTTGCTCCCTTTAGCGTGTCTGGCGGAGGATCGATTTTGCGTCTGATTTCGGCTTTCGCCCTTGGCTTGGCGCTGTGCCTGCCCGCCTCGGCCTGGGCGGGCTTTCCCGTGCAGGTGAAGGAAAAGTGCGCCGTCGGCGGCCAAAGGTTCACCTATGTGACAACGGGATCCTACTCGATCTACGGCCACCGACCGGACGGACGCCCCTACGGCAGCTGGACCTTCCCCCTGAACCTGCCGACCTGCCCCAAGAACGGCCTGGTGATGTACAGGGATTTCTCCCCGGAAGAGCTGGCGCGCCTGCCTGCCCTGCTCGCCTCGCCGGACTACCTGGCCTTGCGGAAGGACGAAACACAGTACTACCGCGCCGCCTGGCTGGAGCGTGCGCTCGGCGGCAGTGAGGCCACCGCCGCATGGCTGCTCCTCAACGCCACGTGGGAAACCGACGGGGACGCCGCGCGTCACAACCGCTATCGCAGCGAGTTCGTCACAGCGGCGGGTCAAATCTCCTCGCAGCCCGAAACCCTCGATGGGTTGGCGCTGCGCATCCGCGCGATCAACGCCCTGCGCGAACTGGGACGGTTTGACGAGGCGGCGGCGACCTTGCGAGACCTGCCACGCCAGGCTCTGGAGCCCCGCCCCTCGCCACCGCCATCCGACCCTGAGTCCAAGCCGGTCGACGACAACGAAAGCCGGGCGTTCTGGCGCGACTTCATCACCAAGCTGGACGTCGTCATCGCGCGCCACGACGCCGGCAAGGAGCCGCTCGATCTCTTGCCGATAGATCTTGCCGCCCAGCTCTGTATCGGCGCCGGCATCGACGGCGAGGCTCCGCCCCGAACAGACGCGCTGTGTGGACAGTCGCCGATCGCCGAAGCCGTCGCCAGGTTGAAGGCCGAGATCGCCGCCAACAACTAGAACAGCGCCCCGACCCAGCTTCACCACGTCCGCCGGCCTGAAGATCGCTTTCACGGTCTGGGCCGATGACGGGACCCGGCCTTCGCCGCAGCGCTGGCGGCGTTCCTGACCGAGGCGTAAGCGGCCGCTACTTGTAGCGACGGTTCTCGCGGATGCCGAACCGCAGATAGTGCTTCTTGGCGTCGACGCGGGCCGCCGCCACATCGGGATTGAGCGCCAGATAGCGTTGCGGATCGAAGTCCGGCGGCGTCTTGCCGGGAACCGGCGCGGGCTGGGCGGCGCCGACCGGCGAGGCCCGACGCTGAACCTGCTCGACCGGGCGATCGACATAGACGTTGGGCGCGGTCTGGCCGGTGGTGATGTCGACGATCTGGCGCAGGTCCAGATTACCCATCAGCGGGTCCGAGAAGGCCGGCGTGTAATAGGCGCAGTCGTCGAAATAGTAGTGCGTCACCTGCGACCAGCGCGTCCGCGTCGGATCGTTCTGGCGGCTGCCGCCGTGCAGCAGGTTGGCGGCCCAGATCAGCGCCTGGCCCTTTTGGGGCTGGAACAGCTCCGGCTTTGCGCCCGAGGCTTCGACCATGGCGGCCCAGACGTCTTCATAGGGCTTCTGGGCCATGAAGTCGGCCCCGGTACCGATCACCTTGCCGATCATGTCGTTATAGACGATCGGCCACTTGTGAGAGCCCGGATAGTAGACCAGCGGGCCGGCGTCGGGATGGATGTCCTCCATCGCCAGCCAGACGCCGCACATGAAGCGCTCGGGAATGCTCGAGAAGTGGATCGAGTCCGAATGGATGTGCTGCTGGGTCCCGACGGGAAAGTTCAGCGTCTGGAACGGGAAGGCGCGCCGGCCGTACAGCTTGCTCAGCAGATCGGTCACCACCGTGTTGGCGGCGATGGCGCGGACATCCTCGTTGGTCCGCCAGGCGTCCTGCACGCGCTGATCCTTCCGGGCCCAGCCGTGGGCGCGGTAGTGCTCCAGATCATATTCCGGCGTCAGGGCCGCGATGATGCGCTCGATCCGCTGGTCGATCGCCTCGTCAGGGAAGTCAAAGACCGCGAAGCCCTTCTCGTTCAGTTGGACGGCGATGTCGCGCTCGCTGTTGGACAGGCCCATGTCGTCCAGCGAGGCCGCGAACAGCATCGACTCGATGACCGGCACGCCCGGCAGAAGCTTCTGGGAAACAGTCATGGGCCCTTCGCGGCGACAACCTTGGGTACGGAACCGACTTAACCGATATCGACGCGTGATTGCCAGTCCCGGCGCGAAGCGCCGAGGCCTTAAGGGGTTTATCGGGAATGTCCGGATTTATCGGGTCGATGTCCGGTTTACGGCTGTCGGGTTTATCGGGTCTTATTTGCAGGCCGCGCGCCGCAATGACGGTTGATCGCGCCCCGCTGGTGCGATCATAAACCTGCATGACCGACACCGATCTCACCACCTTCGTTCGCGGCCTGCCCAAGGCCGAGCTTCACATGCATATCGAGGGCAGTCTCGAGCCCGAGCTGATGTTCGAACTGGCCGAGCGCAATGGCATCCCCCTGCCCTTCAAGTCGGTCGAAGAGATCCGCGCGGCCTACGCCTTCTCCAACCTGCAGGACTTCCTGGACATCTATTACCAGGGCGCCGGGGTGCTGATCACGGAGGCGGACTTCAAGGACCTGGCCCTGGCCTATTTCCGCCGCCTGGCGGCAGATGGCGGCACCCACGCCGAGATCTTCTTCGACCCCCAGACCCACACCGATCGGGGCATCGCCTTCGACGTGGTCATGAACGGCCTGCTGGCCGGCATGGACGAGGCCGAGAAGACGCTGGGCGTCACTTCCAAGCTGATCCTCTGCTTCCTGCGCCATCTGGACGAAGACGCCGCCTTCGCCACCCTGGAACAGGCCAAGCCCTGGCTTTCAAAGATCGCCGGCGTCGGTCTGGACAGCTCGGAGGTCGGCCACCCGCCGGCCAAGTTCGCCCGGGTGTTCCAGGCGGCCCGCGACCTCGGGCTCAAGATCGTCGCCCATGCCGGCGAGGAAGGCCCGCCGGCCTATGTCTGGGAGGCCATCGACCTGATCAAGGTCGACCGTATCGACCACGGCAACCGCGCGCTGGAAGACGAGGCCCTGACCGCGCGGCTGGTGCGCGATGGCGTGACCCTGACGGTCTGCCCGCTGTCGAACCTGAAGCTGTGCGGCGTCAAGACGCTGGAGGAGCACCCCCTCAAGCGCATGCTGGACCTGGGCCTGAAGGCCACGGTCAATTCCGACGACCCGGCCTATTTCGGCGGCTATCTGCTGGAGAACTACATGGCCACGGCGACGGCGGTGGGCCTGAGCCGCGACGAGCTGGTGACCCTGGCCCGCAACAGCTTCGCCGGGTCCTTCCTCAGCGAGGCGGAAAAGGCCGAGCGGATCGCAGGCGTTGAGGCCTACGCGGCGGCGAACTAGCCCGCCCAATAAATCCGCTCTCCCCGGCGAAAGCCGGGGCCCAGATTCAGCCTGAGCGTTTGGGGATGACGCGCCCATCCACGGCGCAAGGCCGTCAGGCACTCGTGGGTTCGATCTGGGTCCCGGCTTTCGCCGGGAAGATCGGAGATAGGTTGGCGAACTAACCCGCCACGGCCGTCCGCAGCACCGCTGCGATATCGTCCAGGGCCTCAAGACCCAGGTCCGGATCGATACGGATCACCACCACCGAACCCGCCAGGCGGTCGGCGACCGGGGTCTCGTCGGCGTCCATGTCACGGGTGCGGAACGAAGCGCCGATGGCTTCCACGCCGGCCTCGCCGAGCTTTGTCAGCACGCCGGCGGCGGTGTCGTCGGGCAGGCTGAAGGCGCAGGTCTCGGACACCCAGCTCATGCCCCAACCGGGCTGGAAACCGATCGGCGCATCCAGCAGCAGCACGCGCAGGCGCTGGGCGGCGGTGGCCAGGCGCGGACGCCTTTGCGGCCAGAGGTCCAGGCCCGCCTCGCCATCGAACAGCGGCGCGTCCATGGCGTTGATCGGGGTGGCGTCCTCGCAGGCGACAAACACGCCCTGGCCGCTGGGCAGGCCGACAATGACCGGCACCGGCGCGCTCTGAATGACGTCAAAGGCCTCGACGGCCTCGACCAGGATTGGCAGGCCGGTCTCGTCGCGGAAGGCGGCCCAGGCGCGCAGGTCGGGGGCGCGGCCATGGGCGCCGGCCGGCAGGATGGCTTCTAGCGGCCCCGGAGCCTCGGGCAGGCGCTCGCGCAGGTGCGAGGGGTCGAACATCCAGCTGAACGGGTCGACATCGACCAGCCAGGGCTTGAGGCCGGCCGCGTCAATGCCGGCCAGGGTCTGCGCGCAGGCCAGGGCCGAGACCACGCAATAGCCGCCGGGACGGACGCCCAGGGCGGTCAGGGCGACGGAGACAGCCTGCGCGTGATCGGACAGCACTCGCACGGCCACGGGGCGGCAGAAGCGCGACATCAAGCCCGCTTCCTCGCCCGGACCATGGCCGGCCGCGCGCAGGGCCTCGGTCAAGGCGTCGAAATCCACCGGCAGGGCGGGCGCGCGCTTCTTGGCGGTGGTCGGCTGCGGAACGGGGGCGGCGGCGGGCGAAGGACGCATGAGGCAGGCGCTTCCACGAGAGACCGGTTCCGCCCTATGGCGTCACCTTATGGTTAAGCAACCGTAACAACCGATTCCGTTCGCCCCACTGCGGCGCGCCGTCGCGGGGAAAAGCTCATGCTTTCGATGAAGCTTGCCATGAGTCGCGCAGTTCGCGCTTGAGAACCTTGCCGATGTGGCTGCGCGGCAAAGCATCGACCAGGTGCAGTTCCGCCACGCGCTGGGTCTTGCCGACCCGACTATTGACGAAGGTCTTGATCTCGTCGGCGCTGGCGCTGGCCCCGGCCTTGAGGGCCACGAAGGCGACCGGCGTCTCGCCCCAGGCGTCCGACGGCACCCCGACCACGGCGGCCTCGGCGACGGCGTCATGCTTCACGATCTCGGCCTCCAGGTCGCTGGGATAGATGTTGAAGCCGCCGCTGATGATCATGTCCTTCTTGCGATCCATCAGCGTCAGGAACCCCTCCTCGTCGAACCGGCCCACGTCGCCGGTGCGGATGAATCGCTCACCCTCCGGCGACACCCAGGTCGCCTCGGCGGTCTTGCCCGGCTGGCCGTGATAGCCGTTCATCATGCCGGCCGAGCGCCCGACGATCTCGCCGACCACACCGGGCCCGACCTGCACGCCGTCCTCGTCGATCAAGCGGATGTCGTGGCCGGGAGCAGGCCTGCCCACGGTGTGCAGCTTGTCGGGGTGCTCATGGCACATCAGGATGCAGGTGCCGCCGCCTTCGGTCATGCCGAAGTACTCGACCAGCCCGCCGGGCCAGCGCTTGAGCACATCGGCCTTGAGGTTCGCCGCGAACGGCGCGCTGGTGCAGAACTTCAGGTGGGTGGTCGACAGGTCGTAGCTGTCAAAGTCGGGCCGCTCCATCAGGCGGCGATACTGCACGGGCACCAGCATGGTGTGGCTCATGCAGTGCATCTGGGCCAGCTCCAGATACCGGCCGGCGTCGAACTTCTTCATCAGCACCACCGTGCCGCCGCCCGCCAGGGTGGGGAAGAAGCAGACCAGGGTGGTGTTGGAATAGAGCGGGGTCGACAGCAGGGTCACGGCCGTGGGGCCATAGCCGACGGCGTCGCCCCGGAAGACGTGCTTCCAGCGCATGGCGTGCGACTGGACGATGCCCTTGGGCGTGCCGGTGGTGCCGCTGGAATAGATGATGTTGAACGGCGCCTCGGGCGCGATTTCGACGGGCGCCGGCTTTGCGCCTTCAGGAGCCAGCCAGGCGTCGAAGGCCTCGCCAGCGCTTGAGCCGTCCAGCGCGATCAGGCGCGCCGGAACCGGCGCGGGCGTCTGGGCCTCGGCCACGCCGGCGTCGAGGAAGAACAGCTTGGCCCCGCAGTCGGCGACCATGCCGGCGATCGACTCCGGCGTCGACGACGGCGCGATCGGCGCCACGGCCACCCCGGCCCGCAGGCCGCCCAGGAACACCGCCGTGTAGGGGATGGACGACAGCGCGCAGACGGCGACCGCCTCGCCCGGCTTGATCCCGTCCCGTTGCAGCGCCGCCGCCACGCGATCGACCAGGGCGTCGAACTGGCCGTAGGTCACCGCCTCGCCGGTTTCCATGATGATGGCCGGATGGTCGGGGTTTTGCGCCGTCCGCAGCCGCAGGATGTCGCCCATCACGCCATAGTCGGCGGACATCATGGCGGCGATGGTGGTCATGGGCGGAGGCTCTTCTTCTCCCTTCCCCCTTCGATGGGGGAAGGGTCGGGGATGGGGGTGACAGCGGGTCAGGATGAAGCTCGGCCCAGAAAGCCCAACCGCCGCATCACCCCCAACCCTGCCCTTCCCCCATCAAGGGGGAAGGGTTCAAATCAGGCGTCCTTGAAGCCCTTGCCCTCGGCCACCAGCCGCTCCAGCAGGGCCGACGGCTTGAAGTCCTCGCCCAGTGTGGCGTGGAATTCCTTCATCTTGGCCAGAACCTTGTCGAGGCCGATCAGTTCGCCCCAGAACATTGGGCCGCCGGTATAGACCGGCCAGCCATAGCCGTTGAGCCACACCGTATCGATGTCGGACGCCCGGATGGCCTTGCCCTCTTCGAGGATCTTCGCGCCCTCATTGACCATCGGATACAGGCACCGCTCCAGGATCTCCTGATCGGTGATGTCGCGGCGCTGGATCTGGCGCTTCTCGGCAAAGTCGCGGATCACTTCCTCGACGATGGCAGAGGGCTTGGCGACGCGGTTTTCGTCATAGTCGTAGAAGCCCTTGCCGTTTTTCTGGCCGCGACGGTCCATCTCGCACAGCACTTCGCGGACGGTCGAAGACGAGGTCTTGGCCGAGTCCCAGCCGATATCGAGGCCGGCCAGATCGCTCATCGCGAACGGGCCCATGGGCAGGCCAAAGTCGTAGAGCACCCGGTCGACATCCCAGGGCATGGCGCCTTCCAGGATCAGCTTCTGGGCCTCGCGCTGGCGCTGGGCCAGCATGCGGTTGCCGACGAAGCCATGGCAGTTGCCGACCAGCACCGCGACCTTGCCAATCTTCTTGCCGATCTGCATCGAGGTGGCGATCACCGACTTGTCGGTCTTCTCGCCACGGACAATCTCCAGCAGGCGCATGACATTGGCCGGCGAGAAGAAGTGCAGGCCGATCACGCTTTCCGGCCGCGAGGTCGAGGCGGCGATCACGTCGATATCGAGATAGGAGGTGTTGGAGGCCAGGATCGCGCCGGGCTTGGCGATCTTGTCCAGCTTGCCGAACACTTCCTTCTTGATCTCCATCAGCTCGAACACGGCCTCAATGATCAGGTCGCAGTCGGCCAGGTCTTCGAGGCTCATCGAAGGCGTCAGCAGCGCCATGCGCTTTTCGACGTCGTCCTGGGTGATCCGGCCCTTCTTGGCGGTGTTCTCGTAGTTCTTGCGGATCACCGCGACGCCGCGATCCAGGTTTTCCTGCTTCATCTCGATGATCGTCACCGGGATGCCGGCGTTGAGGAAGTTCATCGAGATGCCGCCGCCCATGGTGCCGGCGCCGATCACGCCGACCTTCTTGACGGGGATGATGGCGGTGTCGTCCGGCACGTCGGGGATCTTGGCGGCCTGGCGTTCGGCGAAGAACACGTGGCGCTGGGCGGCCGACTGGTTGCCGGTCATCAGCTCCATGAACAGCCTGCGCTCGGCCTTCAGGCCTTCGTCGAAGGGCAGGTTCACCGCCGCCTCGATGCACTTGATGTTGTTTTCCGGGGCCATGAAGCCACGGAACTTCTTGGCGTTGGCGGCGCGGAAGGCGGCGAAGATCTCGGGCTTGCCGCGGGCGGCCTCGACCTTAGCGTTGAGCTCGCGAACCTTGGCCAGCGGGCGCTTCTCGGCCAGCACCTTGTGGGCGTAGGCGATGGCGCCGGCGCGGAGGTTGCCCTCCTCCACCAGCTCGTCGAACAGGCCCATGGCCAGAGCGGCCTTGGCCGGCACGTGCTGGCCGCTGGTGACCATCTCCAGCGCCTTCTCGACGCCGACGATGCGCGGCAGGCGCTGGGTGCCGCCGGCCCCCGGCAGCAGGCCAATGTTGACTTCAGGCAGGCCGCCCTTGGCCGAAGGCACGGCGACGCGATAGTGGGCCACGAGGGCCACTTCCAGGCCGCCGCCCAGCACCGTGCCGTGGATCGCGGCGATCACCGGCTTGGGCGAGTTTTCGATGGTATTCTGCACGTCCTGCAGGGACGGGCCGGTCATGGCCTTGCCGAATTCGGTGATGTCGGCGCCGGCGATGAAGGTCTTGCCCTCGCAGATCAGCACGATGGCCTTGACGGCCGGATCGGCGATGGCCGCGTCAAAGGCGCCCGAAAGCCCCTCGCGCACGGCGGCCGACAGCGCGTTGACTGGCGGCGAGTTCAGCGTGATGACGCCGATGTCGCCTTCGACAGTTAGATCGGTGACGGCGTTGATCGCGGTCATGGCGGTTTCCACCCCTGCTCTTTTGAACGGTTGTTTGAAGACAAAACCTGCACGGTCAGACGCGGATGTCCAGCCTGACGAAGCGGCGCCCGAATTGTGGGCAGCCGGCGTTGACGACGTAGCGAACATACTACAAATTCGAAACAGCAATTTCAGCCAAGATTGTCCGTGGGGGCGGACGACGCGTTGAACGCGGTCGGCCCTCCACTGTCATGAGAACGGTCGGGCTGGGGGAGGGCGTACGCGTGGGAGCTGGGACTTGGGACGCGACTTGCAAGCGTCCCGGAATTTCGAAGTCATGGTTTTTGCGCGGGCGCGGCGCGTTGTGGCCAATGCGTCGAACTTAGGTAAAGCGCACTTCGGCGCGGGAGCCTGGCTCCCGCGCCGCTTTTCTTTCGCGCCTGCCGCTAAGCCGCTGACTCCGTAAACGCCGAATAGACCAGCGTCCGCAGTTCGCGCCGGATCGGGTAGGCGGTCGACGGCATCAACTGGGTCATGAACACCACCGCCAGGTCTTCGACCGGATCGATCCAGAAGGCGGTCGAGGCCATGCCGCCCCAGAAATATTCGCCGTGCGAGCCGATGTTCTTGGTCCGCGCCTGGTCGACCGTCATCGCAAAGCCCAGGCCAAAGCCCAGGCCCTCGAACACCGCCTCGCTGAACAGCGACTTGGACAGCTCGGTTAGCTCCTTGCCGCCCGGCAGGTGGTTGATGGTCATCAGCCTGATGGTCTTGGGGCTGAGCAGCCGCGCGCCGTCCAGCTCGCCGCCGTTCAGCAGCATGCGGCAGAAGCGCATATAGTCGTCAGCCGTCGAGACCAGGCCGCCGCCACCCGACTTGACCGAGGGATCGGTCAGATAGCGGCTCTTTTCCGGATCGTCCTGCAGGACGATCTTGCCCGACGGGGTCAGGGCGTAGCAGGCGGTGAAGCGGGAGCGCTGGCTCTCCGGCACGAAGAAGCTGGTGTCGACCATGTTCAGCGGATCGAAGATGCGGCTCTTGAGGAAGGCGTCGAAGGGCTGGCCGGAGATCTTCTCGACCAGATAGCCCAGCACGTCGGTGGCCACCGAATAGTTCCAGGCCTCGCCGGGGCTGAACTCCAGCGGCACGGTTCCCAGCCTGTCGACAAACTCCTGCAGGCCGCCTTCGCTGTCGATGCCGTCCAGCTTCAGCTTGCGATAGGCCGCGTCGACATTGGTGCGCTGCTGGAAGCCATAGGTCAGGCCGGCCGTGTGGCGCAGCAGGTCCAGCATCCGCATGGGCTCGGCCGCCCGCTTGGTCTGGAACGCGCCCTGCACGCCCGCCTGGAAGACCCCCAGGTCACGCCAGGCCGGAATGAAGCGATGGACAGGGTCGTCCAGCGAGACCTTGCCCTCCTCGACCAGCATCATGAAGGCGACGCTGGTGACGGGCTTGGTCATCGAATAGATGCGAAACAGGCTGTCAGCCTTCAGCGGTTTGCCGCGCTCGATATCGGCCGATCCCAGCACGGACGTATAGGCCAGCTGGCCGCGTCGCCAGACCTGGGTCAGGGCGCAGGGCAGCTTGCCGCTGTCGATATATTTTTCCTGGATGAAGGTCTCGATGCGCTTCAGGCGCTCGGACGACAGCCCCACGGCTTCAGGCGTGCTCACGATTCTACATCTCCCCTGCGACCGCCCCCGCAGGGAGGGCGTTGTTTTTGTTGGCGACGAGACCTTGTGCAGCGATGTTCGCTCTACTCGCCTCTCGCAGGGTTATTGAAAACGAGGGAACGCCGATGGGCAAGGACCTGAGCGACAAGGCCACCCTGGAAGACGTCGAAGGCGCCCGGCCGATCGGTGTTCTGCAACAAAGCTGAAAAACGCCGGATCAGAAGGCCTGTTATTGTCGAGATAATCGGGGCGCGGCCTTTGCGCAGCCCCTCGGCGCGCCTAAATTGCACCAAGTAGTCGAACAACCGGCGTAAACGGTGCTTCGGGGGTCCTGCGTATGGATGATGGACGGATCGCGGGCGTGGCCACGGCGCGCTACGCGCGCAAGAAGGAAGCCATCCTGGCGGCGGCCACGGCGATCCTCAACCGTCAGGGCGTGCGCGGCATGACCCTGGCCGACGTCGCCGCCCGCGTGGGCCTGATCACCACCAGCGTCACCTACTACTACCGCAAGAAGGACGATCTGGCGGCCGCCTGCTTCATGCGCGGCCTGGAGCGGTTCGACGCCATGATCGCCCAGGCGGCGGCCCAGCCCGATCCGCCCTCGCGCCTGAAGACCTTCATCGATCTGTATCTCGATCTGAACCGTCGCGTGCGGCTGGGCGAGGCCACGCCCCTGACCAGCTTCACCGAGATCAAGGCCCTCAAGGAACCGCTGCGCTCGTCGGTCTCCAACGCCTTCAACGACCTGTTCCGCCGCGTGCGGAGCTTCTTCGAGGGCGAGGGCTTCGAGCACCTGGAAAAGCGCCAGCGCAACGCCCGCACCCACCTGCTGATGGAGCAGGTGTTCTGGTCGGGCACCTGGCTGCGGCGCTACGATCTGGACGACTACGAGCGCGTCCGCGACAAGATCTACGACATCCTGATCGGCGGCCTGGCCGCACCCGGCCGCGCCTGGGCGCCCGCCGCCCTGCCCGACCCGACCCCCGTCTCGGCCGAAGGCCAGGAATGGCGCGAGACCTTCCTGGTCGCCGCCACCCGGCTGATCAATCAACGCGGCTATCGCGGCGCCTCGGTCGAGGACATCTCGGCGGCGCTGAACGTCACCAAGGGCTCGTTCTACCACCACCACGAGGACAAGGACGCCCTGGTGGTGGAGTGCTTCCAGCGCACCTTCGCCGTGACCCGCAAGTCGCAGGTCGACGCCCGCGCCAGCAAGGGCTCGTCCTGGGACCAGGTGGCCGCCGCCACCGCGACCCTGGTGGCCTATCAGCTGTCGGACCACGGCCCCCTGCTGCGCGCCTCGTCGATGGGGGCCCTGCCCACCGATATCCGCCACGACATGGCCGAGGGCTATGGACGGGGTTCCGAACGGTTCGCGGCGATGATCTCGGACGGCATCGCCGACGGCTCGATCCGACCCGTCGATCCGATGATCGCCGCCCACATGATCAATTCGATGCTCAACGCCGCCGCCGCCCTGGGCGCCTGGGTGCCTGGCGTCGAGCGCGACGAGGCGGCTGAACTGTTCGCGCGTCCGCTGCTGATGGGCGTGTTCACGCGTTAACCAACCAAGGGTTTGGTTTCGCAGGATTTCAAAGCATCGCGGGGCTGTTACGCTTGCGGCGATTGAATCGCTTCGAGCACCCCCATGACCATCATCGGATCTTCGCCGTACGTCACGGGCTACGCCAATGCCGGCCTGGCGGCCAATACGACGACCACCCCCACGAACACGGCGGACACCTCGCCCCAGGCCAAGGCGGCCAACAACGCCACGGCGGCCGTCACCGTCACCCTGTCGGCCGAGGCCCAGGCGGCCCTGAAAGCCCAGACCGATACCCGCACCGCCGATGGCGTGGTCGCCGAGGCCCGCTCCGCCCTCGACAGCCTGTTGAAGGCCGCCAGGGCGACGAGCGCCCTGAAGGACGGCAAGGCGACCATCGATCTGGCCGGGCTGGATCGCCGTGAGCTCTACGCCGTCGCCAGCAACCGGGGCGGCAAGTTCCCGATCGAGGAGCAGGTCGTCGCCTCGCTGGACCTGAAGTCTCGCCGCGACGCCATCCTGGCAGGCCCCGCCGCCAGCGCCCGGATCACCGGCGACTATGCCGGTCTCTACAAGGCCGCCCTGGATCATCTTGAAACCGCCCCGCCCGAGGAAAAGGCGACAGGCCAGTGGACCAAGGACAAGGCCGCTCTGACCGAGGGCCGCAAGCAGGCCATGGACCGCCCCGGCCTCGCCCCCGCCGGCATCGAGGGCGACCCGATCGCCGCCTATCTGAAGGACGCCGGCGGCGTGGTCGCCAGTCCCCGCACCCGCGACTTCGGCAAGGTGGCCAGCGATGTGCGGGCGGTGCTAGACCGGCAATACGCCACGGCGACCGGAGAGGGCCTGGCGACCGATTCGGAGTCGGGCGAGATCGATTTCACCCGGTTCGACGCCCGTTCGCTGGCCGCGATCTCGCTCAATCGCGACGGGCTGTTCTCGGAGCACGAGATCCGCGAGGCGGCGACCGAGATCCGCACCCGCGACGGTCAGGCGGTCCGCGACAGCTACACGTCCACCGGCGCCTCTGACGACCCGTCGGCGTTCGGCAAGGCGATGATCGCGCGCTATGTCGGCATGACCGGCGAGGAGCGCCAGGCTGCGGGCTGGACGCCGCAGCTCTACGACCAGATGGTCAAGCTGCAGGATATGCGCAGTCAGCTGGCCTCGTTCTTCAGCAGCGCAAGCGGCCCCAATGGCGGAGCTAGCCTGCTCGACTATATCTGAGGCCGCCGAAGGTCATCACGGCCCTCCTGAACGAAAGAAGCGCGCCCCGCGAAGGGCGCGCTTCCGTCTTGGTCTCTCCAGCGAGATCTAGAACTTCTTGCGCAGACCGATCTTGTAGGTCCGGCCCAGCGGGTCCCCGGTGAAGGGGTCGTAGCCGAGGTCCAGACGGGCGTAGGACGGATCCTTGTCGAACAGGTTGGTGATCGCCGCAGTAACCGTGGTGTCCCAGGGCAGGAAGACGCGATAGGCCAGATCGGTCAGGACCTGGGCGTCGATCGTCTTGCCTTTGGTGATCTGCACGCCGGCGCCGGTGGTGTCCTTGTAGGCGTTGGCCGCGAAGGGCGCCGTGCGCTGGTCGGTGTAGGAGTCGATGTAGTGGACCGTCAGGCGCACATTGTGCGGCCCCATGCTCCATTCGCCGTGGATGTCGCCCTTCCACTGCGGGATCGGCACAACCGTGGTCTGGTAGTTCAGCAGGCCCACAGCATCGAAGGCCTTCTCGACCACCACGCCCTCGACGCTGGTGGCGCCGACCTTGTACTCGGCGATGTAGGTGGCGTTGCCGCCGACCGAGAGGTCCCCACCCAGCACGTTGTCGAACCGGTAGTCGGCCGAGAAGTCGAAGCCCGAGTTCTTCACCGCCGCGCCGTTGATGTAGTTGGTCTTCAGGCGGGCGATGGTGGTGGGCGGACCGCAGGCGCCGTTGAAGGTGAACCGCGCGGCCAGGGCCGGATAGAGGGCGCAGTTGTTGGCCCCCGTGGCGCCGTTCGGATAGAGGGCGTTGACGATGCCGGCCACCGGCTCGGTGACGATCGGGTTTTTGAAGTCGAACTGGAAGTAGTCGATGCTGGCCTTGAAGTTGCCGGCGTTGAAGATCAGGCCCGCATTGTAGGTATTGGCCTTTTCCGGATTGAGGTTCGGGTTGCCGAAGATATCGACGGCCCGGAACGTGCCCAGGATGCTTTGCAGCGACGTCACAGAGGTGGTGGTGGTGATCGGGTCCGGCGGGCCGCGGAACGTGGAGCCGGCCGAGCCGCGCACGGCCAGCCAGGGCAGGGCCTGCCAGCGCGCCGAGATCTTGGGATTGAAGGTGTCACCCACAGCCCCGCCATAGTCCTCGAAGCGAGCGGCCAGTTGCACCTGGAAGGTCTCGGTGACGGGCACCGACAGTTCGCCGAACGCGGCCATCACGTCAGACTGGTTGTCGGCCTCGTTGCCGACGCCCAGGAACATGAAGGGGCCGTTGCGCTGCGAGCCCGTGCAGGTCGTGACGCCGAAGTCGGGCGTGTTGACGCACGGATTGATCGCCGCATTGCTGATGTCGTTGTAGTCGGCCTTGAAGTAGCTGCGGCGGTACTGCACGCCCGCCGCCCAGGCCACGTCGCCGCCGGCCAGGCTGATGCCGGTCTTGCCGTTCAGGACCGCCTCACCGACGAACAGCCGCGAGGACTGCTTGGTCGACAGCTTCTGGAAGAACCACTTGGCGAGGTCCTTGTTGATCGCCAGAGCGGAGTTGTAGGCCGGATTGGCCGCGCCCGTGACGGCGTTGCTGGGGATCGCGCTGGCGAAGGGGTTGAAGTACATGCAACCGCCGACCCCGGCCGTACCCTGGATGCCGGGCAGGCTTGGGTTGCTGTCGCAGGTCGGGCCGCCCAGGCCTTGCAGGGACAGGGCATAGCGGTTGACCAGGGTGTCATAACCCGTGCGGATGCCGATTTCCTGAGAGTAGGTTAGCGCCATCTCCCAGCCGATGCCGTTGTCGAACTCACCCTTCAGGTCGCCCGAGACGCGGAAGGCGTCGAAGGCGCGTGAGCCGATCGAGGGGCCGTAGCCGAAGGCCGGGTTGCCGCCGATGCCGAAGGGGCGGTTGGCGGCGTTGATGGCGCCGAAGGCGAAAATCGATCCCGGCGCCGTGAACTGGGTGCCGTTGACCAGATTGGTCAGCTGAACCGTCGGGTTGGATGCGATGAAGGCCTGCAGGCCCGGATTGCTGGCCGGCACAATATAGCGCCCGGCAATGGGCGAAGCTTCGGCCGTGGGAACCGCCAGCGCCGCATAGGACGGCGAGGTGTTCCAGTCAGGCACGTCAGTGTGGGCGTACAGCACCTCGACATGGAACCTGGTCGTGTCGGAAAGGTCGGCATTGACCTCGCCATAGATCTGGATCGCGTCAGACTTCTCGACCAGATTGTCGAACGGCGTGTAGTGCCAGTAGCAGACCGGCGTCAGGCCGCTGAAGCCTGGGAAGCCGCTGAGGCCGGCGCAGCCTGGGTCGCGCATGCCGCTGGTCGTGCTGGCCAGGGGAATGAAGGTCGACGGGCTGCCCGCCGCTGACCAACCGGCTTCCGGATTGTTCAGATAGGGCGTGTTGGCCCAGCTGCGCTCGGCGACGCTGAGCTTGGAGCGGTGCTGCCAGCCGGCGCTGACCAGCAGGTTGCCGTTGTCCCAGATCTTGCCGAAGGTGGCGTTGAGGCTGTGGTCGCCGTCCGAACCATCGATCACCCGATAGTCGGCGCCCACTTCCAGCCCGTTGAAGTTCTTCTTGGTGATGAAGTTGACGACGCCGGCGATGGCGTCAGAGCCATAGGTCGCCGCCGCGCCATCCTTGAGCACTTCCAGCCGGCCGATGGCGGCGGCGGGGATGATGTTGGTGTCGACGATGCCGGCGCCGGCGGCGCCGAACGGGTTGATCGCCAGGCGGCGACCGTTCAGCAGCACGAGGGTGCGCTGCGAGCCCAGACCGCGAAGATTGACCGAGCCGGAGCCTTCTGACCCCTGGGCGCGGCTGTCGAACTGGTTGGTGTCGCCCAGAACCCCGCTGGAGACCGACAGGGCCTTGAGCAGTTCGACGGTCGAGGGAGAGCCTCGCTTTTGCAGCTCTTCGGCGCCGATCACATCGACCGGGAGGGCGGCATCCTCGGGAGTGCCACGGATGAACGAGCCGGTGACGACGACTTCCTCGACCTCGGTGGGCATGGTGTCAGGCCGGGTCTGGGCGTGAGCCGCCCCGGCGCTTAGGGCGATGGCCAACGCCAGTGACGAGCCGCCGCGCAGGAACACGGTTCTTTTCATTATGCTTCCCTCCCTCGTTTGCTTTTTTGACGCTTATTTCTAGGGGGCCGTGGTCGATCTCAGTCGTCTGGACGCCTTGCACGACAGGTCGCTGGCCAAATCACGCCATCGAGGGCGAAATCTGGCGCCGCAGCATTTTCGAAACCTGATGATGCACCGCACCTAACCGACACGCCTGGGATCTCCCTGAGCCGGATACCGGAAAACGCTAGCCTACTGCCCCGCAGAACGACGCGGGGCGGGACTCGAACCTGAATTCGAACGCCTGTTTCGATGATGCGGTATGTTTCCAAGCGACGCAACTGTCTGTCTGCCGCGCGAACGCGCGAGCCGCCTCAATCAAGCCAAACCGATCCGGGGACGGCGCATCCCTAAGCGCCTTGATTGCTAAGTTGCTTAATGATAACCCCCAAACATGAGTGGCGATTCAGGACCGTCCGAATGCGCGTCTCGCGGCGCCTATGCCGACAGGCTGCACGACCCGATCATGCAGCGCCTGAAGGCGATCTCGTTTCTGAACCTCGAGATCGGGAAAAAGATCGGCGAGACCCTGGGGGTCAACGTCACCGACATGGCGGCGATGGAGCTGTTGATCGACGCGCGAACCCTGACGCCCAGCCAGCTCGCCAATCAGCTGAAGGTGACAACCGCTGCCGCCACCCAGATCGTGGATCGTCTTGAGCGGGCCGGCCATGTCACCCGCGAGCGAAAGACCATCGATCGTCGCAAAATCTTCGTCGTTCCCGTGGAAGCTTCGGAAGTAAGGGCCTTCGCGCTGCTGGCGCCGATGCTCGACGCCCTGAGCGGCGTGATCTCTGACCTCGAGCCCGCCGAACGCCGCGTCATCGAGACCTTTTTGGACCAAGTCGTCGATATCTACCTCAAAGCGTCGGGGCCACCGCCCCTGTGTCCCGAACCGACTGAACCCGATGACGCCTCCCCCACTGTTCTCTAGCGCGCCCGAGTACTGGCAGATGAATCCTAGCAAGACCGGCCCGCGACTAAGGACGGGTGCGAGCATGTCGGCTCTGGCCTTGGCCCTGACGGGGCTGGCCTTGACTGCTTGCGCGACCGCCCCACGCCACACAGCCGAGACCCGCTTGCCCGCCGCCTATGAGGTCCTGGCCGGGGCTCCCCTGCCCGACCAGACGCTGGACCGCTGGTGGACGGTGTTCAACGATCCGGCCCTGACCCAGCTGGTGGACGCCGCCCTGGAGCAGAGCCAGGACGCCCGCCTGGCGGCGGCACGTCTGGACGAGGCGCGCGCCGTGCGCCGGGGCCAGGTGCGGCAGCTCTATATTCCTTCCACGCCGCTGACCGGCTCAGCCAGTCGCACCAGCACCGATATCGTCGACCAGAGCGGTCCGGTCGGCTTTACCCAGAGCGGCGACAGCGAAAACTATCGCGCCGGTTTCGACGTCAGCTGGGAGCTGGACCTGATCGGCCGTCGCCGCGCCGCCATGGGTGTGGTCAACAATGACCTGGCCGCCAATCGCTTTGCCTATGAAGGCGCGCGCGCCGCCCTGGCCGCCAATGTCGCCCAGTCCTATTTTCAGGCCCGCGTCCTGGCCGTGCAGCTGGAAGACGCTCGCGAGAGCGCCCGCATCGCCCGGTCGCTAGCCGATCTGGCCGGAGCACGCGCCACGCGCGGACTTTCGCCGAGCTCCGACGCCGACCGCGCCGCCGCTGATCTGGCCCAGTCCGAGGCCCAGGTCGCCAGCCTGGAGGCCGAGCTTCAGGTCGCCCGCCGCAGCCTGCTGATCCTGGTCGGGCGCGGAATCGACCCCTTGGACAGCCTGCAGATCCCCGCTGCACTGGCCGATGCGCCGCCCGCGCCCGCCGCCGTCCCCGGAACCCTGCTGGCCCGCCGCCCCGACGTGCGCGAGGCCCAGGCCCGGCTGGCCTCGGCCTCGGCCAATCTCAAGGTCAACGAGCTGGCGATGTTCCCGACCTTCACCCTGGCTCCGGGCATTGGCCTGAGCAAGGCGGTCTCGCCCAGCTTCCTGACGCCGGGAGCCACCTCCTCGACCACCAGCTCGGCGTGGTCGATCGGCCTGGACCTGTCGATCCCCGTGCTGAACATCCCCAAGCTGCTGGCCGATATCGACGCCCAGGATGCGCGCACCGAACAGGCCGCCATCACCTACGAAAGGTCGGTGCAGGCCGCGTTCGGCGAGGCCGAGGGCGCCCTGCTCCAGCTGTCGGCCGACCAGCGCCGGGTCGCCCTGCTCAGCGCCGGCGAGCGTCGCGCGGCCACGGCCTACGAATCCAGCCGCCGCGGCTACGCTGCGGGTCTGACCGACCTGACATCGGCCCTGCAGACCGAACAGTCCTGGCGCGCCGCCCGCACCGCTCTCAGCGGCGCGCGGGGCCAGGCCCTGCAGCGCGCCGTCCAGTCCTACAAGGCGCTTGGCGGCGGCTGGTCGCCCCAAGCTGTTCCCGAAAAAGCCTCTTCGCGATGAGATCCTCCCCGATGAACCGCCCCCTGATCGCCGCCCTGCTCCTGACGACAGCCCTCCTTGCAACAACGGTGGGCCTCGCCGCCTGCGGCGGCAAGAAGGACGAACCCGCCGCCGCCACGGCCGTGAACCAGGGGGCCCGCGCCGTCACCGTCGGCCGCGTCGAAAGCCGCCCGCTGGGCGCCGGGTTCGAAGCCTCCGGCCAGCTGGTCCCGCGCGAGGAAGCCGCCGTCGGCTCGGAACTGGCCGGCTACCGCGTCGCCCGGGTCTATGTCGAGGAAGGGGCCTATGTCCGCGCCGGCCAGCCGCTGGTCCAGCTGGACGACACCCTGCTGCGCGCCCAGATCGCCCAGCAGGCGGCGCTGACCGCCCAGGCCCAGGCCGAGGCCGCGCGCGTCGCCGGCCTCGACGGCCAGGGCGTCCTCAGCCAGGAACAGATCGAAAGCCGCCGCTACGCCGCCAAGGCCCAGGAAGCGGCCCTGGCCGAACTGCGCACGCGCTCGAGCCGCATGACCATCACCGCGCCGGTCGGCGGTCGGGTTCTGGAACGCACCGTGCGCCCCGGCGAGATCTCGGGCGGGGCCACCATGCCCTGGTTCCGCATCGCCCGCGACGGCCTGGTCGAGCTGGACGCCGAGGTCGGCGACGCCCAGCTGTCGTCCCTCGCGGTCGGCCAGTCGGCCCAGGTCATGCTGCCCGACGGCCGCTCGGTGTCCGGCGCCGTGCGCCTGATCAGTCCGCGGATCGACGCGGCGACTCGCCTGGGCAAGGTGCGGCTGCGCCTGCCCACCGATGCCGGCCTGCGCCCCGGCGGCTTTGGCCGCGCCATCTTCGCCGCCTCGGGCCGAAAGGTGAAGGCCGCGCCCGAAACCGCCATCCGCTATGACGCCGAGGGCTCGTCCCTGGTGACCGTCGACGCCTCCAACCGCGCGCGCCAAGCGCCCGTCCGCACCGGTCAACGCGGCGGCGGCTGGGTGGAACTGCTTGACGGCCCGCCGGTCGGCTCCCGCGTGCTGCTGGGCGGCTCGGCCTTCACCCTCGACGGCGATCTGGTCAAGCCGACCGACGCCAATGGCAAGGCCGCTCGCTGATGGCCAACGTCCGCATATCCGCCTGGTCGATTAAGAACCCGATCCCGGTCGCGGTCCTGTTCATCGCCCTGATCCTGGCGGGCGTCGCCAGCTACATGATGCTGCCCATCAAGCAGTATCCCAACGTCTCGTTCCCACTGGTGGCGGTGACCATCACCCAGAGCGGCGCGGCCGCCGGCGAGATGGAAACCCAGATCACCCGCCAGGTCGAAGACGCCCTGGCCGGCATCTCCAACGTCAAGAGCATCCGCTCCTCGGTCGTGCAGGGCGTCTCGACCACCTCGATCGAGTTCGAGATCGGCGAGGACCTGCAGAAGGCCACAGACGAGGTGCGCTCCAAGATCGACCAGTCGCGCGCCCTGCTGCCGCGCGAGATCGACGAGCCGATCGTCCAGCGTGTCGACCTGGATTCGCTGCCGATCATCACCTACGCGGTGTCTTCGCCGTCCATGACGATCAGCGAGTTGTCCTGGTTCGTGGACGACACCATCAGCCGCAGCCTGCAGGGCGAAAAGGGCGTCGCCCAGGTCGCCCGGGTCGGTGGCGTCGATCGCGAGATCAACATCGTCATCGATCCCGACCGCATGGCCGCCGCTGGCCTGACCGCGCCGCAGCTCAACGCGGCCCTGGCCAGTTTCAGCGTCGACGCCCCGGGCGGACGACTGGCGATCGGCGCCCGCGAACAGACCGTCCGCGTGCTGGCCGCAGCCCGCACTGTCGAGCAACTGCGGGCCGTGACCATACCCACCAGTGGCGGGCGTTTCGTGCGCCTGACCGACGTGGCCGAGGTCGGCGACGGCGCCGGCGAAGCGCGCTCCTTCGCACGCCTCGACGGCCGCCCCGTGGTGGCCTTCCAGGTCAGCAAGACCAAGGACGCCAGCGACGTGCGCGTCGAGGACGGCATCAAGATCGCCATCGAAAAGCTGGTCGAGGCCCACCCGGACGTCACCTTCACCAAGATCTATTCGATCGTCGACGACACCCGCGCCAGCTTCGAGGCCACACGGACCACCCTGCTCGAAGGCATGCTGCTGGCCGCTCTGGTGGTGTTTCTGTTCCTGCGCGAATGGCGCGCCACCCTGATCACCGCCATCGCCATGCCGATGTCGTTGATCCCGACCTTCATCTTCATGGCGATCATGGGCTTTTCGCTCAATGTCGTGACCCTGCTGGGCCTGACCCTGGTGATCGGCATTCTGGTCGATGACGCCATCGTCGAGATCGAGAATATCGAAAAACGCATCGCCGCCGGCGAGCGTCCCTATGCGGCGGCCATGGTCGGCGCAGACGCGATCGGGCTCGCGGTCGTGGCCACCACCTTCACCATCGTGGCGGTGTTCGCGCCGGTGGCCTTCATGCCCGGCATTCCCGGTCAGTTCTTCCGGGAGTTTGGCCTGACCGTCGCGGTGGCGGTGCTGTTCTCGCTGGTCGTGGCGCGTCTGCTGACGCCGCTGCTGGCCGCCTACTTCCTCAAGCCGGCTACCAACCCGCACCCGCGCAAGCCGTTCAAGGGCCTGTACCGCAACGTGCTGGAATGGGCGCTGGACCACCGGATCGTCGCCTGCGTCATCGGCGGCGTGATCTTCGCCTTCTCGATCTTCATGGCCAGCAACCTGCCGGCCGGATTCCAGCCGCCGGCCAACAACAACTACTACTACCTCAAGGTCCAGGGCCCGCCGGGCGCCACGGCGGCCGACATGGACCGCGCCGTACAGTCGATCACCAAGCTGTTCAAGGCGCGCCCCGAGACAGCCCACGTCTTCGCCCAGGTCGGGTCGGTGATCGCCGCCAGCGGTCCCGGCGGAGGCTCCGGCGGCAGCGACCTGCGCGACGGCACGGTGACCATCGTGCTGCATGACGAGCGCGAGCTGCGGGTCCCCGAGATCAAGGCCCTGATGCGCGACAAGCTGCTGGATCTGCCTGACGTTCGGGTCAATCTGCTCAGCGATGACGGCTCGGCCGAGGTCTCCACCATCCTGACCAGCGAAGACGGCACGGCGCTGGAACGCGCCGCCCTGGCGCTGGAACGCCAGATGCGCGGCTTGAAGACCATCGCCGACCCGCGCCCGGCCTCGCCGCCCAGCGGTCCGGAGATCGTCATCCGCCCGCGCACCGATGAAGCGGCCCGTCTGGGCGTCTCGGCCGCCGACATCGCCGCCGTCGCCCGCGTGGCCACGGTGGGCGACATCGACGCCAATGTCGCCAAGCTGACCGACGGCGAGCGCCGCCTGCCGATCCGGGTGCGCCTGCCCGACAACATTCGCGGCGACCTGGCCCAGATCAAGGCTCTGCAGCTGCCGACCGCGTCCGGGGGCTATACGCGCCTGGACGCCGTGGCCGATGTCGAGTTCCAGGCCGGTCCCGCCAAGATCGAGCGCTATGGCCGCAAGCGCCAGCTGACCACCGAGGCGGATCTGCAGCCCGGCGTCGTGCTGGGCTCGGCTACCGTCGAGGTCGACAACCTGCCGATCATGAAGAACCTGCCCGCCGGGGTCGAGAAGGCCACGGGCGGCACCGAGGAGGCGATGGGCGAGCTGTTCGGCGGCTTCGCCATCGCCCTGCTCTCGGCCATCTTCCTGGTGTTCGGCGTCATGGCCCTGCTGTTTGGCAGCTTCTTCAAGCCGATCACCATCATGTCGGCCCTGCCGCTGGCCATCGGCGGCGCCTTTGCAGGCCTGCTGGTCTGCGGCATGAGCATGTCGATCCCGTCGCTGATCGGCCTGCTGATGCTGATGGGCCTGGCCGCCAAGAACTCGATCCTGCTGGTCGACTACGCCATCGAGGAGGAACGGGCCGGCAAGCCTCAGCGCGACGCCATCCTCGAAGCCTGTCGCGAACGCGCGCGTCCGATCATCATGACCACCCTGGCGATGATGGCCGGCATGCTGCCCACCGCTCTTGGCATCGGCAAGGGCGCCGAATTCCGTCAGCCCATGGCCGTGGCGGTGATCGGCGGCCTCATCACCTCGACGGTCCTGTCGCTGGTGCTGGTGCCGGTGGTCTATGAGATCATCGACGACTTCGAGAACTGGCTGAAGCCCAAGCTGGCCCGCTGGACCACCCCTCGCGAAGCGCCGGTCACGGCGACACCTGACGGGGCGCCCGCCGACCGGCTCTAGAACCCGGGGCCCCGGTGCGAACCGGGGCCCTTTTCAGGCCGGCGCCTCAGCGGATCGCGGCGATCTCGTACAGGAAATCGACATAGCCCATGGTGGCGCCGACCAGTCCCTCGACCTTGGGATTGGAGGACTCGATCACGTAGTACTCGTTGGGCGCGTGGGCTCCGCTGCCGTGACCCAGGCCGAACTGCCCGGCCGGCAAACCGACCGGAGCCGAGGTGAAGACCGCGCCCGGCCATGACCCGGCCAGTCGCGGATAGACCGAGGTCTCGACGCCCAGGCGCTTGTAGGTGTTGAGCTCGGCGCGGATCAGGCGGCTGTTCTCGTCGGTCTCGGTGGGATCATAGCCGCCGCTGACATTGACCTCGATGTCCTGGAAGCCGCGCTTGTCCAGATGGGCGCGCAGCTTGGCCACGCAGTCGGCCATGGTCATGTTGGGCACCAGGCGCAGGTCGATCTTGGCGACGGCGCGCCCCGGCAGCACGGTCTTGCCGCCCGGGCCGGTATAGCCCGAGACCAGCCCCTCGATATTGACGGTCGGCTGCGAGGCCAGGCGCTCCAGGGCCTTTTCCCACGGCAGATCGTCGATCCAGCGATCCACGCCCAGCGACCGCTTGGCGTCGGCCTCGCTCATCCGCTGGGCCGCCAGGGCGATCAGCTCGCGTTCGCGCGCGGTCAGCGGCCGCACCTTCTCGAAATAGCCGTCGATCGCCGGGGTGTTGCCATCCGAGGTGACCAGGGTGGCCAGGGCCTGGACCAGACGCCAGGCGGGGCTGTCGACCCGGGCCTTCTCACTGGAATGGATATCGGTCTTCGGCCCCCTCCCCCATTTGGCGCCGCTGGCCACCAGTTCGAACTCAACCACCCCCTTGGCGCCCAGATTGACGCTGACGCCGCCATTGCTGGGGCTCTGCCAGCCCGCGGGAATGACCACGCCCTCGCAGCGCTTCAGCGCCGCCAGGATGTGCGGCCGGGCGACGATCTGGTGGAAGTGGGGACTGCCGATCTCTTCTTCGCCCTCGCAGACCAGCACCAGATTGACCGGCGACTTGCGGCCGGCCGCGCGCAGGGCATGAAGCGCCGCCAGGAACGCCGCCTCCGGCCCCTTCTGGTTGACGGCCCCGCGGCCGACGATGACCTTGCCAAAGCCCGGCTTGTCGACGATCCGCGCCTCCAGCGGCGGCGAACTCCATTCGGCGGGGTCGAACTGCTTCACATCGTACATGAAGTAGATGCCCATCCAGCGCTTGGCGCCGACGTCCAGGGTGGCGAACACTCCGGGATAGCCGTCAGTGGGCACCTTCTCGACCTGCTGGAAGCCGGCGTCGCGGGCCAAGGCCATCATGTAGTCGGCGCCCTTGTCCATGTCGCGGTCCTCCGCGGCGATGGACGGCAGGGCGATCCAGTCCTGGATGCGCTTGACCGAAGCGTCGAAGCCGATCTCCGCGGCCTTGCGGACGGCGGCCAGATCCCCGCTGGCGGCGAAGGTCAGGCCCGGCGTGAACAGGGTGAGAGCGGCCGCCCCTGTCAGCAGCGTGCGGCGATCCTGGACAAGGCCAGAGCGCTTGGATGTGATGGTCATGCCGTTCCCCCAGATCAGACGTCGGGGAGATTAGAGCCGGGCGCGCCGCGAGCGGCAAGGCCCGGCGCCTAGAACTCTAGCGCCTTGGGCCGATAGGTCAGGCGACAGACGGTCCAGCCGTCCTGGCGGGTCAGATCGAAGACGCCGCCAAGCTGACCGGCCATAGACCGGACGATCCTCAGGCCAAGACTGGCGGAGTTGCGGGGATCAAAGCCGGG
The DNA here is from genome assembly GCF_048541895.1 of Caulobacter sp. ErkDOM-E. Classification (GTDB taxonomy): domain Bacteria; phylum Pseudomonadota; class Alphaproteobacteria; order Caulobacterales; family Caulobacteraceae; genus Caulobacter. The sequence goes on along the minus strand of NZ_CP183331.1, from coordinate 788,532 downwards.
CGGCGGTCCGGCGCCATTGTCGCGCACGATCAGCACGTGCTCGTCACCGCTCTGGTCGAGGCTGACCAGCACCTGGCCCGCGCCGCCCTTGAAGCCGTGTTCGATGGCGTTGTTGAAGCTTTCCAGCAGCACCAGGGTCACGGGGGTGGCCTGATCGGGGTGCAGGGGCGCCTCGCCGCCGTCCAGCGACACCTCGGCGGGACTGCCGGCCGCCGCGTTGGCGTCGGCCAGAAGGCTTCGCGCGAAGTCGCGGAAGGGAGACGGATCGCCGACCTGATTGTGCAGTTCGCGCTGGATCCGGGCGATCGTCTCGATCCGGCCGCCGGCCTCGGTCAGGGCCCGCTGGGCCTCGCCGTCGCTGACCCCGCCCGCCTGCAGGCGCAGCAGCGCCCCCACGACCTGGATGTTGTTGCTCACCCGGTGATGCAGTTCGCGATAGAGCAGGTCGCGGTTCTCGGCCAGCCGCTCATAGCGTTCGCGCTCGGCCGCCAGCTGCCGCATCGCGCCACGCATGCCGTCGATGAAGAAGATGTCGACCGCCACCACGAAGACATAGAAGAACAGCGCGACCCCGGTCGCCACGTTGATGTGGAAACCGTTATAGGCCGGGACGAAGAAGTAGCCCGCGCCAAACATCGACAGGACAGCGCAGAGGATCGCCGGCCTGGCCCCGGCGAAATAGGCCGTGATCACCACGGCGGGAAAAAAGGTCACATAGGGAAAGCCGGGCGGAAACCAGCCGTCGAGCAGCAGGCGCAGGCAAAAGGCCGCCAACGCCGCGACCGCCGCGATCCCGTAGCCGAACAGCGGCGCGGTGCGGATGCTTTGCCAGCCCATCATCAAGTCCCCCACCAGATATTGACGTGACGCCGCTACTGGCAAACGTCAAGCCGGTCGCCGACATAACCGCTTGGCGTCACGCGATCCAACGCACCCAAAGCAAAAGGCCCCGGCGTTTCCGCCGGGGCCTTCGCAGTCGTTAGCCGTGGCTAGAAAGTCGAGACTACTCGACGATCTTGGCAACCACGCCGGCGCCGACCGTGCGGCCGCCTTCGCGAATGGCGAAGCGCAGGCCCTGGTCCATGGCGATCGGGGTGATCAGCTCGACGTCCAGCTCGGCGTTGTCGCCCGGCATGATCATTTCCACGCCTTCGCGCAGCTTGATGATCCCGGTGACGTCCGTCGTGCGGAAGTAGAACTGCGGGCGATAGTTGGTGAAGAACGGGGTGTGACGGCCGCCTTCTTCCTTGTTGAGGATATAGGCCTCAGCAACGAACTTGGTGTGCGGGGTGATCGAACCCGGCTTGCACAGCACTTGGCCGCGCTCGACGTCTTCGCGCTTGGTGCCGCGCAGCAGAACGCCGACGTTGTCGCCAGCTTGGCCCTGGTCCAGCAGCTTGCGGAACATTTCGACGCCCGTGCAGGTCGTCTTCTGAACCGGACGGATGCCGACGATTTCGACTTCTTCGCCGACCTTGACGATACCCTTTTCGATACGGCCGGTCACAACCGTGCCGCGGCCCGAGATCGAGAACACGTCTTCGACCGGCATCAGGAACGGCAGGTCCAGCGGACGCGCCGGCTGCGGGATGTAGTCGTCAACCGTCTGCATCAGCGCCAGGATCGACTCTTCGCCGATCTTGGGGTTGCCACCGTCGATGGCGACCTTGGCCGAGCCCTTGGTGATCGGAATGTCGTCGCCCGGGAAGTCATACGACGAAAGCAGCTCGCGCACTTCCATCTCGACCAGCTCGAGCAGCTCTTCGTCGTCGACCAGGTCGACCTTGTTCATGTAGACGACCAGGGCGGGCACGCCGACCTGACGGGCCAGCAGGATGTGCTCGCGGGTCTGGGGCATCGGGCCGTCGGCGGCCGAAACCACCAGGATCGCGCCGTCCATCTGCGCGGCGCCGGTGATCATGTTCTTCACATAGTCGGCGTGGCCGGGGCAGTCGACGTGGGCATAGTGACGGTTGGCCGTCTCATATTCCACGTGCGCGGTGTTGATCGTGATGCCGCGGGCCTTTTCTTCGGGCGCAGCGTCGATGTCGGCGTAGTTCATCGCCTTGCCGCCGCCGGTCTTGGCCAGCGTGATGGTGATCGCAGCCGTCAGCGTCGTCTTGCCATGGTCAACGTGACCAATGGTGCCGATGTTGCAGTGCGGCTTGTTACGTTCGAACTTTTCCTTGGCCATTTTTCTCTACCTTAGGACCCCAGAGGGGCCTCAAATTAATGGGAATTTCTGGGGTTCTTGTTGAGAGGGCCCCTAACGGAGCCCTCTCTGCTTCCTTCGTGCAGGCTTTTCCCGAGGGAAAAAACTACGCGTACTTCTTGATCACTTCGTCGGCGACGTGTTGCGGCACCGGCTCGTAGTGATCGTATTGCATGGTGAACTGGGCGCGGCCTTGCGACATGCCCCGCAGGGTGTTCACGTAGCCGAACATGTTGGCCAGCGGCACGAAGGCGTTAACCACCGTGGCGTTGCCGCGCATGTCTTGACCCTGGATCATGCCGCGACGGCTGTTCAGGTCGCCGATGACCGAACCCAGATACTCTTCCGGGGTCACGACTTCGACGGCCATGATCGGCTCGAGCAGCTTGGGAGCGCCCTTTTCGCGCAGCTCCTTGAAGGCGGCGCGCGACGCGATTTCGAACGCCAGCACGCTGGAGTCGACGTCGTGGTACTTGCCGTCCGTCAGGGTGGCCTTGAAATCGATCAGCGGGAAGCCGGCCAGCAGGCCGTTGTCCTTAACGGAGTTCAGACCCTTTTCGACGCCCGGGATGTATTCCTTGGGCACCGCGCCGCCGACGATCGAGTTTTCGAACACGAAGCCCGAACCGGGCTCGCCGGGTTCGAAGGTGATCATGACGCGGGCGAACTGGCCCGTACCGCCGGTCTGCTTCTTGTGGGTGTAGTCGATGTCGACCGTCTTACCCAGGCTTTCGCGATAGGCAACCTGCGGCGCGCCGATGTTGGCTTCGACCTTGTAGGTCCGCTTGAGGATGTCGATCTTGATGTCCAGGTGCAGCTCGCCCATGCCCTTCAGGATCGTCTGGCCACTTTCGAAGTCGGTCGAGACGGTGAAGGACGGATCTTCGGCGGCCAGCTTCTGCAGGGCGACGCCCAGCTTCTCCTGGTCGGCCTTCGACTTGGGCTCGACAGCGATTTCGATTACGGGCGCCGGGAAGATCATGCGCTCCAGGATCACCGGGGACTTCAGCGGATCGCACAGGGTATCGCCGGTGCGGGTGTCCTTGAGGCCAGCCAGAGCGACGATGTCGCCGGCGAAGGCTTCCTTGATGTCTTCGCGGTTGTTGGAGTGCATCAGCAGCATGCGGCCAACGCGCTCGCGCTTGTCGCGCGTGGCGTTGAGCAGGCCCATGCCGGTTTCCAGCTTGCCCGAATAGATGCGGCAGAAGGTCAGCGAACCAACGAAGGGGTCGTCCATGATCTTGAACGCCAGAACCGACAGCGGCTCCTCGTCCGAAGCCCGACGCACAATTTCTTCTTCGGTCTTGAAGTCGATGCCCTTGGTCGGCGGGATGTCCAGCGGCGACGGCAGGTAGTCGACGACGGCGTCCAGCAGGGTCTGAACGCCCTTGTTCTTGAAGGCCGAGCCGCAGAGGATCGGATAGAACGCGCCGCTCAGCACAGCCTTGCGGATGCAGTTCTTGATGGTCGCTTCCGAGGGCTCTTCGCCGCCCAGATAGGCTTCCATCGCTTCGTCGTCCATTTCGACGGCGCATTCGACCAGATAGGCGCGGGCCTCGACGGCCTTGTCCATCAGATCGGCGGGAATTTCTTCGTCGCGGAAGTTGGCGCCCAGGGCGTCATTGTCCCAGACGACGGCCTTCATGCGGACCAGGTCAACCAGGCCGCTGAGGGTGTTTTCCGAGCCGATCGGGAACTGGATCGGAACGGCCTTGGCGCCCAGGCGGTCGCGGATCGACTCGACCGACTTGTCGAAGTCGGCGCCGATCTTGTCCATCTTGTTGACGAACACGATACGCGGAACGTTGTACTTGTCGGCCTGGCGCCAGACGGTTTCGGTCTGGGGCTCAACACCGGCGTTACCGTCCAGAACGGTGACGGCGCCATCCAGCACGCGCAGCGAGCGCTCGACTTCGATGGTGAAGTCGACGTGGCCGGGGGTGTCGATGATGTTGAGGCGCTTTTCTTTCCAGAAAGCGGTCGTCGCGGCGGACGTGATCGTGATGCCGCGCTCTTGCTCCTGGTCCATCCAGTCCATGGTCGCGGCGCCGTCGTGGACTTCGCCGATCTTGTGCGACTTGCCCGTGTAATACAGGATCCGCTCGGTCGTCGTCGTCTTCCCGGCGTCGATGTGCGCCATGATGCCGAAGTTACGGTAGTCTTCGATTTTATGCTGGCGGGCCATGATGGAGCTCTGCGTAGCGCTGCTGTGAGGCAGGGACATTTAAACGTGCGGCGCGGGCGGTTTATCGCAAACCGCCCGCGCCTGAAAGAGTGCTGGTAAGAAAGGTTACCAGCGGTAGTGCGAGAACGCCCGGTTGGCTTCAGCCATCTTGTGGGTGTCTTCGCGCTTCTTCACCGCGGTGCCGCGGTTGTTGGAAGCGTCGAGCAGTTCACCGGCCAGCTTCTCGGTCATGGTGTTCTCGCCGCGCTTGCGCGCAGCGGTCACCAGCCAGCGGATGGCCAGGGCGCGACGACGGTCCGGACGGACTTCCACGGGCACCTGATAGGTGGCGCCGCCAACGCGACGCGACCGGACTTCGATCGCCGGGGCGACGTTGTCCAGAGCGGAGTGGAAGGTTTCCAGGGGACCCTGGTCCTTGCGCTTGGTCTCGATGATGTCGAAAGCACCATAGATGATGTTTTCGGCGACGGCTTTTTTGCCCTCGTACATCACGTAGTTCATGAATTTGGTGACCACCAGGTCTCCGAACTTCGGGTCCGGCAGAACTTGGCGTTTCTCGGCGCGACGGCGGCGTGACATGCTTCTTTTTCCTTACTTCGGACGCTTGGCGCCGTAGAGCGAACGACGCTGCTTACGATCCTTGACACCTTGGGTGTCGAGGACGCCGCGCAGGATGTGATAACGGACGCCGGGCAAATCCTTGACGCGGCCGCCGCGGATAAGCACCACCGAGTGCTCCTGCAGGTTGTGGCCTTCGCCCGGGATATAGCAAACGGCTTCGATGCCGGTGGTCAGACGGACCTTGGCGACCTTACGCAGAGCCGAGTTGGGCTTCTTCGGGGTCGTCGTATAGACGCGGGTGCAAACACCACGGCGTTGCGGGCAGCCCTTGAGGGCGGGCACCTTGTTCCGGACCGGCTTAGGCTGGCGCGGCTTACGGATGAGCTGGTTGACGGTAGGCATTAAGTCTCTGCTCTGATGGAAGCGTGTGCCTGTCGGCCGAGGCGCTTCGGGTCCTAGTCATGTATTCCGGCTTGCAAGGCTCCAGATGGAGACCCGATAAACACGAAACTCGCCGGGACGCGGAAAGCGTTCCGGCGGGCTATCCGTCGGTAGGGGACGGGCGCTTATCAGGACGGGCGCAGGGCCCACCTCGAAAGAGCGCGGTATTTACTCGCGAAGTCGATCCGCGTCAACGCCGGTGATTGCGTCGGTTAACGAGGCCTTAAAGGCCACGCTTTCGCCACTTCCGATGGCGAGGCTGCGGGCGTTGTACCCCTTTTGTCGAATGATCTGTGACCTTGCCAACGGCGCGCTCCAACCCAATCAGACCGAGCGCTGTTCTGGCCGGCTCCCTCGCCGCCCACGGACTTGTGCTGGCCTTGTTGGCCTTTCCCCGGATCGAGGCCTTTCCTGACCATTCCAACGACGAAGACGCCCTGACGGTGACCCTGGAACGGATCGACCGGACGCCGGAAGTCCAGGCCGACGCCCCGCCCGCCAGCGCGCCCGGGCAGATCCAGGCGCGAACGCCCCGCGCGGTCTTCTCCTCGCCCGTGGCGCCGCTGATGGTTCCGGGCCTGCCGGCCGCGCCGCGACGCGGCACGGCCCTGCATCCCGCCCCCCTGCCCGAAGGCCCCAGGGGCGATCTGCGCGCCGCCCTGCGCGGCAGCGGCGTGGGCTGCGCCAATGGCCGCGCGGTCGGGCTGAACAGGCGGGAGATCGAGACATGTCAGGAGCGCTGGGGGGCGGCGGCGCGCAACGCTCCGGTCTATGCCAACGCACCGGTCAGCGCCGGGGCGGCGATCGACTTCCGTCAGCAGTCGCTCGCCCAGGAAGCCAATCGCGCCTACAGGGAAAGCCCCATGGGCGTGGGCGTGGATCATCGTAGCCGCGACGGCTCGGGCAGGGCCAAGGACATCCCCTTCGTCGGCGGTCTCGAGCAGGACGGGCTGGGCCGGCCCCGCGACGCACGCGGCCAGGAGCTCTATCTGCTGGGCAAGGCCAAGCAGATAGAGGCCGAGCGCGCCAAGGCCCGACGGGAGTCAGAACAGCGTTGAAGGGCGTCTAGGCGACGCGGCGCGGGGATGCCGAGTGGGCGTCCACCTTGAAGCGGCCGACCAGGCCCGCCAGGCTATCGGCCTGGGTGACCAGATCGCGGCTGGCGTCAGCCGAGCGGTTGACCATGGCGGCGTTCTGCTGCGTGCCCTGGTCCATCTGGTTGACGGCGGTGTTGACCTCGCTGAGGCCGGCGGCCTGTTCCTGGGCGCTGGCGGCGATCTCGGAAACGCTGCCGTCGATGGCCGCGACCTGGGCTGCGATCTTCTGCAGCGCCTCGCCCGTGCGGCCGACCAGCTTCACCCCCGCCTCGACCTGACGGGTGGAGTCGCCGATATGGGTCTTGATCTGCTTGGCCGCGTCGGCCGAGCGCTGGGCCAGCGCCCGCACTTCCTGGGCCACGACCGCGAAGCCGCGACCGGCCTCGCCGGCTCGCGCCGCCTCGACCCCGGCGTTCAGGGCCAGCAGATTGGTCTGGAAGGCGATCTCGTCGATCACGCCGATGATCTGGGCCACCTGGGCGGCCGAGGCCTCCACCCCGTTGATCGCATCGATGGTCTCGCTCACGACCTGGCGCGAGCGGTCGGCTTCGGCCTGGGCCTCGCGTACGGCCTCGCGGGCCCCGCGCGCGCCGTCGGCGGTGCGCTTGACCGTGGCGGTGATCTCGTCGAGGGCGGCGGCGGTCTCTTCCAGGCTGGCGGCCTGCTGCTCAGTGCGGCGAGACAGGTCGCCGGCCTCCGAGGCGATGCCGCCGGCCCCGGCGTGGAGGCCGCCCACCGCGTCGATCACGGCGCCCATGGCGTCCTGCAGACGGCCCACGGTCTGGTTGAAGTCGGCCCGCAGGCCTTCATAGTCGGCCGCGAAAGCCGTCTCGATGCGCACCGTCAGGTCGCCGTCGGACAGGAGCCGCAGCCCTTCGGCCAGGCTGGTGACCACGCTGTTCTGGGCTGCGGCCTGGCGGGCGTCGCGATCCCGGGCGGCCAGGCGGTCGGCCTGTTCGACACCGTCGCGAGCCTCGGCCTGGGCCTGAATGGTCTGCTTTTCCCGGGCGTCGTCGCGGAAGGCGTGGACCGCGTCGGCCATCAGGCCAATGTCGTCGCGGCGGCCGGCGAAGGGCAGACTGACGGTCAGGTCGCCGGCCATCACCTTGCCCATGGCGTCGCGCAGGGTCGACAGCGGCTTCAGTTGACCACGCACCATCAGCACCGAGGCCGTGGCGCCGGCGGCGCCCAGCAGCAGGCAGGCTGCCGCCAGGAAACCCAGCTGCTTGTAGACCGGTTGGAAGAAGTCGGCCTGGGGCACGCCGACATACAGGATGCCGATCACCTGACCGCTGGTGTCCTTGATCGGATCATAGGCGACGAAGAAGGGCCGGCCCAGGATCTTGGCCTCGCCGCGATAGGACTCGCCCCGACCCAGGACGGCGTCATGGACCTTGCCCTTGGCCAGGGGGGTGCCGACCGCTCGGCTGCCATCGGGCTTGGTGACATTGGTGGTGATGCGGGTATCGCCCATGAACACCGTGGCCGTGCCGCCGACCAGAGCCTTGACCCTGTCGACGCCGTCGAAGTCGCCGTTCAGAACCTTGTCGCCCACCATCAGCTGGTCAGCCTCCCGGCGGAAGATCGCGCCGCGCTGGCCGATGACGTCCCACGCCACCCGCATGCTGGCTTCCTGCTGGGCGGCGGCCTGCTGCTTGGCGAAGCCGAGCGAACCGCTGGCGACGATGGCCAGGACCGCAACGGTCAGGACCAGGAAAGCTGCGGCGATGGTCAGACTGACCTTGGTGGAAATGTCCGAGCGCATGGCATCCGTGGGAAGGGGTTGAGCTTTTCCACATGCCTAACGCGCGTAAACCAAGGCTTAAAATCTTGATCTAGCTCGAATTCCTCGACGCTTTGCGACCTTTTGCCGCCGGATCCGCCCGGGAAACCCGCACTTTGGGTCTCATGACCAGCCAAGGCGTTGGGCAAAAGAAAAGGCCCGGGATCGCTCCCGGGCCTTTCCGTTCAGTTCGTCAGGTCGAAGCCTATTCGGCGTCGGCCAGAGCGATGGCCTCGGGCAGAGGCTCCATCGCATCTTCGCGCTGCTGGGCCAACTGCTCGTCGCGCTTGGCGGCGACGCGCTGCAGGCTGCGCAGATAGGAACCCGTACCGGCGGGGATCAGGCGACCCACGATGACGTTTTCCTTCAGGCCTTCCAGGGTGTCGGTCTTGCCGTGCACCGAGGCTTCGGTCAGGACGCGGGTCGTTTCCTGGAACGACGCGGCCGAGATGAAGCTCTTGGTCTGCAGCGAGGCCTTGGTGATGCCGAGCAGCACGGGCTGGGTGGTGGCCGGACGGCCGCCACGCGAAACCGCGCGGTCCTGCTCGATGTAGAACTCGGGCTTGTCCAGGTGATCGCCCTTGATCAGACCCGTATCGCCCGGCTCGAGGATCTCGACCTTCTGCAGCATCTGACGAACGATCGTCTCGATGTGCTTGTCGTTGATCGGCACGCCTTGCAGTCGGTAAACTTCCTGAATTTCGTCGACCAGGAAGTTGGCCAGGGCCTCGACGCCCAGGATGCGCAGGATGTCGTGCGGATCCGGGTTGCCGTCGATGATGTATTCGCCGCGCGCGATGAAGTCGCCATCGTGCACCGCGATGTGCTTGCCCTTGGGGATCAGGAACTCGACCGGCTCGCCCTGGTTACCGTCAGCGTCGATTTCCGGGGTGATCTTGATGCGGCGCTTGTTCTTGTAATCCTTGCCGAATTCGACGCGACCGTCCATTTCCGCGATGACCGCGCAGTCCTTGGGACGGCGGGCTTCGAAGAGTTCGGCGACGCGCGGCAGACCGCCGGTGATGTCGCGGGTCTTGGCGCCTTCGGTGGGGATCCGCGCGATGACCTCGCCCGGCTTGACCATGTCGCCGTCACCGACGGACAGAATGGCCCCGACCGACATCAGGTAGCGAGCCTCACCGCCGTTGGCGAGGCGGACATAGGAACCGTCCTCGGCCAGAACGCCCATGGCGGGGCGCAGGTCGGCGGCGCGGGCCGAGGTCCGCCAGTCGGCGATCACGCGCTGCGCGATACCGGTGGCTTCGTCGGTTTCCTCGCGGACGGAGAAGCCGTCCACCAGGTCTTCCGCACGGATCTTGCCGGCCACTTCGGTGATGATCGGGGTGGTGTAGGGGTCCCAATCGGCCAGACGCTGGCCACGCTTCACCTTGTCGCCGTCCTTGATCTTCAGGCGCGCGCCGTAAGGCGGCTTGTAGTTTTCGCGTTCCTTGCCGTCGACCAGGACGCTCACGGCCGTGTTGCGGCTCATGACGACCAGGAAGCCTTCGGTGCCGACAACGGTGGCGCCGGTCACGCGGACCGTACCGTCGTTGCTGCTTTCGAAGAACGACTGCTCGGCCACCTGGGCGGTGCCGCCGATGTGGAAGGTCCGCATCGTCAGCTGGGTGCCGGGCTCGCCGATGGACTGGGCGGCGATGACGCCGACCGCTTCACCGATGTTGACCGGGGTACCGCGGGCCAGGTCGCGGCCGTAGCAGGCGCCGCAGACGCCGACCTTGGCTTCGCAGGTCAGGACCGAACGCACCTTCACCGACTGCACGGCAGCCGCTTCGATCGCGTCGGCCATGTTCTCGGTCAGATAGGTGTCGGCCGGAACGACCAGCTCGCCGGTCGCCGGGTCCTTGATGTCCTCGGCCGAGAAGCGGCCTAGGACGCGCATGCCCAGCGAGACCAGGACGTCACCGCCCTCGACCACGGCGCGCAGGGTGATGCCCCGCGTGGTGCCGCAGTCTTCCTCGACGATGATGCAGTCCTGCGCCACGTCGACCAGACGACGGGTCAGATAGCCCGAGTTGGCGGTCTTCAGCGCGGTGTCCGCGAGGCCCTTACGGGCGCCGTGGGTCGAGTTGAAGTATTCCTGAACGGTCAGGCCTTCCTTGAAGTTCGAGACGATCGGGGTCTCGATGATCTCGCCCGAAGGCTTGGCCATCAGACCGCGCATGCCGCCCAGCTGCTTCATCTGGGCTTGCGAACCACGGGCGCCGGAGTGGGCCATCATGTAGATGGAGTTGATCTCCTTCTCGCGGCCGTTCTCGTCCAGATGCTTCATCTGAAGCTCGGCCATCATCTCGTCGGCGACGCGGTCGGTGGCCTTGGCCCAGGCGTCAACGACCTTGTTGTACTTCTCGCCCTTGGTGATCAGGCCGTCAGCATATTGCTGCTCGTACTCTTCAGCCAGGGTGCGGGTTTCGGCGACGATCGCCTCTTTCCGCTTCGGGATGATGATGTCGTCCTTGCCGAAGGAGATGCCGGCCTTGGCCGCTTCCTTGAAGCCCAGACCCATGATCTGGTCGGCGAAGATCACCGTCGCCTTCTGACCGCAGTGGCGGTAGACGATGTCGATGAGGTTGCCGATTTCCTTCTTGGTCAGGGCCTTTTCGATCAGGCGGTGACCCACCTGCGGGTGACGCGGCAGCAGGGCGGCGATCTTCATCCGGCCCGGCGTGGTGTCGATCACGCGGCGACGCGCCACGCCATCGGCGTCAACTTCGGTAAAGCGCGACTTGATCTTGGCGTGCAGGCTGACAACGCCGGCGTCCATGGCGGCTTCGATTTCGCCCAGGTCGGCAAAGATCTTGCCTTCGCCCGGCTCACCTTCGCGAGCGACCGACAGATAGTACAGACCCAGGACGATGTCCTGCGACGGCACGATGATCGGGCGACCGTTGGCGGGCGACAGGATGTTGTTGGTCGACATCATCAGGACGCGCGCTTCGAGTTGCGCCTCCAGCGACAGCGGCACGTGGACAGCCATCTGGTCGCCGTCGAAGTCGGCGTTGAAGGCGGCGCAGACCAGCGGGTGCAGCTGGATGGCCTTGCCCTCGATCAGCTTGGGCTCGAACGCCTGGATGCCCAGACGGTGAAGCGTCGGCGCGCGGTTCAGCATCACCGGGTGTTCGCGGATCACCTCTTCGAGGATGTCCCACACCTGGGGCTGTTCGCGCTCGACCATGCGCTTGGACTGCTTGACGGTGCCAGACAGGCCCTTGGCGTCCAGGCGCGCATAGATGAACGGCTTGAACAGCTCCAGAGCCATCTTCTTGGGCAGGCCGCACTCGTGCAGCTTCAGATCGGGACCGACCACGATGACCGAACGGCCCGAGTAGTCGACGCGCTTGCCCAGCAGGTTCTGACGGAAGCGACCCTGCTTGCCCTTCAGCATGTCGGCCAGCGACTTCAGCGGACGCTTATTGGCGCCCGTGATGACGCGACCGCGACGGCCGTTGTCGAACAGGGCGTCGACCGACTCCTGCAGCATCCGCTTTTCGTTGCGGATGATGATGTCGGGCGCGCGCAGCTCGATCAGGCGCTTGAGGCGGTTGTTACGGTTGATGACCCGGCGATAGAGGTCGTTCAGGTCGGAGGTGGCGAAGCGGCCACCGTCCAGCGGCACCAGCGGACGCAGTTCCGGCGGGATCACCGGCACGACCGTCAGAACCATCCACTCGGGACGGTTGCCCGACTCGGAGAAGGCTTCGAGGATCTTCAGGCGCTTGCTGAACTTCTTCTGCTTCATGTCCGACACGGTGCCGGCCAGCTCTTCGCGCAGGCGTTCGGCTTCCTTGTCGAGGTCGATCGCCTTGAGCAGGTTCTGGATGGCTTCAGCGCCGATCTCGGCGGTGAAGCTGTCATCGCCGTACTCTTCCTGGGCGCGCATGTAGTCGTCCTCGCTGAGCAGCTGGTGCTGCTTCAGCGGGGTCAGGCCCGGCTCGGTGATGATGTAGTATTCGAAGTACAGGACGCGTTCGATGTCCTTCAGCGGCATGTCGAGCATCATGGCGATACGCGACGGCAGCGACTTCAGGAACCAGATGTGGGCGACCGGCGAGGCCAGCTCGATGTGGCCCATGCGCTCGCGACGAACGCGGGCCAGGGTGACTTCAACACCGCACTTTTCGCAGATGATGCCCTTGTACTTCATGCGCTTGTACTTGCCGCACAGGCATTCGTAGTCCTTGGTCGGGCCAAAGATACGGGCGCAGAACAGGCCGTCACGCTCGGGCTTGAACGTGCGGTAGTTGATGGTTTCGGGCTTCTTGATCTCGCCGAACGACCACGAGCGGATCTTTTCCGGCGAGGCCAGCGAAATACGGATCTGGTCGAAGGTCGGAGCGGCCTGGACCGGATTGAAGATGTTCAGGACTTCCTGGTTCATCTTGGTTCCTTCTGCGGGATTACCCGCGAAAATTCAAAGTGGAGAGAGGCTGAGCGAAGGCCCCTCCCCGGTCTTCAGACCGAGGAGGGTGCGATGGATCAGCTGTTCTCCAGCTCGACGTTCAGGCCGAGCGAGCGCATTTCCTTGACCAGCACGTTGAAGCTTTCGGGGATACCGGCTTCGAACGTGTCATCGCCACGGACGATCGACTCGTAGACCTTGGTCCGGCCGGCCACGTCGTCGGACTTCACCGTCAGCATTTCCTGCAGGGTGTAGGCCGCGCCGTAGGCTTCCAGCGCCCAGACTTCCATTTCCCCGAAGCGCTGACCGCCGAACTGGGCCTTACCACCCAGCGGCTGTTGCGTGACGAGGGAGTACGGACCGATCGAACGGGCGTGGATCTTGTCGTCGACCAGGTGGTGCAGCTTCAGCATGTAGATGTAGCCGACCGTGACCGGACGCTTGAACTGGTCGCCCGTCTGACCGTCGAACAGGATCGACTGGCCCGAGGGGTCAAGACCCGCCATGCGCAGGTGATCTTCGATGTCGCCGATGCGCGCGCCGTCGAACACGGGCGTCGCGATCGGAACGCCCTTGCCGAGGTTGCGAGCCAGTTCCAGCAGGCCTTCTTCGGTGTCCGGCAGTTCTTCATCCGGGCCGTAGATCTCGGTCAGACGCTCGATGAGCGCTTCCTTCTGACCACCGGCCTGCCAGTCTTCCATCAGGGCGGTGATCTGCTTGCCGAGACCGGCGCAGGCCCAACCCAGGTGGGTTTCAAAGATCTGGCCGACGTTCATGCGCGAAGGCACGCCCAGCGGGTTCAGAACCACGTCGACGTGCGTCCCGTCGGCGAGGAACGGCATGTCCTCGATCGGCAGGATGCGCGAGATGACGCCCTTGTTGCCGTGACGGCCGGCCATCTTGTCGCCGGGCTGAAGCTTGCGCTTCACGGCCACGAAGACCTTGACCATCTTCATCACGCCGGGGGGCAGTTCGTCGCCGCGCTGCAGCTTGTCGACCTTGTCTTCGAAACGACGGTCCAGACGCTTGCGGTTCTCGTCGAACAGACGGCGCAGCGACTCGAGTTCGCCCATCGCCTTCTCGTCTTCGAGCGCGATCTGCCACCACAGGCCGGGCTGAACGTCAGCCAGGCCCTGGGCGGTGATCTCGCCGCGCGACAGGCCCTTGGGGCCCGACAGAGCGACGTTGCCGATCAGCAGCTCGCGCAGACGGCCCGAGATGTTGCGGTTCAGGATCGCGAATTCGTCGTCGCGGTCCTTGCCCAGACGGTCGATTTCCGAGCGTTCGATGGCCAGGGCGCGTTCGTCCTTGTCGACGCCGTGACGGTTGAACACGCGCACGTCGACGATGGTGCCGGCGACGCCCGGGGGCAGGCGCAGGCTGGTGTCGCGGACGTCCGAGGCCTTTTCACCGAAGATGGCGCGCAGGAGCTTTTCTTCCGGCGTCATCGGGCTTTCGCCCTTCGGCGTGACCTTGCCGACCAGGATGTCGCCCGGCTGGACTTCGGCGCCGATGGCCACGATGCCAGCTTCGTCGAGGTTGCGCAGGGCTTCCTCGCCGACGTTGGGGATGTCGCGGGTGATTTCTTCTGGGCCGAGCTTGGTGTCGCGGGCCATGACTTCGAATTCCTCGATGTGGATCGAGGTGAAGACGTCGTCGCGGACGATGCGTTCGGAGATCAGGATCGAGTCTTCGAAGTTGTAGCCGTTCCAGGGCATGAACGCGACGAGCGCGTTGCGGCCCAGGGCCAGTTCGCCCAACTCGGTCGAAGGACCGTCGGCGATGATGTCGCCGGAGTTGATCTTGTCGCCCACCTTCACCAGCGGACGCTGGTTGATGCAGGTCGACTGGTTCGAGCGCTGGAACTTGCTGAGGCGATAGATATCGACGCCCGAACGGGCGGCGTCGGTCTCTTCGGTGGCGCGGACGACGATACGGGTACCGTCGATCTGCTCGACCACGCCGGTGCGCTTGGCCACGACCACGGCGCCGGAGTCGCGAGCGACCACGGCTTCCATGCCCGTGCCGACCAGCGGCGCGTCCGACTGCACCAGAGGCACGGCCTGACGTTGCATGTTCGAGCCCATGAGGGCGCGGTTGGCGTCATCGTTTTCGAGGAAGGGGATCAGGGCCGCGGCCACCGAAACCACCTGACGCGGCGACACGTCCATCAGGTCGACCATCTCCTTTTGCAGGAGCGTGGGTTCGCCGTTGATCCGGCCGGGGACCAGGTCGTCGACGATCTCGCCGTTCAACACCTTGATGTTGGACTGGGCGATGACGTGCTTCGACTCTTCCATGGCCGACATGTAGACGACCTCGTCGAGCGGCTTGCCGTCGGCGACGCGACGGTAGGGGCTCTCGATGAAGCCGTACTTGTTGACGCGGGCGTGGGTGGCCAGCGAGTTGATCAGACCGATGTTCGGGCCTTCCGGCGTTTCAATCGGGCAGATGCGGCCGTAGTGGGTCGGGTGAACGTCGCGGACTTCGAAGCCGGCGCGTTCGCGGGTCAGACCGCCCGGGCCAAGCGCCGAGAGACGACGCTTGTGGGTGATCTCCGACAGCGGGTTGGTCTGGTCCATGAACTGCGACAGCTGCGAGGAGCCGAAGAATTCACGCACCGAGGCCGCGGCCGGCTTGGCGTTGATCAGGTCGTGCGGCATCACGGTGTCGATGTCGACGGACGACATGCGTTCCTTGATGGCGCGTTCCATGCGCAGCAGGCCGACGCGGTACTGGTTTTCCAGCAGTTCGCCGACCGAACGCACCCGGCGGTTGCCCAGGTTGTCGATGTCGTCGATTTCGCCGCGACCATCGCGCAGGCCGACCAGCAGTTTCAGGACGGCCAGCACGTCTTCCTTGCGGAGCACGCGCATCTCGTCCGAAGCGTCAAGCTCCAGACGCATGTTCATCTTCACGCGGCCGACGGCCGACAGGTCGTAGCGCTCGGCGTCGAAGAACAGCGACTTGAACATCGCTTCAGCGGCTTCGACGGTCGGCGGCTCGCCCGGACGCATGACGCGATAGATGTCGAACAGCGCGTCTTCACGGACGGCGTTCTTGTCCACGCGCAGGGTGTTGCGCATGTAGGCGCCGACCGTGACGTGGTCGATGTCCAGCACGTCGATGGTGCTGAAGCCTTGATCGGCCAGGGCCTGGATCGAGACCACGTCCAGCTCGTCGCCGGCTTCGGCGTAGATCTCGCCGTTCTCGTAGTTGACGGCGTCGCGGGCCAGATAACGGCCGGTCAGGGCCTCGGGCGCCAGCAGCAGGGTCTTGAGGCCGGCGTCTGCCAGCTTCTTGGCCTGACGGGCGGTGATCTTGGTGCCGGCCGGAGCCACTTCTTCGCCGGTGTCGGCGTCGATCAGGGCGAATTCCGGCTTCACGCCGCGCCAGCGCTCGGGCTTGTAGGGGGTGGCCCAACCTTCGGCGCCGGCCGTGGTGCGCTTCTCGAAGGGCACCACGTCGTAGAACGTGGTCAGGATCTCTTCGCCGTCCATGCCCAGGGCATAGAGGAAGGTGGTGGCGGGCAGCTTGCGGCGACGGTCGATGCGGACATAGACCACGTCCTTGGCGTCGAACTCGAAGTCCAGCCACGAGCCGCGATAGGGAATGACGCGGGCGGCGAACAGCAGCTTGCCCGAGGCGTGGGTCTTGCCCTTGTCGTGGTCGAAGAACACGCCGGGCGAACGGTGCATCTGCGAGACGATGACCCGCTCGGTGCCGTTGACGATAAAGGTGCCCTTGTCGGTCATGAGCGGGATATCGCCCATGTAGACGTCCTGCTCCTTGATGTCCTTGACGGACCGGGCGCCGGTTTCTTCTTCGGTTTCGAACACGATCAGGCGCAGCTTGACCTTCAACGGCGCCGCGAAGGTCATGTCGCGCTGGATGCACTCTTCAACGTCGTACTTGGGCTCTTCGAATTCGTACGAGACGTATTCGAGCACCGCGCGCTCGTTGAAATCCTTGATCGGGAAGACGGACTTGAAGACCGCCTCGATGCCCTCTTCCTTGCGCATGCCCGGACGGACTTCGCGCTGCAGGAACTGTTCGTAGGAGGAGCGCTGAACCTCGATCAGGTTCGGCATCTGCACAGCTTCGGGGATGCGGCCGAAAGACTTCCGGATCCGCTTCTTGCCGGTGAAGGATTGCGCCATGTTTTTCCCTTGGGCGCGGATCGCCGCGCCAAATGTTTCGAAGGGCTCGCACGGAGAGACTCCGCGCGTGCGTTCGTCTTGATCCTGCGTCCACCCTCGCCGCACCCGCCGGGGCGGGAACGTCGGACGCTGGAATTCCCCTGACAGGCGACCGGGACCGGTAGACCTGGCGGGCGCCCCTTCGCGCGGGTCGGAGGGCGGCTGACCGCGCCTCGGGGCGTAATATGCGGACACACGCGTGCGCGTTCCGCCGAATGTCTTCGTGAACGGGCGGATATAGGCCAAGCGGCCAGGGATGAAAAGGGGGTTTGTTAAGAAACCGTCGTTCCGTCCCATCGGCCTCCGGCGCGCCCACATATCGCGCAACGGCAATGATTTCGAAAGCCGCTGAAATCTAAGAGTGATCACCGGCCAGGGCCGGGCGTAGCCGACGAGTCCCACCCCGTGCCTTCGCCCCGTTTGGCCAACCTTCAGATCCTGCGCTTCGCCGCTGCCGCCCTGGTGGTCCATGCCCATGGCGTGGACCTGGCCCAGAAGGCCGGCGCCCCGCCCAGCATCCTGGCCGCCGGGGCGTTCGAGAACTTCGGCGCGATCGGCGTCGACATCTTCTTCGTGATCAGCGGCCTGATCATCACCCGCACGGCGTTCCAGTCGGGACCGGTCGCGGCCGGAACCTTTGCCTGGCGCCGGCTGTGGCGTGTGGCGCCGATCTATTACCTGCTGTCCCTGCCATGGCTGCTGGCGGCGGCGGTCGCCGGACAGCTGAGCGGCCCGATGCTGGCCGCCTCCCTCGCCTTTTGGCCGGCGGCGGGCGCCAGGATGACCCTGCCGGCGCTGGATGTCGGCTGGACGCTTTGTTTCGAGATGCTGTTCTACGTGGCCGTCGCGGCGATCCTGGCGGCGGGACGGTGGCGGACCTGGGCCGTTGCGACGGCGCTCGCCGCCTTCGCCGCCTGCTGGGTCGCGCGCGTCCAGACCGGACTGGTGGCGTTCCAGTTCCTGGGCAACCCGATCATCCTGGAATTTCTGATGGGCGTCGCGTTGGCCGGGCTCGCACCACACATGACCCGACGGGCGGGGTGGCTGGCCGCCGGACTTGGAGTCTTTGGACTGGTCGCCGGGCTCTGGCTCGGCAATGGCGGAATCTCGGAAGCGTCGGGCATCCTGAACGGCCAGGCGTCAGCCCTGCGCGTCCTGGTCTGGGGCGTGCCAAGCGCGCTGCTGACCCTGGGTATTGTGGCCCTGGAACCCCTGACCCCACCGTCGCCGGCGAGGCGCGCCATGGCCTGGATGGGTGACGCTTCCTACGCGCTCTATCTCGTTCACCCGCTGGTGATCGGCTTGGCGGGGCTGCTGCTGATACCCGCCCCCTGGGCGATGTCGGGCGACCTCATGATCGTCGGCGTGTTCCTCGTCAGCCTCGCGGCGGGAGCCGCGACACATCGCTATGTGGAACAACCCCTGCAACGCTGGCGGCGCCGATCGGGCGTGAGCGCGGCGAAGACCTGAGCCAGGCCTGGCTGTTCGCCAGGCCGGCCCGATCAGGCGACGGACCTATCCGCCGTCGCCTGACCGCAGGGCTCAGCGCTACTTTTTCGCGATCAGGGCCAGCAGCGCCTCGGCGGCAGGCCGCGACGAGGCCGGATTCTGCCCGGTGACCAGCAGGCCGTCGGTCAGCACATGGGGCGCCCAGTCCGCGCCCTTGGAATAGAGGCCGCCGCTGTCCTTCAGCATGCCTTCGACCAGAAACGGCACCACGTCGGTCAAGCCGACAGCGGCCTCCTCGGTGTCCGCAAAGCCGGTCACGGCCTTGCCCTTGACCAGCAGCTCGCCGTCGGGGCCCTTCACATGGCGAAAGACGCCCGGCGCATGACACACAGCGGCCACCGGCTTGCCGGCCGCAGCCATCGCCTCGATCAGGGCGATAGACTTGGCGTCTTCGGCCAGATCCCACAGCGGGCCATGGCCGCCGGGATAGAACACGGCGTCGAAATCTGCGGCCTTGATCTCCGCCAGCTTCACCGTGCCGGCCAGGGCCTTCTGGGCTTCGGGGTCGGCCTTGAAGCGCGCCGTGTCCTCGCTCTGCGCGTCGGGCGCGTCGCTCTTGGGGTCAAGCGGCGGCTGGCCGCCTTGCGGCGAAGCCAGAACCAGCGTCGCGCCGGCGTCCTTCAGCGCATAGTAGGGCGCGGCGAACTCCTCCAGCCAGAAGCCGGTCTTTTCGCCGGTGTCGCCGAGGCGATCGTGGGAGGTCAGGACCATCAGAATGTGCATGGGGACTCGATGCGTTTTGAAACGGGGTGGGGGGGGCTCGATATGGGCACGAACCTGGCTACCGTAACCCCCGAGAGCGCGAGGCGTTGCGGCGCCGTCTCCAGCCCCACGCGGAGCGGCTCTGAGCCTGGCGCCGCCGGCGGTCTAATCGGGTTGGGTCTGGCCCCCCGGCCGGGAGATCAAGCGATGGGAGGGGCGGGTCGGGCGGCGGCGCCGGCCCGCAGGGCCTGTTGGACGCCGGCGATCAGGCTTTCGGGCGTGATCGGCTTGGAGATGTGCAGATCGGCCCCCGCCTCCGCGCCCTGAAGCCGGTGTTGCTCCATGGCGTTGGCGCTGAGCAGCGCGATCGGCGTGCGGACGCGGGCCGGATCGGCGGCTTCCAACGCGCGGAAGGCGCGGGTGGCGGTCAGCCCATCCATGACGGGCATCTGCATGTCCATCAGCACCAGGTCGAAGATCTGCCGCTGGAAGCACTCAAGGCCCAGATGGCCGTTGCTCGCGATCTCGAGCTCCACATCAAGTGGCGCGAGCATCAGGGCCACGATCTTCTGATTGATGTCGTTGTCCTCCACCAGCAGGATCCGCAACGCCGGCCCATCGGCCAGACCGACTGCCTCGTCGGCGTCGGCGTCGGCGTCGGCGTCGGCTTCGGCTTCGGCTTCGGCTTCGGCGGCTGGCCGCGCCAGCGGAATCTCAAAGCTGAAGGTGCTGCCCGCGCCGGGCCGCGACCGCACCTGGATGTGGCCGCCCATCAGATCCACCAGTTGCTTGCAGATCGACAGGCCGATGCCGGTGCCGCCGAACCGCCGGGTGATGCTGTTGTCGGCCTGACTGAAGCGATCGAACAGGCCGGCGGCCAGGCTCTCATCGAAGCCGATACCGGAATCCCGCACCGCCACCCGCAGGCGGGTCAAGGTCGACGACTCCGCGTCCGGCTCGACGTCCACCGTCAGGCTCACCTCGCCCTCGGACGTGAACTTGATGGCGTTGGACAGGAGGTTGGCCAGGACCTGCTGGAGGCGAAGCCCATCGCCCAGGAATTGGCCCCGCGCCGCCTCGCTCATTCGCAGGGTGAAAGCCACGCCCTTTTCGGCGGCGCGAACGCCCATCAGGTTGGCGATGCCCTGAATGCAGACTTCCAGGTTGAAGGGCCGGACCTCGATGGTCATCAGGCCGGACTCGATCTTGGCCAGATCCAGCACGTCTGACACCAGCCGCTCCAGAAGCAGGCCGGAGGTCTCGATCATGCCCACCATGTCGCGCTGTTGGGTGGACAGGGTCGTTGTCGCCAGGACGCCGGCGACGCCGACCACCGCGTTGAGCGGCGTACGGATCTCGTGCGACATGTTGGCCAGAAAGTCGCTCTTGGCCTTGCTGGCCGCCTCCGCCGCCTCGCGCTCGGCGTCGGCCTCGCGCCGGGCCCTGAGTATCTCGGCCTCGTACTTACGGCGATCCGATGCCGGGAACACCGCCAGACGAATGACACCCTGGCCGCCCTCCAGCTCGCCGATCAGCTCGGCGTTGAGGAGGACCGGCGCCCGAGCGCCGCTGGCCGTGACCAGATCGAAGGCCACCTCGTCCACCCGCCCCTGCATTCTCAGAAGCGGCGCGATATGGGTCTCGAAATAGATCCGCCCAGCCACGGTCAGCAGGCTGGGAAAGCCCGTCACGCCGATCATCGACTCGGGTGATCGCCCCACCAGTTCGCTGAGATAGCGATTGCAGGCCGTCAAGACATAGCCCGGCCCCAGCACGGCCAGGCCGCACGGCGCCAGGTCGAACAGCGTGTCGAGATTCGAGCCAGCGGCGGTGGGAGGGGGAAGCGGCACGCTTTTCCCTAGCCGGCGCGCGGTCCGTGATCGTCCAGATAGTCTCGCATGGCCGCGATCGTCGCCTCGGGGGCGCTCAGGTGCGGACAATGGCCGGTGGCAGCCAGCGTGGTCAGCACGCTGCCGGCAATGGCCGCCTGGACATAACGCCCCACCACGGGCGGGGCGATGCTGTCTTCAAGGCAATCGATAATCATGGTCGGCGTCGCCACTGCGGCCAAGTCTCCACGAGAATCGGACAGGAAGGTGACGCGAGCAAACTGTCGGGCGATTTCGGGATCGGTGGTGCAGAAGCTGTTCGACAGCTCCTCCGCCAGTTCCGGCCGGTCGGGATTGCCCATGATCACCGGGGCCATGGTCGTCGACCAGCCCAGATGGTTGGCGTCGAGGAATTCCAGGAGCTCGTCGATGTCGGCGCGGGCGAAGCCGCCGACATAGTCCGCGTCGTCGATATAGCGGGGCGACGGACAGATCATGATCATGTGGCTGAACAGGCCGGGCCGACGCGCGGCGGCCAGCACGCCGATCATGGCGCTGACCGAATGGCCGACAAACACCACATCCTTCAGGTCCAGCGCGTCGCACAGGGCCACGACATCGTCGGCATAGCCGTCGAGCGAGGCGTACTTGTCGCGATCATAGGCCGACAGGTCCGACCGCCCGGCTCCGACATGGTCAAACACCACGGTCTTGAAATCGGCCGCGAAGGCCGGCGCAACCAAACGCCACATGTTCTGGTCGCAGCCGAAACCGTGCGAAAACAGTATCGGCCGCACGCCCTGGCCTGAAATCTGGACCGCGTGCTTCTCCACAAGGGTCAAAGCCACTCTCCTGGACAAAACTGACGGAAGGAACGCAGACGGAACAGACATGGCAGGCTTTAACATCCGGTCAAGACTTCGGCAGCGCCGCCTGGCGCGCGACCAAAGAAAACGGCCCCGAAGGTTTCCCCCCGGGGCCGTTGACTTGCTTGGTCCAGGACCAGCCTCTCCGAGGAGAGGACTGGAGGAACCCATCCACGCCGAGGCGTGGAATGGACTACTTGATCTGGACGGACGCGCCGGCTTCGGTCAGCTTCTTGGCGACTTCTTCGGCTTGGGCCTTGGAGACGTTTTCGACGACGTTCTGCGGAGCGCCTTCGACCAGGTCCTTGGCTTCCTTCAGGCCGAGGTCCGGACGGACGCCGCGGACTTCCTTGATCACGTTGATCTTCTTGTCGCCACCGGCGGTCAGAACAACGGTGAACTCGGTTTGCTCTTCAGCAACTTCGACCGGAGCGGCCGGGCCGGCAGCGGCAGCGGCGACCGGAGCGGCGGCGGAGACGCCCCACTTTTCTTCCAGCATCTTCGACAGGTCAGCGGCTTCGAGGACCGACAGGGTGGACAGTTCTTCAACCAGCTTTTCGAGCTTGGACATGTTCAATTCCTAAAAACGAATGAGGGATGTAGCGGAGATGACCGTTAGGCGGCGTCTTTGGTCGCATAAGCGTTGAAGACGCGCGCAAGTTGGCCAGCCGGGGCCTGCAGGACGCCAGCGATCTTGGTCGCCGGAGCCTGGATGAGGCCGATAAGCTTGCCACGGATCTGATCGAGCGACGGCAGCGTGGCGAGAGCCCGCACAGCCGCTTCGTCCAGAACCGTCGTCTGACCCAGGATGCCGCCGACAAGCTTGAGCTTCTCGTTTTCCTTGGCGTACTGGGTGACGATCTTGGCGGCGGAGACCGGATCCTTGCCGAAGGCAATGGCGACCGGGCCGGTGAACAGGGCGTCGCCCGCTTCACCGATCGAGCCGTCGAGGGCCTTCTGGACGAGGGTGTTCTTCACCACCTGGAACGTGGCGTCTTCCTTGCGGAGACGGGCACGCAGTTCAGTCATTTCCGCAACGGTCATGCCCATATAGTGGGTCACGACGACAGCGCCGGCGCCGGCGAATACGCTTTTCAGCGACTCGATCGACTCCTGCTTTTGAGCGCGGTCCATTGCGGTCTCCTACTCAATTACAGCGGCCGGACCATTCCGGCAGCCAAATGCCACAGCGCATGAGGGATCGCTCCCGCACGCGAGTTGCATCAGCCTGTTCCAAGGAAAGTCAGCCGCGCGTCCCATCCGTGAAGGAGGAAATAGCGTGGTCTTGTCCATCCCTGTCTCCCGACGGCGAGGAAGGGCTCTTCCTCATTTACGGCGTTGGTGACCCCACGCCCCGCTGTTCACAAACAGGTCTTCGCCGGGCGAGCCCGACGGAGAAGGGGCGGCGTATAGACGGTTTGGGAGGCAATATCAACCGGGGGCGACAGGAAGCGCCCGGCGCAGGCTCAAGGCCGCGCCGGGCGAGGCCGGTCAGGCGGCGGTGAGTGCGCCATCGACGGTGTAGACGCCGCCATTGCAGTAGGTCGCGTCGTCGGAGGCCAGGAAGGCCACCAGGCCCGCAACCTCCTCGGGCGTGCCATAGCGCTTGGCCGGCACCGCGTTGCTGATCTGCTCACGGGCCAGCTTGGGGTCGCCCGACTGGCCGGTGTTGATCGACTGCATCATCCGGCTCTCGATCGGGCCGGGATTGACGCAATTGACCCGCACGCCCTTGGGCGCGGCCTCGATCGCCGCCACCCGCGTGACGCCCACGACGGCGTGTTTCGAGGTGCAGTAGCCGGCCATGCCGGACGCACCGGTGAGGCCCGCGACGCTGGAGGTGTTGATGATGCTGCCCGCGCCTTGGGCGTACATCACCGGCAGGACGTATTTCAGGCCCAGGAACACCCCGGCCACATTGACGCCCAGCACCTTCATGAAGGCGTCCAGCGGATAGGATTCGATCGGCTGGACGGGACCTTCGATCCCGGCGTTGTTGAAGAAGATGTCGATCCGCCCGCACTCGGCCCTGGCCTTGTCGACATAGGCCTTCACCGACGCCTCGTCGGTGACGTCGGCTTCCGCCGTGACCAATCTGGAGCCCTCGGGCAAGGCGGCCTTCAGCTTGGACCAGTCGCTTCCGGGGATATCGACAGCGACGATGGTCGCGCCACGCTCGGCCATCAGCTTGGCGGTCGCCAAACCGATCGCCCCGGCCGCGCCGGTGATGAGGGCGACCTTGCCTTCGAGAGCTCGTGTCATGGACAATATCCTCGCTGCGGCAGGAAGCCCGCCGACATCCTAAACTGTGACAGTCCTCGGTTCGTTGCATCAAAGGCAGACCGGCGCGGCCGATACCGGGGCGATCGCCGCAAGTCTGCCGCCGGCCTGGAAGCCCCAGCCGCGGCCACCTATTTCAACCCGTCCTGAACCAGGGTGTGGGCGACGATCGCATTGGCGTGGCCGTGTCCGAGTCCATGCTCGGTCTTCAGCATCGCCACCAGATCCATGTGTTTGGCGGGATAGCGGTCGCGGACAAGCTGCTGCCACTCCGAAACCGGCCGCCCATAGGTCTTCTCGATCGACGGAAAATAGGACGCAGGTCCCTTCACCTTCTCGTCCGCCATGTCGCCCTCCCCTGCGAAACTCAGGACAGGCTAACCGCGCACGGGCGGCTTACGCAACGGGCCGGCGCTCCTGGTCCAGTTTCGCCAGGACCTGCCCCGCCGCCGCGACGCCGGTGGCGAAACAGGCCTGCAGCAGATAGCCGCCGGTCGGCGCTTCCCAGTCCAGCATCTCGCCGGCCACGAACACGCCGGGCGCGGCCTTCAGCTCAAGGCCATCCAGCGACTCCAGAGTCAGACCGCCGGCCGACGAGATGGCCCGGTCCAGCGGCTGCGCCCCGGTCAGCACGATCGGCGCGGCCTTGATCGCCGCCGCCAGGGCGACAGGTTCCGCCGGCAGGTCCAGGCCATGGGCCTCGCGCAGCAGATTGACCTCGACCGGCGACAGGTTGGCGGCCTTGCGCAGGAAATTGGCCACAGACTGGCCGTTGCGGGGCCGGTTGAGGCGCGCGGTCAGGGTCTCGACCGGCATGTCTGGCCGCAGGTCGATCTCGATGATCGCCTGCCCCGTCGCCGCGATCGCTTCGCGCGGCGCAGCGCCCAGGGCGTAGACCGCCCCGCCCTCCAGCCCATAGCCGGCGATCATGGCGTCGCCTCGCGCCGCGACCTCGCCCAGCCGCAGGCCGATGGCCTTCAACGGCTCACCGGCGAAGCGCTCCCGGAACACCGCGCTCCAGGCGACGTCGAAGCCGCTGTTGGCGGCGGCGAACGGCGCCACCACCGCGCCCCGCGCCGCCAGCAACGGGGCCCAGGCGCCGTCCGAGCCCAGCCGCGCCCAGCTGGCGCCGCCCAGGGCCAGGATGGTCGCGCGCGGCCGCACGGTCAGGGCGCCCTCGGGGGTGAGAAATGACAGGTCGCCGTCGTCCGTCCAGCCGCGCCACGCGGCGCGCGCCCGCAAGCTGACGCCCTGCCCCTCCAGCCGGGCCAGCCAGGCCCGCAGCAGCGGCGAAGCCTTCAGCGCCCTGGGAAACACCCGGCCGCTGGAGCCGATGAAGGTCTCCTGCCCCAGCCCCTCCGCCCAGGCGATCAGGTCGGCGGGCGTGAAGGCCTCCAGCATCGGCCGCAAGGCCGCATTGGCCGCGCCATAGCGCTGCGCGAACCGCGCGAAGTCCTCCGAATGGGTGAGGTTCAGCCCGCCGCGCCCGGCCATCAGGAACTTGCGCCCGAAGGTCGGCATCTTCTCGAACACCGTCACCGACTTGCCGGCCGCGCTCAGCACCTCGGCGGCCATCAGCCCGGCCGGTCCGCCACCGATCACGGCGACGTCGAGGGCCTGGGCGTCGCTCACGCAGGCTCGATGTCGGTCAGGGGGAAGTCGTCGCCCTTGAACAGCAACGGTACGGCGTTGGTCCTGGCGCAGGCATAGGCGAAGCAGTCGCCCATGTTGAGGCGGGCCGGATGGACACCCTTGCCGAAGCGGGCGTGGACTTCGAGGGCCATCACCTGTTCGGCCGGGCCAATGGTGACCCCCCGCGCGCCGACGCTCGCCTGCAACGCTGCTAGCCGGGCCGCCGCCATTGCGATGCTGTCTGAGGTCTCGCGTGACAAGGCGCGCACGGTCTCCCAGTTCGCGATGGGCGAGGTCAGAATCGTGACAGCGGACACCAGGCTCGAGCGCAGCCGGTCCCGTTCGGGCTCATTGAGCAGAATGGCCGTCCAGGCCGAGGCGTCGACAAACATCAATCGCCGCTTAGGTCGTCAAAGAACGCCTTGTCAGCCTTGAGACCCGTGCGCGGCAGAGCGTCGACCTCGGCAAGGATCGCATCGATCTTGGCCAGCTTCTCGGCCTTGGCCGACTCGTCGGCCTCACGCGCCCTGGTCACGGCCAGCTTGATGGCGTCGGTGATGCCGACGCGCTTTTCCTCGGCATAGGACCGCAACATTGCGTCGGCTTCGGGATCACGGACATGGAAGGGCATCGGGAGCCTCCGGCTAGCCAAAACATAACACCGGCTAGCCGACCTCACAACGCGAGCCCGAAACGCAAAACGGGCGCTGGATTTCTCCAGCGCCCGCTCCGGTGGCCTAGATGGCCGGTAGTCAAAAGCTCGAAAGGCTTAGGCGATCGACGAGGTGTCGACCTTGAAGCCCGGGCCCATCGTCGAGGACAGGCCGATACGCTTCACATAGATGCCCTTGGCGCCCGAAGGCTTGGACTTGTTCAGCGCGTCGATCATCGCCTTGACGTTGATCAGCAGGGCTTCGTCGGTGAACGAGACCTTGCCGATGCCGGCGTGGATGATGCCGGCCTTTTCAACGCGGAACTCGACGGCGCCGCCCTTGGCGTCCTTCACGGCTTGACCGACGTTCGGGGTCACGGTGCCGACCTTGGGGTTAGGCATCAGGCCGCGCGGGCCCAGCACCTTACCCAGACGACCGACCAGGGCCATCATGTCCGGGGTCGCGATGACGCGATCAAAGTCCATGAAGCCGCCGACGATCTTCTCGTACAGGTCTTCGGCGCCGACGTGTTCAGCGCCAGCCGCGGTGGCTTCGGCCGCCTTGGCGTCCTTGGCGAAGACGGCGACGCGAACGTCGCGGCCGGTGCCCGACGGCAGGTTGACGACGCCGCGGACCTGTTGGTCGGCGTGGCGCGGGTCAACGCCGAGGTTGACCGAGATCTCGATCGACTCGTCGAACTTGGCCTTGGCGTTAGCCTTCACCAGGGCGATGGCTTCCGAAGCGGTGTAGGTGGCTTCACGATCGCCGGTCCAGGCCTGGACGCGCTTTGCTTGCTTAGCCATGACTTAGGCCTCCACGATCTTCAGGCCCATGGCCTTGGCGGAGCCTTCGATGATCTTGGCCGCGGCCTCGATGTCGTTGGCGTTCAGGTCCTTCATCTTCTTTTCGGCGATCTCGCGCAGCTGGGTGCGGGTCACTTCGCCGACGGTCTCGCGACCGGTCAGCTTCGCGCCGGACTTCAGGCCGGTGATCTGCTTCAGGTAGTGCGTCGCCGGGGGCGTCTTGGTGACGAAGGTGAACGACTTGTCTTGGAACACGGTGATCACGGTCGGCAGGGGGGTGCCCTTTTCGACGTTCTCGGTGCGCGCGTTGAACTCCTTACAGAAGCCCATGATGTTGACGCCGCGCTGGCCCAGTGCGGGGCCGATGGGGGGCGAAGGCGTGGCCGAGCCAGCCTTCACCTGGAGCTTGATATAGCCCAGGATCTTTTTAGCCATTGTATCCTCTCAAGAAAGCCGAGCTAACGACCTTCGCTGGTTGGCCGTGGTGCGGGCTTGGCGTCCCTTCCACGGATTTGAATTCGTCGTCCTCGAACCGATAACGACGAACACGCCCCGGGACCGAGTCCTGGAGCGAGGCGCGGCGTGTAGCAGGTGGGGCGGAGGGAGTCTAGCGGGCGGGGACGGACCAGGAACCCGCTTCAGAAATCCAGACGCTTGGCGATTGCCTTATAAGGCGGACGCGTCGCAAGCATCCCTTGTGCTCCCGGCGCGTCCCTTTGGGGTGAGTAATCTAGTGAACAAAAAAGGCCGTGCGCGCGACACCGGCGTTGTTGCTGGCCTTCATCCACCCTCGCACTTCGACTTCGTAGAGACCGACCTCGTCGGCAGGCACGTTCGCGACGAATACCGCCGTGCTGGGCTCGAAGCGCAGAGGGATGCGGCGCAGAGACTTGCCGTTGGTCGTGACGAACGCTTCCACCTCAGTGTCACCTGAGCGCCAGGGTCCAGTCTCCAGGATTGCGCATCCGCACAGCATCGTCACCCCAACCCGCAGAGGCACAGTCTCCCCGACCTTGACCCACCGATAGGCGATGGGATCGGCGATATCGACAATGAGACCGGGCAACTCGATCAACCAGCCATCGCCGGCGGTCACATCATGTCCCGGCAAGACCCATTGCGTGCTGCTGGCCGTCGTCGTTGCTTGGGGTTGGCTGAGAGGTCCGGCGACAGTCACCGTGACCCGGCGCGGCCGATCGATATCCAACGTGGTCTGGAAGACGGCCGAATCGGCGCTGGCCCTCTTGCCATCGCTATCCTTGCCATTCGTCATAATCCGCTGCGTGTCGCCCGTGGAGCCTGACGTCGCGCCCCGCGCCAGCGTTTCGCCAGTGTCGGCATCGCTCAGCGTCACGCGAACCGGACTTGTATAGCCACCGAGGAACTTGGCGCCGCGCGCGATCACGCGAACCTCGATCTTGGTGGGCTCAGCCATGGCCGGATGGACGGACGACAGAATGGCGGCGGCGCAGATCAAGCTCTTGAAAAGGCGCATCGACAGGATCCTCAGTTTGGGCGGTTGAACGGCTAAAGAGAAGGGGTCGGACGATCGAGTTCCTGGAGAACCGTCTTGATGCGGGCGTTTGACGGATCCAGAGCCAGGGCGCGCTGGTAGGACGCCCTGGCCTGATCAAGCCGCCCCATGGCGCGATAGGCCTCTCCCAGGCTGTCATGGGCGTTGGAAGATTGGGCAAACCGTTTCGCGTTCCACTGGAACACCGGCAAGGCGGCGCCGGCATCGAGAATGCTCATCGTATCGTAGCCGACGCGATTGACGATGGCCTCGACGCGATCGACGGGAACCGTGGCGTCGACCGAAGCTATGGCGCGGTCCCACTGATTCGACGCCAGTCCTCGGTACAGAGCTTCTTCCTGGTCCTCCCATAGGCGAGCTGCGCCGGGCATAACGCGATCAGCCAGGAGTGTGACAAGGCGATGCCGGTCGAATGTCGTGCGCCCGCCATTGTCGAGATAGACCACAGTCGCGCAGTCGGCCGGATCGGCCGTTCGAAAGACATGCCGCCAGACCAAGCGCACGCCGCCGCCATGCCCGATGATCGTCACATCGCCGTGCCGATAGTACTCCCAGCCGTGCGTGTGCCATGCGGCCCCACCGTCCGGCATCAGGAACGGCCTCCACGACGCTTGCAACGGCGTCAGGGGGAGCAGGTCGCCGCGCAACAGGCTCTGGCTCCAAGCCACCATGTCGGCAAGCGACGCGCACACGCCCCCCGACCCGTGGGTGTAGGACGGCCACTGCGCCGGGATGAACGCGACGGGCGAGCGATCTCGCGTGGCGGATGACTGATAGGTCGTCACCTGTCCCGGCGACGATACGCCCACCTCGGCATAGGCGGCATGTTTCATGCCGGCGGCGCGAAACTGACGACCGACCAGTGTGGTCAGCGGCGTTTGGGTCGCCTTTTCCAGCGCTTCCTTCGCGAGCAGGAAATTGGTCTGGTTGTAGTCGTTGCGCGTGCCGGGCGAAAAACGGAGCGGCAGCGACGCGATGGCGGCGAACGCTTGATCTGCGGTCGGCTTCACATGGTCGGGGATATAGTCCGGCAAGCCCGAAACGTGGGCCAGGGCCTGCGCCAAGGTGATCTCGGACCAGGTCGCGGGCAGTCCGCTCCGGATCTTGCCGAGCGGCATACCAAGGTCGATCAGACCACGCGCTTGGGCCTTGAGCAGCTCTACGACCAGGAACAGCTTCGAGATCGAGAAGATCGGGTAGACGGAACGATCAGTGATCGGCGCGCCGGTCCCGAGATCCGCAAGTCCGGCATGGCGGGCATGGACCAGCTTGCCGCGACGAAGCACGGCGACCGAGTAACCGACCGTGCCATAGGCGCTCGCCGATACGTCGAGCAGGTTGTCTATGCCGTCGGTGACTGACGCGGCGCGGCCCACCGGCGCCCGGATCAACGATGCCGCCAGGCAAGACAGTCCCAAACCAACGACGCTTCGCCGGGCAGGATCGGCAACGGGATGGGTCTTTGGCACAGGGGCTCTTTCATGTCGGACCGTTGGGGTGACGAGCGCTAACCCACCGCAGATCGAAAAGCCGAATGACAATCCATGACCTGATCTGACATTTTGCGACCGCGCCGGTCTCGTCAGCGCATCGCCGGAGGGTCTCGAGATGTTCCGCTTCGCCGATTTTCGCGTCGACTCCGCCGCCTTGCAGGTCTTCCAGGGCGATGAGCCGCTCGATGCGCCGCCCCAGGCGGTGGAGGTCCTGGCCTACCTGATCGAGCACGGCGAACGGACGGTCGGCAGGCAGGAACTGCTCGATCGGTTTTGGCCCCGCGCCGGCACGGGCGGCGACGCCGCCCTGAACACCTGCATTCGCCGTATCCGGACGCTGCTCTCCGACAATGCCGATACGCCGCGCTACATCCAGACGCGACCGCGTTCAGGATATCGTTTCATCGGCGCGCTGTTGCCGGTCAAAACCTTTCCCGAGAGGCCCGCGCATAAGAACAGACGGTTCGCGATCATGGGCGGGCTGTTGGCGCCGCTGGCGATCGGCGGGATGGTATGGGCGAAGGACGCCCTGTTCCCGGCTCAACACCGGATCCTGATCGAGCCAGTTCGCGGCCTGTGCGAGTACGTGCTGTTTCCACGGTTCAACGCCGGGCTTCGCGAAAGCTTCGTAGCCGAGCTGAGTCAGAGACTGCCCGCCAACTACGCCGTCGCGGCTCAAGGGGAAAAGGTGGACCATCGCGCCCGCATCAGCGTCCGCCAGACCCCGGCCCGGACGACGGTCGTCGTGACCCTGGCCGAGATCGGATCCGACCGCGTGCTCTGGTCCGGCCAATTCGCTGCTCCAACCGAGATGCAGGACTATGTGCCGCTCCAAGAGACGCTGGCGAAAAGCATGGCCACAGACCTGGCCCAGGCGCTGAACTGACCCTTCGCGCGATCGTGGTCTTGCACGTTCAGCGCCAGGTTTACCCGCTTCCAGGATGTCCGCGCCCTCGACCTCGCCTCGCCCGAAAGCGGACCTTCCCAAGGTCAGAGAAGAGTCAGGTTTAGCCGATCAGTCAGGCCAACCCGAAGGTCTGACCGGGGCCGCAAGCAGTCTGCGACACCACCACCGAAACCCGACGCCCCGGCGTAGCGCCAAGCCCTACACCTCTTGGAGGCTTTAGCGTGCCGGTCTGTCCAGGCTACCGCGCCAGCTCCGCCTCGACCTGCCCCAGCCGCTCCTTACCGAAGAACATCTCGCCCTCGACGAAGAAGCTGGGAATGCCGAACACGCCGCGCGCCACGGCGGCGTCGGTGTTGGCGGCCAGCTCGGCCTTGACCTCAGGGTCAGCGGTCGCCGCCAGCAGCGCCGCGCCGTCCAGGCCCGCCGCGTCGGCCGTGGCGACGAAGACGGCCGGATCGTCCAGCTTCAGGCCCTGCTCCCACATGCCCCGCAGCATGGCGTCCAGATAGGCCGGGCCGATGCCGGCTCGCTGCGCCGCGACCATGCCGCGCATGAGCAGCAGGGTATTGACCGGGAAATGCGGGTTGAACTGGAAGGCGGTCAGGCCATGGGCCGCGATGAAGCGGCGGGTCTCCAGCATCTCATAGTCCATCTTGCCCTTGATCCCGCCGAAGGCGACCATCGGGGCCTGATTGCCGGTCAGCTTGAAGATGCCGCCCAGCAGGCAGGGCACAAGCCGGACCTGGGCCCCCTGCCGCGCGGCGATGTCGGGCAGCAGCTTCCAAGCCAGATAGGCGTTGGGGCTGCCGAAGTCGAAGATGAAGTCGATGGTCTTGCTCATGTCAGCGGCTCCTCACCAGGTTTCAGAATGGGGGCGCAGGTCGATCTCGTGCGTCCAGGCCGAGCGTGGCTGGTTGTGCAGCCAGACATAGTTGGCCGCGATCTCGTCGGGCTTGAGGATCTCGTCGCGGTCCAGCAGCCCCTGCACATCGTCGCGCATCTGGCGGGTGAAGACCCCGTCGATGGCCCCGTCGACCACCACATGGGCCACATGCACGCCCTGCGGTCCCATCTCGCGCGCCAGGCTCTGGGCCAGCGCTCGCAGGCCGGCCTTGGCCGAGGCGAAGGCGGAGAAGCCGTCCTTGCCGCGCAGGCTGGCGCTGGCCCCGGTGAACAGGATTGTGCCGCGACCGCGCGGCGCCATCACCCGCGCCGCCTCGCGCCCGGTCAGGAAGCCGGCGAAGCAGGCCATCTCCCAGACCTTGGAAAACACCTGGGCCGTGGTGTCGATGACCGTGAAGCGCACGTTTGCGCCGATGTTGAAGACCACCACCTCCAGCGGCCCGACCTCGGCCTCGATCTGGTCGAACAGGGCGACCATCTCGGCCTCCTGGCGGGCGTCGACGCCATAGGCGCGGGCCCTGCCGCCATCCGCGCGGATCTGCTCGGCCATGGCCTCCAACTGGTCGAGATGGCGGGGGCGGCGGGTCATGCAGACCTCGTAGCCCTCGGCGGCGAAGGCCCGGGCGATCGCGCCGCCGACGCCGTCGCCGACCCCCACCACCAGGCACGCGCCTTTTCCGGTCGTC
This sequence comes from Caulobacter sp. ErkDOM-E, assembly GCF_048541895.1. GTDB lineage: Bacteria > Pseudomonadota > Alphaproteobacteria > Caulobacterales > Caulobacteraceae > Caulobacter. Next base: position 755,840 of record NZ_CP183331.1, on the reverse strand, counting down.
GCCATCGCCATCTCCCTGATCTCGTTGAGCTCAAGTTCATATTGAATCTGTACTGAGTCAAATGCAGAATGGCGGCGCACGCAAAAGGACCCCGACGCCATGAAGTGGGATGATCTCGCCGCCCAGCCCTGCTCGGTCTCGCGATCCCTGGCCGTGATCGGCGATCGCTGGACCCTGATGATCCTGCGCGACTGCTTTCTGGGCGTGCGCCGGTTCGAGGCCTTCCAGGCGCGCCTGGGCATCTCGCGCAGCATCGTCACCGATCGCCTGCGGGTGCTGGTCGAGGAAGGCGTGCTGCGCCGCGAGGCCTATCAGGCCAATCCGCCCCGCCACGACTACCGGCTGACCGCCAAGGGGATGGACCTGCACCCGGTGATCATGGCCGTCGCTCACTTCGGCGACACCCACTATGCCGGCCCCGAGGGCCCGCCCCTGCTGCGCCGGCACAAGGGCTGCGGCTGCGACTTCCATCCGGTGCAGGCCTGCTCGGCCTGCGGGGAAGTGATCACCGCGCGCGAGGTCGAGACGCGGGCCGGGCCGGGGTTTGCGGAGCCTTAGGGTGGCAGTGGATTTGCTTGAGTTGAGCCTAACTCATTTCTCCGCTCTCCCCGGCGAAAGCCGGGGCCCAGATCGAACCCGGAGAGCCTATCGCCTCAGCTAAGTCAGAAGGCGCATCATCCCCAGACGCTCAGGCTGAAGCTGGGCCCCGGCTTTCGCCGGGGAGAGCGGATGACGAAGTGGCACGTGCTGATCTCCCCAGCGCCCGTAACGGCTCAACCGCGGACACCCACCTCGAAACCGCCGAACCCCAGACAGCAAAAACCCCGCGCCGTCGCCGGCGCGGGGTTTTCGAAACGCAGACCGAAGTCGAGATCAGCTGATCTTTTCGACCTGATTGTATTCCAGCTCGACCGGGGTCGCCCGGCCGAAGATCGATACGGTGACGCGAAGGCGCGAGCGCTCTTCGTCGACCTGCTCGACCGAGCCGTTGAAGCTGGCGAACGGGCCGTCGGTGACGCGGACGTTCTCGCCGATCTCGAACAGCACGACCGTCTTGGGACGCTCGACGCCTTCTTCGATCGTGCCGATGATGCGCTGGACTTCCTTTTCCGAGACGGGCTGCGGCTTGGAGGCGCTGCCCAGGAAGCCGGTGACCTTCGGCGTGTTCTTGATCAGGTGATAGGCTTCGTCCGAGAGGTTCATTTTCACCAGCACATAGCCGGGGAAGAACTTGCGTTCGGCGTCGACCTTGCGACCGCGACGGATCTCGACGACGTTCTCGGTCGGAACCAGGATTTCGGAGAAGCTGTCCTCGAGCCCCTGGCTCTTGGCTTGCTCGCGGATGCTGTCAGCCACCTTCTTCTCGAAGTTCGAGTAGGCGTGGACGATGTACCACTTGTGGTTCGGGTTGGACGCGGTTTCGGTGCTCATGGTCTCTTATCCCGCGGCGAACGACAGGAGCGCCTTGGCTCCGAGGCCCAGCAGCCCATCGACCGCCGAGAAGAAGATAGCCGCCAGAACCACCATCATGAAGACCATCACCGAGGTGATCCAGGTCTCCTTGCGGGTCGTCCAGGTGATCTTGCGGGCTTCGGCGCGCACTTCACGGAAGAACTGCACGGGATTCGTGCGCTTCTTCTTGGGCGTCGCCGCCGCAGCGGGGGCGCCGCCGGCGGGCGCGAGCGCTGCCGCCGTACGGGCGGCGCGGCTCTTGATCGCGGACGGGCTCGAACCCGGTTTCCTGGCCATGCTCTTGAGGCTCACGACTTTCAAATACGACAGGGCCGGGAGCCGGACCTATCGAAAACATAAAATGGCAGGAGTGGGGGGACTCGAACCCACGACTTTCGGTTTTGGAGACCGACGCTCTACCAGCTGAGCTACACTCCTGCAGACCATGGCCCCTTTCGGGTCCCGGTCTCTGGAAATGGATAACCCGCCGCAAGCCTTCAAGGGCCGTCGGCGCGCTGGGTCCAATCGCCAGAGCCGCGCCATTTAGCAGGGTCGTCTCCGCCGGGCAAGCGGCCGCAAGCCGTCTGCGTGGCGTTGGCGTCGATGAAAGTCCGCAAGACGAGGTCGAACCTCGGCAAACCGGCCCGGCGTCGAGGCCAGAAGCCGACGGACAGGGCCCTTGAACGCGATGGATCGAACGCGCCGGTCCGCGCGTTGAGACGGCATGAGCCAGCCCATCACAGCCCAGGACGCGCCGGCGCCGCTCGCGAAATCGCAGCGCGCCTCGAATCCCTCCGTCGAGAACGAGAATCTTCGGCCGCCCTCAAGCGACGGCAAGCCGCCGCGCCCGGCGACAGAGCCGCACGGCAGCGAAGACAGCACACAGTCTCCCAAGACCCGCACGGATCCAGGGTCAGGCGAAAGCTGAAACCGTCGGGCGGTCGCTGACGCGCCGCCCGTCCCGGCCTGGATGTCTAGCCCGCCTTCTTTTCGGCCTTTTCGGTCGAGGCCGAGGTCGACGGGGCGGCGCACTGAATGCCCAGATAGGACCACTTCACGTCCGTCAGCTGACGGCCGCACTCCGTGTTCTTGCCCAGGTCCTTGCCCTGCAGGGAGATGGCCACACCCTTTGAGGGATCCGGCGCCGGACTGGCGGAGCTGATATCGTAATATCCGCCCGCGCGACCGCGAACCACAAGACACGACGTGGTCTCGACCGGCCGCACGCAGCCGGACGCCGTGACAGACTTGGCTTCCAAGATAACTTGTTGGGCCTGCGCGACTTTTGTCTTCGCGCCGCCATCACCACAACCGGCCAAACCAAACGCTAACAGACTGGCCGCCGCGGCGGCCCTCACGAACCTTACCCGCATACGTTCCTCCGTATCGTTGGCTCCGCGAACGAAGCAAAACGAAGTCTGCGCCCCCTTTGGGTGGTCGGCAATCACATTTTTGACGCATTTTGAAAAAGCGTTGCCGCGCGTTTTGACAGTTTGGCGAAAGATTTTCCCGGGCCGGCATCAGAGGAGCTGAGTTGACTTCCTTGCCCCGCTCCTCAAATGAAACCAGCGTCGCCTCAGGGCCGTGGCGACGAGACTGGATTTACCTTTTCGCGCCTCTGCGCACAGGACCGAAACATTGACGATGACGGCCGCCCCCACCCCCGCCGCCCCTGTCCCCGCCGCCCCGGTCAAGGAAGCCGCCCAGTACGTGGAAACCGTGCTGTGGGTGAAGCACTGGACCGACCGCCTGTTCAGCTTCGCCATCACCCGGCCGGCCAGCTTCCGCTTCCGATCGGGCGAGTTCGTGATGATCGGCCTGCCGCCCCGCGAAGAGCTGGGCGAGAAGAAGCCGATCCTGCGCGCCTATTCGATCGCCTCGCCCAGCTTCGCCGAGGAGCTGGAATTCTTCTCGATCAAGGTTCCCGACGGCCCTCTGACCTCGCGCCTGCAGCTGATCCAGCCCGGCGACCCGGTGCTGCTGGGCAAAAAGCCGACCGGCACCCTCGTTTTGGACGCGGTGCGTCCCGGCAAGCGCCTGTTCCTGTTCGGCACCGGCACCGGCCTGGCCCCCTGGCTGGCGGTGGCCCGCGACCCCGACGCCTATAGCCGCTTCGAGAAGGTCATCGTCTGTCACGGCGTGCGCGAGGTGAAGGAACTGGCCTATCGTGAGCTGTTCACCCACGAGATCTTCGACGACCCGCTGGTCGGCGACGAGGCCAGGGCCCAGCTGATCTATTATCCGACCGTCACCCGCGAGCCGTTCGAGCGTCAGGGCCGCTTCACCGACCTGATCGAGAGCGGCCAGCTGTTCCGCGACCTGGGCCTGGACACCGACCGGTTCGATCCCGAGAACGACCGCGCCATGCTGTGCGGCTCTATGGCCATGATCAAGGACACCGCCGCCCTGCTCGAGGCCCACGGCCTGAAGGAAGGCTCCAACGCCGAGCCGGGCGACTTCGTCATCGAGCGGGCCTTCGTCGGCTAGGGCATGACCCAGGCGCCGCTCAAGAACCTCACCGTCCAGGAGGCGCGCGCCCGGATGCTGGCCGACGCCATGCCGCTGGGCGCTGAGACCGTCGCGATCGGCGAGGCTCTGGGCCGGGTGCTGGCCCGGTCCATCGACGCCACCCGCGACCAGCCGCCTTTCGCCGCCTCGGCCATGGACGGCTGGGCTATCCGCCGCGCCGACCTGGCGCCGGACGCCGTCTTTCGCGTCGCCGGAGAGAGCGCTGCAGGCAAGGCCTATGCCGGCGTCGTGACCCAGGGCGAGGCGGTCCGCATCTTCACCGGCGCGCCCGTTCCGGCCGGGGCTGATCTGGTGATCATCCAGGAAGAGGCCCGGCGCGACGGCGACACCGTGCGCTTTGCCCCCGACGACGATCCCCGCTCCAACATCCGACCGGCCGGCGGCGATTTCCGATCCGGCGACCGCCTGCTGGAGGCCGGCGTCCGCCTCGATCCGTGGCGGCTGTCCCTGGTCGCGGCGGCGGGCCGCGCCACGCTGGAGGTCGCCCGCCGGCCGCGTGTCGCCATCCTGGCCACCGGCGACGAGCTGGTCCAGCCGGGCGGCGACCCCGCTGCCGACCAGATCTTCGAGTCGGGCTCCATCGCCCTGGCCGCCCTGGTCGAGACCTGGGGCGGATCGGCCACGCGCCTGACCGCCGCCGCCGACAATGCCGAGGCCATCGCCGCCTCGGTGGCCGGCATCGAGGCCGATCTGATCGTCACCGTCGGCGGCGCATCGGTCGGCGATCACGACCTGGTCAAGCCGGCGATGGACCGGCTGGGCCTGGCCCTGCGGGTCGAGACCATCGCCATCCGTCCGGGCAAACCGACCTGGTTCGGAACCCTGGGGGATGGCCGGCGCGTTCTGGGCCTGCCCGGCAATCCGGCCTCGGCCCTGGTCTGCGCCGAGCTCTTTCTGCGTCCGCTGCTGGCCGCCCTGACCGGGCGCGACCCCGCTCCAGCCATGATCCCGGCGCATCTGGCCGCGCCGCTAGGCGCCAACGGCCCCCGCGAACACTGGATGCGGGCGAGCCTGTCGATCGATCCCCAGGGGCGAGCGATCGCCTCGGCATTCCCCGATCAGGATTCCTCGCTGGTCGGCGTCTTCTCCAGGGCCGATGCTCTGGTCCGGCGGCCGGTCAACGCGGCCGCCGCGTCTGCCGGCGACATCGTCGAGGTTCTGCCGCTCGCACGGGCTTGAGAAAGCGTGGGGTGACGGGGAGGACGGCGGCGAGCAGGCGTGCTAAGCCCGGACGACTCCGGGTCTAGGCCGGGCGTTTGAAGTAGAGGTTTCGTCTATGGGTCGTGCGGGAAAGATCGCAGCGCACACGCTGCTAGCCTTCCTGGCCTTCCTGGCTGGCAGGGTCTTGGCCGGCGTCACGACGATCGACATGCACGTCTTGCCCCAGGCCGCTCTGTTCGCCGTCTCGGCGCTGCTGGTCGAGCTGGTGCTTCGCGTTGAGCGCGTGCCATGGCGCTTCGTGGCGGCCAGCGACATCCTGCGTCTGGCCCGTTCGGCCTTCGTCACCTGTCTGGTTTTCGCCGCCCTGCTCTGGCTGGTCACCGCGCGGTTCGAGGGCCTTCGCGCCCTGATCGGCGCGTTCGTGATCCAGGTCTTCCTGCTGGCCAGCCTGCGGGTCGTGCGTCGCGGCCTGCACGAGCGCGTACTGTTCGAATCGGTTCTTGGCCTGCGCACGGGCGCCGCCCATCCCGCCCAGCCCCGCCTGCTGATCGTCGGCGCCGCCGCCGAGGCCGAGGAATTCCTGCGGGCTCCGACCGGCCTTGGCGAACGCTACACCCCGGTCGGGGTGGTCTCGCCGCTCGAACGGGAAACGGGCGACGAACTGCGCGGCGTCTGCGTGCTGGGCTCGATCGCGGCCTTCGACTCGGTGCTGGCGCAACTGCGCGAGGGCGGCCTGGCCCCGGCGGCCATCCTGTTTCTGGCCGACAGCCCGATGAGCGCCTTCGGCTCCGAGCGCCTGGGCCGGCTGAAGAGCGAGGGCATGCGCCTGCTGCGCCGCCATGGCGTGGTCGAGATGGGCCACACCGCCACCGCCCTGCGCGAAATCAGCCTCGAGGAACTGCTCAGCCGCCCGCCCGTGTGTCTGGATCCCGAGCCCGTCCGCACCCTGGTGGCCGGCCGCCGGGTTCTGGTCACCGGGGCCGGCGGCAGCATCGGCTCAGAGCTGTGCCGCCAGATCGCCGCCAGCGGCTGCGCCCAGCTGACCCTGCTGGATGTCTCCGAGGCCAACCTCTTCCATATCGACCGCGAGCTGGGCGAGGCCTGGCCCTCCCTGTTGCGCCGCGAGGTCCTGTGCGACGTCCGCGACGCCGCCCGGCTGGACCGCGTGTTCGCCGCCGAGCGGCCCGAGATCGTCTTCCACGCCGCGGCGCTCAAGCACGTCACCATGGTCGAGAACCATCCCTGCGAAGGCGCCCGCACCAACGTGCTGGGCACCCGCAACGTGGCCATGGCCGCCAAGGCCTTCGGGGCGGCGCACATGGCGCTGATCTCGACCGACAAGGCCGTGGCCCCGACCAGCGTGATGGGCGCGACCAAGCGCGTCGCCGAGGCCCTGGCCCGCCAGTACGGCTCCAGCCACGAGACGCGGGTCAGCATCGTGCGGTTCGGCAATGTGCTGGGCTCGGCCGGTTCGGTGGTGCCGCTGTTCCAGCACCAGATCGCCCGCGGCGGCCCGATCACCCTGACCGACGCCGAGGTCGAACGCTTCTTCATGACCATCCCCGAGGCGGTGCAACTGGTGCTGCGCGCCGTGGCCCTGTCGACCACCTCGTCCGAGCCGCCGGCCGGCGTGCTGACCCTGGAGATGGGCGAGCCGGTCAAGATCATCGACCTGGCCCGCCGCATGATCGAACTGCAGGGCCTGGTCCCCGACCGCGATATCGAGATCCGCATCACCGGCCTTCGCCCCGGCGAAAAGCTCACCGAGGTGCTGGTCGACGTCAACGAAGCCGCCAGGCCCAAGGCGCCGGGGGTGATCGAAGCCGCGCCCCAGACGCCGTGCCCGATCATCGACGCCGACCTGCTGGCCCTGCTGGAAAGCACCGCCATGGCGGGTGACGAATTTGGCGTCCGCAGCCAGTTGTTCGCGATGGTCGACCGCATTCGCGGGACCGAGACCGCCGCCCCGGCCAAGGCCCGCAGCCGGGCTTAGGGTTCAGCCTGGACCGCGATGGAGACGCTGGCGCGAAGCGGCGGTGTTTCTCCGGCCAACGCCGCAGGCCCCCTCCTGACCGCTACGCGGTCGTCCTCCCCCTTGTCAGGGGGAAGATGAAACGCGCCGACCTCATCTTCCCCCTCCGGGGGAAGACGGCTGCGCAGCAGCCCGTAGGGGGCAAGTGCGGGGATGCAGCGCAGCCTATCCCCGTACTTTCCGGGGCCGAGGTCAACAAAATCAACCGCTTGTAAAAAAGTTGATCGCGCCAATCCTCGGCGCTCAAACCCACTGCATAATCATAGCTGTCCCTGTCGCAGGGGGAGGCGCCTGGATCCGGCCCAACAGCGGCGATGGGGATGGAGCTGAGCGGGGCCGCGCGGTCACGCGGCGAGGACGAAGGTGGTCTGTTCGTTGGATAGATCCGGGACCACCGGAGGGCTCGTCGGAGGAACAGCGTGGAGCAACAGGGCGAGGGATCGTAAACCCGCCTATCGCGCATCGTCGGGGGTCGAGACGGTTAGCCGATTGACCTTGGTGCGCGCCCGTACGGGGGCTCTTGGGTATCAGAGCTGAAAGACGCTCGCTTGGCCCAATCCTCACGCAAGAACAGCTTCTGCGAAGCGGACAGGTCGAGCCGAAACGCACACAACACATCACGGTCATCCGGGTTCGCCCCGGCCGCTTCGCGCCTCCCCGACCCACTTGCAGCCGTTTTCGGCGCGAGGCTGAGAGCCCGTGTCTTCTCCCTTCCCCCTTTGATGGGGGAAGGGGGCCTGGACGCCAATGCCGCCGCCCTCTTCGCACTCCGCCGATTCCCCCCTAGGACTGCCGTCATGACCCACGCTCAGCAAGGCCGCGTTCTCGTCATCGCCGGATCGGATTCCGGCGGCGGCGCGGGCATTCAGGCCGACATCAAGACCATCACCGCCCTGGGCGGCTATGCGGCCACCGCCATCACCGCCGTGACGGTGCAGAACACGCTGGGCGTCACCGGCGTGCATCCGATCCCGTTGGAGATCATCGCCGCCCAGGCCCGCGCCGTGCTCGACGATATCGGGGCCGACGCCATCAAGACCGGCATGCTGGGCGATGTGGGCGTGGTCGAGACGGTCGCCGTCATTCTGGAATACGCCAAAAACGTCCCGGTGGTGGTCGACCCGGTGATGGTCGCCAAGGGCGGGGCCAGCCTGCTGGCCGACGCCGCCATCGGGGCGGTGAAAAGCCTGATGATCCCCCGCGCCGCCCTGCTGACCCCCAATGCGCCCGAGGCCGCGGCCCTGACCGGGTTGAGCGTCGAGACCACCGACGACCTGCGCCGGGCCGGCGAGGCGCTGCTGGCCATGGGCGCCCGGGCCGTGCTGATGAAGGGCGGGCACATTGAGGGCGACCGGATGATCGACGTGCTGATGACCCCGGCCGGCGAGACCACCTTCGAGGGCGAGCGGATCGACACCCGCCACACCCACGGCACCGGCTGCACCCTGGCCAGCGCCTGCGCGACGGGCCTGGCCCAGGGCCTGCCGCTGGAACAGGCGGTGGCGCGGGCCTGGAACTATGTGCACGAGGCGATGTTGCGCGCGCCGGGCTTCGGCCAAGGGCATGGCCCCCTGGATCACGGATGGATGCTGCGCAAATGACCGGTTCCCTGGAAGCCCGCCTGATCGACATCGTCCATGGTGTGCCGACTACGATGCAGGTGTTGCGCGTCGTTCGGGATCTGGATCTGCCCGATGCGATGATCTTTTCCGGCGCCATCTATCAACCGGTCTGGAACCACCTGACCGGCCGCGCGCCCGACTACGGGATCAAGGACTATGACGTCGCCTATCACGACGCCTCCGACACCTCCTACGAGGCCGAGGATGTCGTGATCCAGCGGGTCGCCGCCGCCTTTGAGCCACCGCTGCGCGACCTGGTCGAGGTGCGCAACCAGGCCCGGGTGCATCTGTGGTTCGAAAAGAAGTTCGGGGCCGACGAGCCCTATCCGCCGCTGGAAGACAGCGCCGCCGCGCTGAAGCGTTTCGTGGCCACCGCCTTCTGCGTGGGCGTACGGATGGAGGCCGATGACACCCTGAGCGTCTTCGCGCCGTTCGGGCTGGACGACCTGTTTGCGATGCATCTGCGGCCCAATCCCCTGCGGCTGAAGGGCACGGGCGGCTGGAAACGGACGACAGGCTCGGCCCAGGCGCGCTGGCCGGAGATCACGGTGGAGGGGGCTTGAACGCCACCACTCCCGCTCTCCCCGGCGAAGGCCGGGGTCCAGAATCATCCAGAGCGGTTTGGGATGATGCGCCTTCAGCCTGAGCCCTATCCACAATGTGTTCGGGTTCGATCTGGGCCCCGGCCTTCGCCGGGGAGAGCGGTTACAGATTGTCATCATGACAATGTTATCTTTGATCTGTGGATCAATCCGAATTAGCCCTGTCGGCGTCTTCCTCTGAAAGATCCGCCCCATGCGCCAGTGGACCATCGACGCCTTCGCCTCCGCGCCCTTCAGGGGTAACCCGGCCTGTGTGGTCGAACCCTTCGACGCGTGGCCCTCAACGGCCTGGATGCAGGCCATGGCGGGTGAGAACAACCAGGCCGAGACCTCGTTCCTGTTGAAGACCGCCGATCCGGCGCGGTTTGGCCTGCGCTGGTTCACCCCCGCCGTCGAGGCGCCGATCTGCGGTCACGCCACCCTGGCGGCGGCGCATGCGCTGTTCTTCGAGCAGGGCGTCGACGCGCCGCTGCTGACCTTCGACACCCAGGCGGGCGCCCTGACCGTGCGTCGCGACGGCGAGCGTCTGGAGATGGATTTTCCCGCCGATCCGCCGCGCAGGGTCTCGCTTCCCGAAGGCCTGACCGAGGCCCTGGGCGCGGCGCCGGTCGAGGTCTGGGCCGGCATGTATCTGATCGCGGTGATGAAGGACGAGGCGACCGTCCGCGCGCTGACGCCCGATCAGGCGGCGGTGAAGCTGATTGGCGGCGAGGCTACGGGCGGTCCGGGCCAGATTGTGGCCGTGGCCCTGGCCGATCCGGATCGGCCCTATCAGGTGGTCAGTCGCTTCTTCGCGCCGGGCTGCGGCATCCCCGAGGATCCGACGACGGGCTCGGCCCACTGCATGCTGATGCCGCTGTTTGGCGAGCGGCTGGGGCGCGAGGCGCTGAGCTTCCATCAGGCGTATCCCGGGCGAGGCGGGGACCTGGACTGCGAAAGCCGCGGCGCGCGCGTTCTGTTGCGCGGCCGCGGCTTTACGGTGGTGGAAAGCCGGCTCCGTCTGGAGCCGGTCTGACCGGCGTCGGGACTACCAGCGCGGGCGATAGTCGTCGCGGTGATCGCGATAGTCGCGGTCGTGGTCGCGGTCGCGGCCATAGCCTGAGCCATAGTCACGGTCGTGACGCTCGTAGCGGATGGCGGCGCTGATGCGGTCGAAGCGACGATCCAGGTCGGCGCGCTCCCAGCCGCTCAGGCCATCGCGGCGATAGCGGTATTCGAGGCGGGCGGTTTCGCGCAGCTGGGCGTTGAGGCGATAGGCTTCGCCACGGCTCAGCGAACCGTTGCGCAGGCCTTGGTCAATGCGGCGCTCCAGGCGGTCCTGGCGGTGATTGAAGGACTGGGCGGACGCAACAGCGGGGACAACGGTGGCGGCCACCAGGGCCGAGACCGCCGTGATCGAAAGCAGGATCTTTTTCATCGGTCGGTTCCTCTTCAAGCTCTCCGCCGCCCGGGTGGATGACGTTGATCTGAAGAAACCATGCCCAGCCTGAAGCGGTTCTGAGCCGCTCGTTGTCTGGCGTTCAGGTTGGGAGAATCTTCGCCAGCCGCCTTCAGGCCGCGTCGGCGAGGCGCGCGGCGGTCATGGCCGCTTCGATGGCCGCATAGAGCTTGGTCACTTCGATCGGCTTGGCGACATGGCCGTCCATGCCGGCGGCCAGATAGCCCTCGACCTGGTGGGCCAGGGCGTTGGCCGTGACCGCCACGATCGGCGTGCGGGCCCGGCCTTCGGCCCGTTCCAGTTCGCGGATGGTCCTGGCGGCCTCGACGCCATCCATGATCGGCATGTGGATGTCCATCAGAATGATGTCGTGTCCGCCGCGCTTCCAGGCCTCGATACAGGCCGCGCCGTCTGAGACCAGTTCGACCTCGGCGCCCAGCGGGGCCAGGACGGCGGCGATGACCTTCTGATTGGTCGGATTGTCGTCGGCGGCCAGCACGCGCGGACGGGTGCGAGGGGCCGCTGGGCGCGCCTCCACGGCTCCGGCGACGGTGGCCTCGGCGTCGCCGCGCGGCATGGAGAGAACCACGGTAAAGGTCGAGCCCCGGCCCTCTCGGCTCTGCACGGCGATCCCGCCGCCCATCAGGGTGGCCAGCTCGCGGCAGATCGCCAGGCCCAGACCCGAGCCGCCGAACTGGCGGGTCATCGAGCTGTCGGCCTGGACGAACTTGTCGAACAGTCGCGGCTGCATCTCGGCAGAGATGCCGATACCGGTGTCAGCCACGTCGATCCGCAGGCCCGAGCCATCTTCGGCGGAGGCAAACCGCACCGCCACCGCGCCGGCCGGAGTGAACTTCAGGGCGTTGGAGATCAGGTTGCCGAGGATCTGCCGCAGGCGGTCGACATCGCCGCGCCAGACGCCCTGGGCTTCGGCGGCCACCGCGACTTCAAAGGCCAGGCCCTTGTCACGCGCTTCGCCGGCGAAGCTGTCGCGCAGAGAGACCGCCAGGGCGGGCAGGTCGAAGTCCTCGGCTGCCAGGTCCAGACGGCCGGCCTCGATCTTGGAGAGATCGAGCACATCGTTCAGCACGGCCAGCAGGAGGCCGCCCGACTCGCGGATTACCATCAGGCGCTCTTGCTGGGCGGGCTTGAGCTCGTCCATCGCCATGACCTCGGCCATGGCCAGAACGCCGTTCAGCGGCGTGCGGATCTCGTGGCTCATATTGGCCAGGAAGTGGGATTTCAGGACATTGGCGGCGTTGGCTTCATCGCGCGCCTTGACCAGCTCGGCCATGGCTCCGCGAAGGTCCTGGTCATTGATCTCCAGCCGGCTGACCAGCTGGTTGAAACTTTCGGTCAGGCTCTGGAAGACGTCGTCCTCGCTGGTCTGCTCTACGGGGCGGAAGCGTCCGTCGGCGGCCACGGCCTGCATGGCCTCGGTCAGGCGCTGCATCGGGCGCGTCATGCGGCGCGCCAGGCCGTTCGCCAGCAGGATCGCCAGTCCGGCCGAGCCAAAGAACAGCGTGCCGGTCAGGGCCAGGTCGCGGGCCAGGATCTGTTCCAACCGCGGTTCGCGGGCCACCAGGGCCAGGGTTCCGATCTGCCGGCCGTCCAGCAGGATCTTCTTCTCGACGGTCTGGGTCGATTTTCCGGCCTCGGGCGCGGCGCCAAGGTGGGCGACCACGCGGCCCTGCAGGTCGGAAATCTGCACGCCTGCCACGTGCGGCGCATTGGCGACGGCGGCCAGGGCGTTGCTGACGCCGACCACGTCGCCAGCAGCCAGGGGCGCGGCGGCGCCCGCCGCGACCATCTGGGTCAGAACCTGATGATTGGCTCGGGCCTCCTGCCGGGCGACGCTCCATTGCTGGACCATGAAGCAGGCGCAGGCGGCGACCAGGGCGATGACCGTGGTGATCAGCGCCACGCCCGCGATTCGCGCCTGGAGGGGAACGTGCGTTGGAGCGTCGGTGCTGCGGAGCGGATCAGACATTGGGGGCCCGGGTGAATGCCGAGACCCATTTTGGGGGCATCTCCCTAACGCTTCGCTTCCAAGCCGGTCAGATAGCGCGGCAAAACAACGCTAAGACGTGTTTCTGATTGCACACTCGTTAAGACTTCGTTTACCTTAATTGACAGGTTCTTAACGGGAGATGGGCATGGACAAGGTTTTTGTTGCACAACGCATCGCGACCAAGCTGTTCGCGACGGAAAACGCCGTTGACGCGGCCATGGTTGAAGCCGCCGAGCTGATGGCGGACATGCTTCGCGCTCGCAAGGACATCGGCCTGTCGGCCGTGGTCGGCGACCGCGCCAGCGCCAAGCTAGTGGAGGCCCTTGCCGCGTTGGGCGAAGCCCGCTCGGCCATGGTCGAAATGCACAATGAACTGAACGATGTGAAGCTTCGCATCGGCGTCCGTACCAAGATGGTCGGTTTTGAAGACAAGCCGCCGGAAGGCGCCTTCCGGCGCGCGGATATTGCGGCTGTCCGCGAAGCCGTCTAACGATCATTGCAATAGTTTAACTGCTTAAGGCCTCTAATTCCGGTTAGAGGCCTTTTTCATGTACACTTCTCTCGCGCCCATTATTGGCTGGACGGTGCTTGTCGCCATCCTGGTGGTCGCCTTCCTAAAGGGCGGGCTGGCAGAGCGGTTTGGCGCCCTCTTAGTCCTGATCTCCGCTGCGGTGGCGATGGCGATTCACGTCCTCGCGCCCCGTGACCTCCAGCCGACACTCCTTTTAATGGACGAAGCATTTTTGGCGCTGGGCTTTTTGCTCTTGGCCTTGCGATACACAAGCGTCTGGCTGGGCGGTGCGATGATCCTGCAAGCTGTCCAGTTCAGCCTGCACGCTTACTATCTGGTTGGCGAACTGCCGCGAAACCGCACCTATGCGATCATCAATAACGTCGACACGATCGGCGTTCTGGCCTGCATCCTGGTCGGCACGCTTCTGGCCTGGCGAAAGCGGACGCGCGCCGCAAAATAATTGCCGGCTGGCGCCTGGAAGCCCACCGCCGCGACAAATCTCTCCTTGCCTTTCGGCCTGAAACGGAGTTTCTCGCCGGCGGGCCACGCCCCCCCAACGGGGCGCTGTCCATCTGTAAGGATGGGAGACATCGCTATGACTACCTTCGCCAAGCCGGCGCAACGTCCGGCTCGCCCCGAGTTCTCTTCCGGCCCCTGCGCCAAGCGCCCCGGCTGGACCCCCGAAAATCTCAGAAACGCTGTTTTGGGCCGGTCGCACCGCTCGAAGCTGGGCAAGGCGCGCCTGAAGGCCGCCATCGACCAGACCCGCGAAGTGCTGGAAGTCCCGGCAGACTTCCTGATCGGCATCGTCGCCGGCTCCGACACCGGCGCCGTCGAAATGGCGATGTGGTCGATGCTGGGCGCCCGCCCCGTGCAGCTGATGGCCTTTGAGTCCTTCGGCAAGGACTGGGTCACCGACGTCACCAAGCAATTGAAGCTGCCCAATGTCGAGGTGCTCGACGCGCCCTACGGCCAGCTGCCCGACACCTCCAAGGTCGATCCGGCCAAGGACCTGGTCTTCACCTGGAACGGCACGACCTCGGGCGTCCGCGTCCCGAACGCCGACTTCATCGCGGCCGACCGTGAAGGCATCACCATCTGCGACGCCACCAGCGCCGCCTTCGCCCAGGACCTGGACTGGACCAAGCTCGATGTCGTGACCTTCTCCTGGCAGAAGGCGCTGGGCGGCGAAGGCGCGCACGGCGTGCTGATCCTGTCGCCCCGCGCGGTGGCGCGCCTCGAGAGCTACACGCCGGCCTGGCCGATGCCCAAGCTGTTCCGCATGACCAAGGCCAACAAGGACGGCGGCAACAAGGTTTCCCTCGACATCTTCGAGGGCGCGACCATCAACACGCCGTCGATGCTCTGCGTGGAAGACGCGCTGGACGCCCTGAAGTGGGCCTCGTCCATCGGCGGTCTGGAAGGCATGCAATCGCGCGCCGACCAGAACCTGGCCGTGATCGCCGACTGGGTGGCCAAGACCCCGTGGGTCGATTTCCTGGCCGCCACGCCGGACATCCGCTCCAACACCTCGGTGTGCCTCAAGGTCGTCGATCCTGCGATCGCCGCCCTGCCGGAAGACGCCCAGGCCGACTTCGCCAAGAAGCTGGCCAGCCTGCTCGAGAAAGAGGGCGCGGCCCTCGATATCGGCGGCTATCGCGACGCCCCGGCCGGCCTGCGCATCTGGTGCGGCGCCACCGTCGAGGCTTCGGATCTGGAAGCCCTGACCCCTTGGCTGGACTGGGCGTTCGCCACCGTCTCGGCCGAGCTGGTCGCCGCCTAAACGCCTCCCAATACGACTGGAATCCTCGTCCCTCGATCTGTTCGGGACGGGGGTTTCAGACCCCCCCAACACAGCCGCCGCCCGAAATCCGTCGAAGGACGGGGCCGGCTCTCCAGGATCGGACACCGCATCATGGCTCCCCGCGTTCTCATCGCTGACAAGCTCAGCCCCGCCGCCGTCGACATCTTCAAGAACCGCGGCGTCGACTTCGACATCAAGGTCGGCCTGACCAAGGACGAACTGATCGCTGTCATCGGCGACTATGACGGCATCGCCATCCGCTCGGGCGCCAAGCTCGACAAGGACGTGATCGCCGCCGCCCACAAGCTGCAGGTCATCGCCCGGGCCGGCATCGGCGTCGACAATGTCGATATCCCCGCCGCGACGGCCAAGGGCGTGGTGGTGATGAACACCCCGTTCGGCAACTCGATCACCACGGCCGAGCACGCCATCGCCATGATGTTCGCCCTGGCCCGCCAGCTGCCCGCCGCCGACGCCTCGACCCAGGCCGGCAAGTGGGAGAAGAACCGCTTCATGGGTGTGGAGCTGTACGCCAAGACGCTGGGCCTGATCGGCGCCGGCAATATCGGCGGCATCGTCGCTGACCGGGCTCTGGGCCTGAAGATGAAGGTCGTGGCCTACGACCCGTTCCTGAGCCCTGAGCGCGCCATCGAGATGGGCGTCGAAAAGGTCGAGCTGGAAGACCTGCTGGCCCGCGCCGACGTCATCACCCTGCACACCCCGCTGACCGACAAGACCCGCAACATCCTGTCGGCCGAGAACCTGGCCAAGACCAAGAAGGGCGTGCTGATCGTCAACTGCGCCCGCGGCGGTCTGGTCGACGAGGTTGCCCTGCGCGCCCTGCTCGACAGCGGCCATGTCGGCGGCGCCGGCTTTGACGTGTTTGTCACCGAGCCGGCCAAGGAAAACCCGCTGTTTGGCTCGGACCGCGTGGTGGCCACCCCGCACCTGGGCGCCAGCACCAACGAAGCCCAGGAGAACGTCGCGCTGCAGGTCGCCGAGCAGATGAGCGACTACCTGCTGACCGGCGCCGTCACCAACGCGCTGAACAGCCCGTCGATCACGGCCGAAGAAGCCCCCAAGCTGAAGCCGTTCGTGGCCCTGGCCGAGAAGATCGGCGCCCTGGCCGGCCAGATGGTCGACTTCGGCATCAAGGCCATCGACATCGCCTATGAGGGCGAGGTCGCCAATCTCAACGTCAAGCCGATGACCTCGGCGGCGCTGGCCGGGATCCTCAAGCCGATGCTGGCCGAGATCAACATGGTCTCCGCCCCGGCCGTGGCCAAGGAGCGCGGCATCACCGTCTCCGAGAGCCGCCAGGAAGTCAGCCCCACCTATGACAGCCTGATGCGCATCACCATCACCACCGAAAAGGGCAAGCGCGCCTTTGCCGGCACGGTGATCGCCGGCGCCCCGCGCGTCGTCGAGGTCAAGGGCATGGAGCTGGACGCGGCCTTCTCGCCGGCCATGCTCTATATCAACAACCTCGACAAGCCGGGCTTCATCGGCGCCCTGGGCATGCTGCTGGGCGAGGCGGGCGTCAACATCGCCACCTTCAACCTGGGCCGGCTGTCGGCCGACGAAGACGCCATCGCCCTGGTCGGCGTCGACCAGGCCCCGAGCGCCGATCTTCTGGCCAAGATCCAGGCTCTGCCCCACGTGAAGGAAGCGCGCGCGCTGACGTTCTAGGCTTTGCGATTTCGTCATCCTGGGGCGGCATAGTCGCCGTCCCGGGATGATGAATGGGTTTCAAGTTTGAGCATGCCGCTGTTCCAGAACCGCAAGGTCAATCGCCTGGCCTTCGCCGTCTTCGTGACGGCGTCGCTGTTTACCCTGTGGCGGGCCGTGCTGCCGGATGACGGCGGGATCGTCTTTATTCCGTGGGACAAGGCCAAGCATTTCATCGCCTTCTATGTGCTGACCGCCCTGGCCGTCGCCGCCCTGCCGGCCAGCCGTTTCTGGCGGATCGGCGCGGTCCTGCTGAGCTTCGGCGTCGGGATCGAGCTGGTGCAGGCCCTGGTCGGCCGTGACGCCGCGTTTGGCGACGTGGTCGCCGACGCCTGCGGGATCGGGGCGCTGTTTGGGCCGATCGTCCTGCGCGCCTGGACCCGGAGAGAGCCAGCCGCAGCCTAGTTATAGGCCAGATGCTCGGGTCGGAAGTAGAACAGCCACTCCAGCTTCAGGACGTTTTGCAGTTCCCGGAAGCTGGGCGGCTCATAGCGCGACACCACATGCAGCGGCTTGTCGGTGATCTTCAGCGCCTCGATGAGCAGGACGATCGAGGTGTCGACCGTGGCGATCCGCGCGGCGCGTTCGATCACCGTGCTCCAGTCAATCAGGGTATAGCCCTCAACCATCCGTAGGCGGACTTCCTTTTCCGGCGCCCGGTGTGGAAAGGGAATGGTGCGCGAGCTGCAGGTCTCGTTGATCAGGGCATAGGGCACGCCGTCGTCCAGGCCCAGTTCGCGAAACAGCCGCTCTTCCTTTTCCAGGTCGCGGCGCAGGGTGACGTGGTCGGCCCAGCCGTCCATCTCGACGCCGGAGACCTGGTATTTCAGATCCATGGTCTGTTCGGGGGCGTAGCGCCACGAGAAGAACAGCGACAGGAACGTGTAGGCGTTGGCCTCGATGGGGCTGAGCGCGATCTTGTCGGCCAGGAACAGGATCTCGTCGCGAAACTCGAAATCGTGCTCGAGGGTCGGGGTCTCGACATTGTCCGGCATGACCAGGGCGTCATAGACCCATTTGTGCGTCTCGCGCACCGGCAGGATCACTCTGCGGCCGCCGGCGGCATAGGTTTTGACGATCTTCTGGATGAAGAGCAGATCGCCGGCCATGCCGGGCTGAAAGATGATCACGGGCTTCATGTCGGGCTCGCAGAATCGTGCTGGCGACCAGTCTGGCACAACTTCACCATTGGACACCCTGTGACGGAGACACACGGCTTTGCGCTCTCGCGCCGAAATCGGCCGCAAGTGGGTCGGGGAGGCGCGAAGCGGCCGGGGCGAACCCGGATGACCGTGATGTGTGTTTTGCGTTTCGGTTCGACCTGTCCGCTTCGCAGAAGCTGTTCTTGCGTGAGGATTGGGCCAAGCGAGCGTGTTTCAGCTCTGATACCCAAGAGCCCCCGTACGGGCGCGCATCCCGTCGATCGGCTAACCGTCTCGACGCCGACGATGCGCGATGGGCGGGTTTACGATCCCTCGCCCTCTTCGACCCGCGCTCACCCGGCCGACGAGCCACTCAGCGTTTGCGCCGTCCTTCTGAGACAGCCCGCACACCTCGACCCGCCTTCCAGGGCGTCGCGGCCCCGCTCAGCTCCATCCCCATCGCCGCTTTGGGCCGGTACCAGGCGCCCTCCCCCTGCGACGGGGACAGCTATGATTATGCAGTGGGTTTGAGCTCCGAGGATTGGCGCGATCAACTATTTTACAAGTTGTTGATTGGGCTGGGTTCTGTTTCGGAAAGTACGGGGATACAGCGCCCTCCATCCCCGTGCCGGCCGCAAAGTCCTCCCCCTGAAGGGGGAGGCGGCCGGAGGCCGGTGGGGGAAGACCCCTCCGACTCAGCAGCACTACCCCCTCCGATCACTTCGTGATCGCCTCCCCCTTCAGGGAGAGGACTTGGGAGCGCCCTCCTTCGCGCCGAAGGGAGCCATCCTTAAATCTCACGGCGAGACGATCGCCGGTCTGACCAGGTTGCTCAAGGACGGCCCCTGCGGGGCCGCCGCGCAGCGGCGACGCGAGAGCGTCGTCCTTGACCAACCTGGTCAGACCGGCACGCTGCAGCCTCCAAGAGATTTAAGGATGAGCGGGACGCAGGGCGTCCGCTTGTGGGCATTGAGCCAAAGACTACTTTCGACCCAAAGCGGCATCTCGAAAGTTCCGCTTCGGAGGCTTCACCTCACCCCCATAAATCTTGTCATCCCGGCCGGACGCCCGTGAGGGCGGGAGCGCCGGGACCCAGGGGCAACTGCAGTGAGGCGGCCCCTGGGTCCCGGCTCTCCGCTACGCTACGGCCGGGATGACAAGATATTTGGGGGCGGCGACCAGTGTCCTGTTCTGACCGGGTCCACACCCCCCTAGCGGACCTTCAATGCATCCGCCCAGCGCCCCTCACGACGCCGCCCTCACCGCCTCCCAAACCGCCAGAGCCTGCGCCGTCTCGCGCACGTCGTGGGCCCGCACCGCCGCGACGCCCGCCGCCGCGCCGGCTAGGTGGGCCGCGAGCGAGCCGCCCAGACGGGCCCCGGCGGCCTCGCCCAGCGGGTCGATGGCGGCGATGAAGCGCTTGCGGCTGGCGCCCAGCAGCACCGGGTAGCCCAGGGCGACAAGGCGCGGCAGGGCGGCCAGCAGGGACAGGTTGTGCGCGAACGTCTTGCCAAAGCCGATGCCGGGATCCAGCCAGATCTTGCCGCGCTCGACCCCCGCCGCCACGGCGGCGTCGGCGCGGGCCAGCAGGAAGGCTTCGACCTGCGCGACCACATCGTCATAGACCGGCGCGTCCTGCATCGTGCCGGGCTCGCCCAGCATGTGCATCAACACCACCTCGCAGCCCAGTTCGGCGGCGACCTGCGGCGCGTCGGGGGCGAAGCGCAGGGCGGCGACATCGTTCCAGATCGTGGCCCCGGCCGCGACGGCGGCGCGGGCGACGGCGGGCTTCATGGTGTCGATCGAGATCGCCACGTCGCTGTCGGCCCGGATCGCCGCGATCAGCGGGATCACCCGGGCCAGCTCGTCGGCTTCCGTGACCGGCGCGGCGCCGGGCCGGGTCGACTCGCCGCCGATATCCAGAATGTCGGCGCCGTCGGCGATCAGTTGGCGGGCATGGGCCAGGGCCGAGGCGTGGTCCATGAACCGGCCGCCATCGGAGAAGCTGTCGGGGGTGACATTGACGATGCCCATGAGGCGGGGCCGAGCGGAGAGAGTCATGAGGGCGTTTTAGGCCGTGGACGCCCCCTCCGTCACGTCGCGTCTCCGCACCGCGCCACCTCCCCCGCAAGCGGGGCAGGAAAAGCAGCAGCGTGACGGCGGGGACCCGCAGCCTTGACCGCCCAAAGAAAAAGCCGGCCCCGCGAGGGACCGGCTTTTCCGTGTCGTCTGAAGAAGGCCTTAGGCCGTGACGCCCGTGGGCGAGATCGGCACCGAGGACATCGGCAGGGCCGGCTTCTTTTCGTCTTCGTCTTTGCGGTTGGGCTGGACGCCCTTCATGACGCCGATGATCTCGTCGCCGCTCAGGGTTTCGAACTCCAGCAGGGCCTTGGCGACCGCATGCAGGTTGTCCAGCTCCTCGGTCAGGATCCGGCGCGCCTCGTCCTCGCCGGTCTTGACCAGGCGGCGGACCTCGGCGTCGATCGTGATCATGGTCTCGGGCGAGACGTTCTGGGTGCGAGCCACAGAGTGACCCAGGAACACTTCGTCCTGGTTGTCGCCATAGGCCACGGTGCCCAGCTTGTCGGAGAAGCCCCAGCGGGTGACCATGTTGCGGGCCAGGCCGGTGGCGGCGCTGATGTCGCTGGAGGCGCCCGAGGTGATCTTCTCCTTGCCGAAGATCAGTTCCTCGGCCACCCGGCCGGCCATCATGATCGCTAGGCGCGAGGTCATCATGTCGAAGCTCATCGAGTAGCGATCGCCCTCGGGAAGCTGCATGACCATGCCCAGGGCCCGGCCACGCGGCACGATGGTGGCCTTGTGGACCGGATCTGCCACGGGGACGCGCAGGGCCACCAGGGCGTGGCCGCCCTCGTGATAGGCCGTCAGCTTCTTTTCGCTCTCGCTCATGGCCATGGAGCGACGCTCGGCGCCCATCATGACCTTGTCCTTGGCGTGCTCGAAGTCGTGCATGGTGACCATGCGACGCTCCTTGCGGGCCGCCGTCAGGGCCGCTTCATTGACCAGGTTGGCCAGATCCGCGCCCGAGAAGCCGGGGGTGCCGCGCGCCAGGGTGCGCACGTCGACATCGGCGGCCAGGGGAACGTTCTTCATGTGGACGCGGATGATCTTCTCGCGACCGGCCACATCGGGATTGGGCACCACGACCTGACGGTCAAAACGGCCGGGACGCAGCAGGGCCGGGTCCAGAACGTCGGGACGGTTGGTGGCGGCGATCAGGATGATGCCTTCATTGGCCTCGAAGCCGTCCATCTCTACCAGCAGCTGGTTGAGGGTCTGCTCGCGCTCGTCGTTACCGCCGCCCAGGCCGGCGCCGCGGTGGCGACCGACGGCGTCGATTTCGTCGATGAAGATGATGCAGGGGGCGTTCTTCTTGGCCTGCTCGAACATGTCGCGCACGCGGCTGGCGCCGACGCCGACGAACATCTCGACGAAGTCAGAGCCCGAGATCGTGAAGAACGGCACGCCCGCCTCACCCGCGACGGCGCGGGCGATCAGGGTCTTGCCGGTGCCCGGAGGGCCGATCAGCAGGGCGCCCTTGGGGATCTTGCCGCCCAGGCGCTGGAACTTGGCCGGATCCTTCAGGAAATCGACGATCTCCTGCAGTTCTTCCTTGGCCTCGTCGACGCCGGCGACGTCGTCGAAGATCACCTTGTTCTTGTTCTCGGTCAGCAGGCGGGCCTTGGACTTGCCAAAGCCCATGGCGCCCTTGGCGCCGCCCTGCATCTGGCGCATGAAAAACACCCAGACGCCGATCACCAGAATGATCGGCAGCAGGTTGACCAGAATGGCCAGCAGGCTGATGCCGCCGCCCTTGAACTTGACGTCCGCGCCCCTCGCCACCAGGCGATTGACCAGTTCGTCCGAATTGTTCGGCGCGTTGACGGTGAGCACGTTGCCCGAGCCGTCCTTGGCCGCCACGATCGGGCCGGCGATCTCGGCCGACTTGATTTCGCCGGCGTCCACCTTGCGCAGAAGCTGCGAATAGCTGATTTCGCCGCCAGCCTGGGTGTGCGAGGTCTGGTTGACGACAAAGACGCCGACCAGCACCGCAACGATGACCAGCCAGATGGCCGCATTCCTGAAATTCATACCCGTCGTCTTCCCAACGATAGCCTTCGACATCCCAAGATAGGGGGTCGCAAGCGCTTGCGCCACGCGTGCGTCGTCAGGTCACGCATTCTTGGTCGATCAGACCCGTCGCGGCCCTGAAACGATCCAGGAAGAGAGCCCGAATTCGCACACCCTCGCTGACTGCAAGAGCCGGGCCGCCGAGCATGGGACAAACGACGCCGCCACTCGCCAAAGCCAAGGCGGGCAAGGCCTGGCGGGCTGCGGCGGGTGTGGCCTTGAGGGCGGCGCGCTGGGCTTTCGACAGGCTGGCGGCCAGGCCTTTCAGGGCGCGGACGGTGACGGCGGCCTTGCCGGCGGTAATTTCATAACGGCCGTCCCAGACGCCGGTTTCGTGCGGCCCCAGCGCCAGATCGGCCAGACCGCCCCGCGCCGACTCGCCCGCGTCCCTGTGGAATCGCACCGCGTCGGGGCCGGCCTCGATTCGCGCGCCGGCCAGGGTGGCGGTGAACAGCTCACCCGATCGCAGCCGGGCGACCAGGCGCTCCAGTCGCTCGCCGCGCGGCGGACGCTCGGTCCCGGCGGCGCACAGGCAGGCGGCGGCGAGGTGGGCGGCGGCGGCGTCTCGCGGCAGGGCGATGACGCCCACGGGGTCGCCTTCGAAGATCGGAGGCGCGCGCCGCGCCGGCTCGGCGGCCGGCGCACCGGTCGCGGCCAGCGACCGCCGCGCCCGGGCGCGGGCCGAGCGCGGATCGTCATTGGCCGGGTCGTCCAGCCAGGTCTCGCCCCGCTCGCGCAGAAAGTCGCGCAGATCAGAACGGCGCTGGTCCAGCAGGGGGCGCAGCAGGAAGACGTCCCGTCCCTCGGGCCAGACCGGTGACGGCGACCAGTCGCGCGGATCGGAGACGGTGGAGCCCTCGGCCCGCATGGCGGCGGCTTCCATCCGGTCGTCGGCGGTGTGACCCAGAAGCAGGACACGCGCCCCGGCGGCGCGGGCGGCCTGGGCCAGCAGGGCGTGACGGGCCCGGCGGGCGGCGGCCGAAAGGCCGGCGGTCGGCTTGTCACCCGTCCAGGCCAGGGAGAGGGCGTTCGCGCCGAGATCGCGCGCGTGGGTGACCGCCTCGCGGGTCCAGGCGGCGCTGGCCGGCTGCAGCTGGTGGTCGACGGTCAGGCTCAGAACCGGACGGCCGTGCGCCCGGGCCCAGTCCAGGGTCAGGATCAGCAGGGCCAGGGAGTCGCCCCCGCCGGAAAAGCCGACCGCAATGGGCGCGCGGCTCGCGGGATCCAGCCGCCGATCAAAGGCGGCCGAAATCCCTGTCAGGCGCACTTGGCCGCGACGCGGGTCGAGGCGGCGCGCGACACGACAGCCGGCGGGGCCTTGGGATAGCGCTTGGCCAGCTCATCCAGGGTCTTGCAGGCGTCGGCGGGCTTTTTCAGCGCCACCAGAGCCCGCGACAGCTTCAGGGTGGCGTCGGGCGCCCAGCCGGTCTGCGGCCAGCCGCGCACGGCGCCCAGAAAGGCCCCGGCGGCGTCGCCATAGGCTTCGCGCACGAACAGGGTCTCGCCCAGCCAGTAGCGGGCTTCGGGCGCCTTGGGGTTGTCGGGATAGTTGGTCACATAGGCCAAGAAGGCGGCTTCGGCATTGGCGTAGTCGCCGTCCAGCAGGAACTGGCGCGCCTGCTTGAAGGCCACGGCCGGATCGGCGGGCGGCGCGAGCGGGGCCGGCGTCTCGGCCACCTGGGCGGCCTCGACGGCGGCGGTCTCCAGGGCGGTCAGCTTGGCCTCGAGCGCCGCGAGGCGGGCCTCAAGGGCGTCGCTACGGGTCTTCTGCTCGGCCGAGGCCCGGCGGGCCTGGTCCAGATCGTGGGTCAGGGTCTCGTTCTGGCCGTTGACGCGCTGCAGGGTCTGTTCCAGATCGCCGATACGCTCGCCCAGGGTCAGGATCTGGGCCTCGGTCTCGGCCGGCTGCACCACGACCGGCTTGCCGGTGTCGCGGCCCTGGAACACGATCGACCGCAGCTCGCGGACCACCTTCTCCATGCGCTCGACGCGCTTGACCGAGCGATCGTCCAGCGGATCTTCGGGCATGGGGGTTTGGGCCAGCGCCGGAATGGCGGCGGAAGCCAGCAGGGCGGCGAGCAGGACGGATTTCAGCTTCATGTCGGCGATTATGCCCTGATTGCGGACAAAAGTGGGGCAAACCCGAAAAGCCCTCCCCCTCGATGGGGGAGGGTTGGGTGGGGGTGGCTACGGCGTCAGCAGCTGAACCGCCGCATCACCCCCATCCCCGGCCCTTCCCCCATCAAGGGGGAAGGGAGCGTCTTTAGCGCGCGCCGTCGGTGATGGCGGTGCGGGCGTTACGGTTCTTGGCCCAGGCTTCTTCTGACGAACCGGCGTCGATCGGACGTTCCTTGCCGTAGGACAGGGTCTCGATGCGCGCGCCCGACACGCCCTGGCTGACCAGGAAGTCGCGGACGGCGTTGGCGCGGCGGGCGCCGAGGGCGAGGTTGTATTCGCGGGTGCCGCGTTCGTCGGCATTGCCTTCGATGCGGACGCGGACGGCCGGATAGCGGTTCAGCCACTGGGCCTGGGCGCCGAGCACCGGCTGGGCGTCGCTACGCACGACATATTCGTCCGTGTCGAAATAGATGCGCTCGCCGATATTGATGACGAAGTCCTGGACCGAGCCGGGGACCGCGCCCTGGCTGACCGGCGAGGTCGGCGGGGTGTAGGGCGCGCTGGGGCTGGCGGGCTCGCTCGGGGCCACGGGGGCGGGACCGGCCGGCGTCGGCCGCGAAGCGCAGGCGGCGAGAGAGGCGGCCGCCAAACCGATCAGCGCCAGTCTAGCGGCGCGCTTGGTGTCGAAGTTCATCCAGTTTCTCCTCAAAACCTCGGTTCGGACCAGTTGGATACCCTTCAAGCACCTCAACGGGACAATGAAAACGCCCGACCAAGCCTCACAATGGCGTCAGATCACCCTGTCGCGACCTTGATTCACTTGCAAGGCGAACCGTCACAACAAACGTCGCCGAACAGTCGAGGTTGCTCGACCGTCCAGATTCAGTCCAGCAACGGCGACCAGGCCGGATCAGAGGCCTGGCCTTGATAAGCGGCCGGACGCAGGATGCGGCCGGTGATGTCGACGGTCCACAGGCGCGGCGTGCCGCTCTGGCTCTCGCGGAAATACATCAGCACCCGGCCGTTCGGCGCCCAGGTCGGGCCCTCGTCCAGATAGCTGGTGGTCAGCAGGCGCTCGTCGCTGCCGTCGGTGCGCATGACGCCGATATGGAACTGGCCGGAAAGCTGCTTGGTGAAGGCGATGAAGTCGCCGCGCGGGCTCCAGACGGGCGTCGTATAGCGGCCGCCGCCATAGGAGATGCGCCGCACGCCCGAGCCGTCGGCGTTCATCATATAGAGCTGGGCCTGGCCGCCACGGTCGGAGTTGAAGACGATCTTGCTGCCGTCCGGCGAGAACGACGGCGAGGTGTCGATGGCCGGGTCGGTGGTGATGCGAACCGACTGGCGGCTGCGCAGGTCCAGCACATAGACGTCGCTGTTGCCGCCCTTTTCCACCGAGAAGGCCACCTTGCTGCCGTCGGGCGAGAAACGCGGAGCGAACACCATCCCCGGGAACTTGCCGACCGTTTCCTGGCGGCTGGTCTCGAGATTGAGCAGATAGATCGACGAGCCCGTCGGCCGCAGGGCCATATAGGTCAGCTCCTGGCTGGTGGCCGAGAAGCGCGGGGTCATGACGATATAGGAGCCGTCGGTCAGGAACTGCGGATTGGCGCCGTCCTGGTCCATGATCGCCAGGCGCTTGATCCGGGCCATCTTGGGGCCGCTCTCGGCCACGAAGGCGACGCGGGTGTCGAAATAGCCCTTTTCGCCGGTCAGGCGCTCATAGACGGCGTCGCTGATCTTGTGGGCCACGCGGCGCCAGTTGTCGGGCGTGGAGCTGAACTGCAGACCCAGCAGTTGCTGCTGGCTGAACACGTCCCACAGGCGGAAATCGACGCGCAGGCCGCCGTCGGCGCCTACCGTCACCTGGCCGTTGATCAGGGCCTGGGCCCCGGTGGCCTGCCAGTCGGGAAAGCGCGGCTGGACGTTTACGTCGGGCAGCTTGTCGGGCACGGCCGAGACGTTCAGCGGCTGGAACAGGCCTGAGCGCTCCAGATTGCCGGTGATGACCTGGGCGATCTCGGCCCCGCGACCCGAGCCGGAGAAGGCGGGCACGGCGATCGGCAGCGGCTTGACCGCGCCGGCGTTGATATCGACCTCGATCTGGGCGGCGGCCGGCGAGACCATGGCCCCGCCCAGCAAGGCGGCGACCATCAGAAGCAGGGCTTTCAGGCGCATCACATTCCCCTTGGGCGTCATCATCGCGTGCAAGCCTGTTTTGCGTTGAAGTTCAGGGCTATTTTCTGACCGTAGAGATCAGACGGCAGATAAGCGAACGGCGAAGCCTGCAACAGCGCGCGAACCGCGCGGTCGGAGGCGGCCTTGACCACCGGATCGGGCGATGTGGTGCCAGGCGACTCTGGCTGGCCGATCACGCGGCCGCCCGGTCCGATCACGAACACCACCCGCACATTGACGTTCGAGCCGCCCTCGACCTCGCAATTGGGGTTCCAGCGATCCTGGACCTCGCCCTGCAGGCGGCCCAGGGCGGCGGCCGAAAGGCCGGTGGCGGCGCCGGCGGCGGGACGGGCTGAGACCGAGGTCTCCGCCCGGCTGGGCCCCTTGGGCGCATTGGCGGCGGGTTTGCCGGTCGATTTCTTGGTCTTGGACAGCGACGCCTCCATCGAGGCGAAGAAGTCATCATTGGCCTTGGCCGGAGCCGGTTTCTTGGCCGGAGTCGGCGTGGGAGTCGGCTTGGGCGCGGCCTTGGACGGCGGGGTCGGCGCGGGCGTCGGAACCGGCGCCGGCACGGGGGCCGGCGGCGTGGGAGTCGCTTCGGCGACCGGCTCTTCGGTCAGGGCCGTCTGATCTTCCAGCGCCTCCTCGGCCGGGCGGACATTGGTCGGCCCGGTGGTGACGATATTGACCGGCACGCTTTCGCCCAGGGTGATGGGCACAGGCTTCTTCCACGGCAGGCCGATCAGGATCGCCGCCGCCACCAGCCCGTGCAGCGCGACCGACCCGATCAGGGCGGGCGAGAATCCGATTTCAGCACGCCGGGCCATCAGCGACCTATTGGGCCGGCCGCAGGTCGCCCGAGCCCTCGGGCTGGGCGTCTAGCGGGGCCGCGCCCGACGACGGGCCGCCCGTCTCGGTGATCAGGTTGATCTTGGAGAAGCCGGCGTTCGACAGCGCCGCCATGGTCTGGGCGACCACGGCATAGGTCGCCGCGCCGTCGGCCCGCACGAACAGCGGCTTGTCATAGCCGTCGCCGGCGATGGCGGTGATGCGCGGCGCCAGGTTCTCGAAGGCGATCTCGGTCTCGCCGACGAAGATCTTGCCGGCGCGATCGATCGACACGGTGATCGGCTCCTGCTGGTTTTGCAGGGCGGCGGCCTCGGTCTTGGGCAGTTCCAGCGGCACGCCGGCGGTCAGCAGCGGGGCGCTGATCATGAAGATGATCAGCAGCACCAGCATCACGTCGACCAGCGGGGTGACATTGATCTCGGACAGGGCCCCGCGCGAGCGGCGGCCGCGTCGGCGACCGCGGCGCCCGCCGGTGGCGAAGGCGTCGTTGGCGGACATCGACATCGGTCTAGACCCGCTCGGCCAGGCGACGCTGGATCGCGGTCGACAGGTCGTCGGCGAAGCCTTCCAGGCGGCCGGCATACTTGCCCGCGTCGGTCGAGAACTTGTTGTAGGCGATATAGGCCGGGATGGCGGCGACCAAGCCGATGGCGGTGGCGAACAGGGCCTCGGCGATCGACGGGGCCACCACGGCCAGTGAGGTGTTCTTCGAGATGGCGATGGCCTGGAAGGCGTGCATGATGCCCCACACCGTGCCGAACAGGCCGATGAACGGGCTGGCGGTGGCGACGATGGCCAGGCTGCCCAGGCCCTCTTCGACCTTGGCGCTCTCGCGGGCGATCATGGTGTCCATGATCCGGTCGATGCGCTGGATCAGGAAGGCGGCCTGATTTTCGCTGATGGCGCCGCGCGACTTGGCCTCGCGCCATTCCTTCAGCGCCGCCTGCAGCATGCGCGGCAGCGGATGGCGCGGATTGGCGCCGGCCTCTCCGGCCACGTCTTCCAGCGAGCGGCCGGCCCCGACCTGGCTCTCGAAGCGGTCGGCGGCGCGGTTGAGCGCGGCGAAGCGGAACAGCTTGTCCAGAATCACGCCCCACGAGCCCAGCGAGGCGAGGATCAGGCCGACCATCACCCCCTTCACAACCCAGTCGGCCTGCATGAACAGGGCGAGGAACGAGAAATTGGCGGGGGCGGCTGCGGCGGCGTCCATGCGGGGGATCCTGCTCCGTTCGGGCGTCTGTCTAGGTGTAGCGTCTTACTGGCATGAAGCGGCGCTTTGGTGAAACTATGACAATCACCGGGAGAGCCTGAAAATTCCCCGCGCTCAGATTTCGGTCCCGGCGGCGGGCTCAAGCCACGGGGCCATCTGGGCCAGCATCTGCGCCGTCGGCCTGCGCGGGCGGCCGTCCAGGGTGATGCAGACGGCAGTTCCCGCCGCCTGGCAGATCAGCTCGTCGCCGCGCGTGATCTTCTGGCTGACGAACAGTCGCGGACCCTTGACGCTGTCATAGGTGGTGCGGACCACCAGGGCGTCGTCGATCCGGGCCGAGCGCTTGAAGTCCAGCTCCATGCGGATGATCGCGAACGCGGTGTCGGCCTGGGCCAGCTCAGTGTGCGAGATGCCGATCAGCCGGAAGAAGTCGCTCCGCCCCCGCTCGAAATAGCGCAGATAGTTGGCGTGATAGACGATGCCGGAAAAGTCGGTGTCTTCGTAATAGATCCGGACGGGCAGCTGGTGCTCTCGGCCGTCGAAGCCGCCGGCGGTGGGGTCTGGGGTGGTCATCTACGCTCCGGCGCGCCCTGGGGTCAGGGGAGTATAGGTTGGTCGGGCAAGGGCGATAAGCCCACTGGCGAAATCGGCACGGCCGTCAAAGGTGCAAAGATAGAAATTCAATCTCGGATTGATTATGGACTTTCGCGGTCGCCATGATAAATTCTGGCCATGAAGATCGAACCCGCCATCTTCGATGAAACGGACGATGCCGCTGAAGCCGCCGCAGACGCGCGCGCAGAAGCCGACATCACGGCGGGTCGCGTCATCAGCCACGAAGCCGTGAGCCGCTGGCTGAAGTCATGGTCCGACGGCGCGCCCACGCCAGCGCCCAAATCCGGCGACTAGTGCGGCGGATTGTCTGGACGGCCGAGGCCGTGTCCAATCTCGAAAGCATCTTCGCCTACGTGTCGGCGTTCAATGCCTCCGCGGCTGTTCGTCTGGCGCAACGCCTTCAATCGGCGGCCGACAGTCTGGCCATGCATCCAGACCGTGGGCGTGAGACCGTCCGTGGATTGCGAGAGCTTGCGATCATCCACCCTTACCTGATCCGCTACAGGGTCAGGGACGATGCCGTTCTCATCCTGCGGATCCGTCATGGCGCTCAGGACGTCGAGGCCTGAGGCTTAGATCATGGCGCCGGATCGCTCTGGCTGGCGGGTTCGCCGAGCATGAGGCCGACGGACAGGCCCCAGGCCAGGATCGGCGCGGCGCCGTAACCCAGGACCGGTGCAGGATAGTTGCCAAACAGGTTGGCGAAAATCCAGCCCGCCCACAACGCCGCCAGAGCCAGAGCTTCGACGCGCCGCTCGGGACGGCTGGCGGCGACCAGCAGAAATGGCGCGGGCAGGCTGAACATCAGGATCGCGGTCAGGACGCCGACCACAGGGCTGCTGGCGAAGCTGGCGGCCAACAGGCCTTCGACATAGGGCACGGCCGGCAGGGTGTCGGGTTCGGTCCAGGCGGCATAGGCGAACACGGCGGCGACGGCGACCACGGCCCAGGGGAGCAGCTGGCGCGGGCGCTGGACCAGCGTTGCCGCGCCGATCGCCAGGGCCCAGGCCAGGGACGAGGCGGCGTCGTGCTGATAGAGCAGCGCAAAGCTCAGGCCGGCGGCCAGAGGGGCGACGCGCCGGTCCTCGAAACCTCTCGCGACGGCCCACACCGCCAGGGGCAGGACCAGGAAGGCCGTGTGCAGTTGCACTGGTCCCAAGGCCAGCCAGCGCCGTGCGCCCTCCAGGACAGAGCCGGTCATCAGGGTCCAGACCAGGGCCAGGGCGCAGGCGGCGATCAGCAGCCAGTACCGCCAGCGGGCCTTGCGCCAGAAGCGCGCCACCACCAGCGCCAGGCCAAGGGCAATGACGGCGGCCAGGGTCTGCAGTGCCAGCGCGTTGGCGCCGGCGCCGGCCGCGCCGATCGCCGCCAGGGAAACTCCGAAACAGGCCGCCGCCTGAATGGCGGTCACGAACCGGATACCGCGCATGGCTCTACGCCTCCCCGAACAGGCCGCCCTGAGCCGGCGGCGCGGCGGGCGGCGTCAGCCCCAGGTGCAGATACGCCTTGCCGCAGGCCACCCGGCCGCGCGGGGTGCGCTGGATGAAGCCCTGCTGCATCAGATAGGGCTCGATGACGTCTTCCACGGCGTCGCGGGACTCGGCGATGGCGTAGGCGATGGTCTCGACCCCGGCCGGGCCGCCGCCATAGTGCTCGATCAGGGCGCGCAGATAGCGGCGGTCGAGGCTGTCGAGGCCGACCTCGTCCACCTCCAGCCGCGCCAGCGCCATGCCGGCCGCCTTGCGATCAATGACGGTCGCGCCGTCGGCCTCGGCGAAGTCGCGCACGCGGCGCAGCAGACGGCCGGCGACGCGGGGCGTGCCGCGCGCCCGGGCGGCGATCTCGGTGGCGCCGTCTTCCGACAGCGGCGCGCCCATCTTGCGGGCCGCGCCCAGCAGCACGTGTTTCAGCTCGGCGTGGGTGTAGAATTCCAGCCGGATCGGAATGCCGAAACGGTCGCGCAGCGGCGTCGCCAGCATACCGGCCCGCGTGGTCGCCGCCACCAGGGTGAAGGGGGCAAGGTCGATGCGGATCGATCTGGCTGAAGGTCCTTCCCCGATCACCAGGTCCAGCACATGGTCCTCCATGGCCGGATACAGGATCTCCTCGACGTTCGACGACAGGCGGTGGATCTCGTCGATGAACAGGACGTCGTTGGCTTCCAGATTGGTCAGGATCGCCGCCAGGTCGCCGGGCTTGTTCAGCACCGGGCCCGAGGTGGCGCGGAAGTTCACGCCCAGCTCGCGGGCGACGATCTGGGCCAGGGTGGTCTTGCCCAGGCCGGGCGGGCCAAACAGCAGGACGTGATCCAGGGCCTCGCCCCGGCCCTTGGCGGCCTCGATGAAGACGCGCAGATTGCTCTTGGCCTGCTCCTGGCCGACGAACTCGGCCAGGGTCTGCGGGCGCAGGGCCTTGTCGGCGGCCAGCGGGACGGCTTCGTGGGGCTGGGCTTCGCCGGAGATGATGCGGGTCAACGCCCGAGCTCCTGCAGCCCGGCCTTGATCAACTGCTGCACCGTCGCCTCGTCGCCCAGCTTAGCCGCCGCCGCCTCGACCACCCGCCGCGCATTAACCTCCGCCACACCCAGACCCATCAGCGCCGCCACGGCGTCGCCGGTCGGGGCCGGCTTGGCCTTCACAGGCGCGGAACCCGAGGTCGGCGCGGTCATCAGCACCGGCCCGTCGGTGATCGGCTTGTCCTTCAGCTCGGTGACGATGCGCAGGGCCAGCTTGGGACCCACGCCCGAGGCCCGCCCGACGGCGGCCTTGTCCTCGCGGGCGACGGCGCTGGCCAGCTCGGCCGGCGACAGGATGTCCAGCACCGCCATCGCCGCCTTGGGCCCCACGCCCTGGATGGCCTGCAGCAGAACGAAGGCGCGACGGTCCTCGCGGGTGGCGAAACCGTAGAGCCGCAGGCCGGCGCTTTCGCTCCACTGGCTCTCGATGTGCAGCAGGGCCTCTTCGCCCAGGGCCGGCAGGCGCGACAGGGTGCGGCCGCCGCAGCGGACGACGTAGCCCACGCCCATGACGTCGATCAGGGCCTCTTCCTCGCCGACCTCGGCGACGGCCCCACGCAGACGACCAATCATGCGACCCTCCGGTTGGCGACGCGCAGGTTGGCGTGGGTGATGGCGACGGCCAGGGCGTCGGCGCAGTCGGCCGTGGTCTTGCCGGCCGTGGGCAGCAGGCGGGCGATCATGAAGCCGATCTGGGCCTTGTCGGCCGCCCCGGTGCCGACCACGGCCTTCTTGACCAGGCGTGTGGAGTATTCGGCCACCAGCAGTCCGGCGCGGGCGGGGGCGATCAGGGCGGCGGCGCGGGCATGGCCCAGCTTCAGCGTGGACTGGGCGTTGGTATTGAGGAACACCTCCTCGACCGCCGCCTCGTCGGGCCTGTGCTGCTCGATCACCGCGCAGATGCCTTCGAACAGGTGCAGCAGGCGCTGGGCGAACTCGGCCTTCTCGTCGGGCGCGATCACCCCGTGGGCGACGTGGCTCATCCGCGAGCCCTCGACCGCGATCACGCCCCAGCCGGTGCGGCGCAGGCCGGGGTCGAGGCCCAGGATCCGGATCGGGATGCGATTCATGTTCATCATGTGTTCTCGCAACATCGCCTGTTCCGCGTCCGAGGAAAAGCCCCTGTATCGCTAACGGGAGCTTAACGGCGGCCCTTGCGCGCCACGGCGTTGCGCGCTCTCCTGACACAAAGGTCTTAGGGAGATGCTTTCGATGCGTTTGGCGGGATGGATGACGACGGCGGCCGTGCTGGCCCTGCCGATGGCGGCGAACGCTCAGGCGACGCCTCGCCCCGACCAGCTGAAGTTCCGCGAGCTCTACAAGGAGCTGGTCGAGATCAACACTACCCTGTCGGTCGGCAGCTGCACCGTCGCCGCGCAGGCCATGGGCGCGCGTCTGAAGGCCGCCGGCTATCCAGAGGCCGACGTCAAGGTCGTCGTCGAGCCCAAGCATCCCCGCGAGGGCTCGCTGGTGGCCGTGCTGCACGGAACCGACCCCAAGGCCAAGCCGATCCTGCTGCTGGCCCATATCGACGTCGTCGAGGCCAACCGCGCCGACTGGACCCGCGACCCGTTCGTTCTGGTCGAGGAGAACGGCTATTTCTACGGACGCGGCACCTCGGACGACAAGGCCCAGGCCGCCATCTGGGCCGACAGCCTGATCCGCCTCAAGCAGGAGGGCTTCAAACCCAAGCGCGACATCAAGATGGCCCTGACCTGCGGCGAGGAAAGCGAGGGCTATAACGGCATCGAGGACCTGCTGAAGAACCACCGCCCGCTGGTGGACGCCGAATTCGCCCTCAACGAAGGCGCCGACGGCCTGCTCGATGATCAGGGCAAGGAAGTCGTGCTCGAGGTCCAGGCCGGCGAGAAAGTCTATCAGGACTTCACCCTGACGGTGACCAACCCGGGCGGCCATTCCAGCCGCCCCCATGGCGCCAACGCCATCTATCAGCTGTCGGCGGCCCTGGACCGGATCGGCGCCTATCAGTTCCCGCCCCGCTTCATCGACGCCACCCGGGGCTATTTCACCCAGATGCAGCCCCGCGTGCCGGCCCCGCAGGCCGCCGCCATGAAGGCCCTGGTCGCCAATATCGAAGACCCGGCGGCGCTGAAGGTCGTCACGGCCGATCCGATGTGGAACTCGATGCTGCGCACCACCTGCGTGGCCACCCTGGTCAGCGCCGGCCACGCGCCCAACGCCCTGCCCCAGCGCGCCACGGCCAACGTCAACTGCCGCATCCTGCCGGGCACGCCGGTCGAGGAGGTCAAGGCCAAGCTGTCGGAGGTCGCCGCCGATCCGGCCGTCGCCTTCACCCTGGCCCACGAGGCCAAGGCCGCCTCGCCGCCGCCGGCCCTGACGCCCGCCATCATGGGCCCGATCAACAAGCAGGCCGCCAAGCTGTGGCCCGGCGTGCCGATCGTGCCGATCCTGCTGACCGGCGCCACCGACGGCGTCCACACCAACGCCGCCGGCATCCCGACCTATGGCGTCACCGGCCTGTTCGGCGGCTCGGACGGCGACGGCATCCACGGCCTGAACGAGCGGATGCGGGTAAAGTCGCTGTATGACGGGCGCGATTTCCTGCACGGCCTGATCAAGGACTATGCCGGCGGGAAGTAAGGCGCCCTGTGGTGATGCTCCCCCTCTGGGGGAGCTGTCGCGAAGCGACTGAGGGGGCAGCGCAGGCGTAGATATGCTTTGCGCCATCTGGATTGGCGCCGCGTGGCCCCCTCCGGCCCTCCGGGCCACCTCCCCCAAAAGGGGAGGATCTGTCAGGTCGCCACGGCCCTGGTCCCAAACAACGTCGCCACGATCAGCGCTTCCACCGCCGCGACATCGACGCCCACGCAGACCTCGGCGTTGGGCGCGCCGTCGATGCGTTCGATACGGCCCTGGCGCACCCCGTCGACCGACACCCGCAACCGCGCCGGCTCGAAGGTGAAGGCGTCCGGCGCGATCAGGCTGGCGGCGGCCACGGCGTCATGCGGATGGCAGGCCTCCACTGTGCCCCAAACCTGGGCGTGGAAGTCGATATAGCCGCCCACCGCCCGGTTGAGCCGGGCCGAGAGCGGCGAGCCGCAACAGGCCGCGCCGGCCTCCAGCGCCGCGCGGCTCAGGGTGATCCGGCTGGAGATATCCATCGGCATCAGACGCGGGCGAACCCCGGCCTCGAGAATCCGCTGCAGGGCTTCCGGATCGCTCCAGCTGTTGAAGTCGGCCCCGCCGGCGGCCTTGCCCTCGACGACAAAGGCGCCGGCCATGATGGTCGGCCGCCAGTCCCGAAAGGCGACCGGATCGTCCAGCAGGCCCTGGGCCAGGTTGGTCAGGGGGCCCAGGAACAGGCCGGTGATCCGGCGACGGGCGGCGAAGGCCAGGAGGCTGACGCCATGGCCGCGATCCAGCTCGGGCAGTTTCCAGCGCTGCGAAAACCCCGCGCCGTTCAGCCCATCGGCGCCATGCGCCGGCCGCATGCGTTCGACCCGCCGCTTGGCCAGGCCAGACCCCGCGCCGATATAGACCTCGGCCCCGCAGCCGGCGAGCCGCAACACCCCCCGGGCGTTGGCGGCGGCCTGGTCGACATAGGTGTTGCCGAACACCGCCGAGACCGAGCCCACCTCGATACTGTCATGCGCTCGCGCCAGCATCGCCAGCGCCAGGGCGTCGTCCACGCCGCAGTCGGTATCAATGTGCACGCGCAGGGTCATGCGCTCAGTGTAGCCGAGGGGGCATGACAGAGAGAAGGGCGCTGTGCGCCTGGCATCCCGGGGAAGACCCGGGACCGCAACCGGCGCGGCGCTTGGGGCGTCTAGCCCAGCGCCGCCAGATCCTCGTCGCTGATCTCTTCGTTCGAATAGACGTTCTGGACGTCATCATCGTCGTTGAGCATGTCGAGCAGCTTCATCAGGGTGGTGACGCTGTCGCCGGTCACCGGAACCTGCATCTTCGGACGCCAGGCGATCTTGGTGTTGCCGGCGGGGCCGAACTTGGCTTCCAGGGCGGCGGCCACTTCGTTGAGGTCCTCAAAGGCGGTGTAGATGGTGTGGCCTTCGCCTTCCTCGTCCATGTCCGAGGTGACGTCGTCGGCGCCGGCCTCGATGGCGGCTTCCATCATGGCGTCTTCGCTAGCGACCTTGGCCGGATAGGTGATCTGGCCGACATGGTCGTAGTTGAACACCACCGAGCCGGTCGCGCCCATATTGCCGCCCAGCTTGGTGAAGTAGGAGCGCACATTGGCGGCGGCGCGGTTGCGGTTGTCGGTCAGCACCTCGACGATGATGCCGACGCCGCCGGCGGCCACGCCCTCGTAGCGGATTTCCGAATAGTCGGCGGCGTCGCCCATCTGCGACTTCTTGATCGCGCGGTCGATGACGTCCTTGGGCAGGCTTTC
This sequence comes from Caulobacter sp. ErkDOM-E, assembly GCF_048541895.1. GTDB lineage: Bacteria > Pseudomonadota > Alphaproteobacteria > Caulobacterales > Caulobacteraceae > Caulobacter. The sequence goes on along the minus strand of NZ_CP183331.1, from coordinate 719,778 downwards.
GGCCTTGGCGTTGTTCACGGCCAGGCGCAGGCGCGGGTTCATGCTCGGGTCGGCCACGCCGGCCTTAGCCGCCACGGTGATTTCCCGCGACAGCTTGGAAAACAGCTTGGAGCGCGCGGCATCGGCGCGGCCCTTGCGGTGCATGATGTTCTTGAATTTCGAGTGACCGGCCATTCGGGGGCTCTGTCTCTGATCTGAAGAAGGTGGAGTGGGCGCGCTTCTAGCCGCTTGAGCGGGGTTCTGTCACTCAAATCTAGTCCTCGCCCAGAGGGAGAGGACTCTAGACGGTGGGCACCGTCGGTTTCAGCCGCCCACCCACCCGGATCGGCTCGACCCGCACAGCGAGACCTGTACGGTCGTCGGTTTCCACGAACACGCCGCAGACCGTCGCCGGACCCGAGGCGGGGGTATAGCGACCGCCGCTGATCTTGGTGGTGAAGCGCCGCAGGGGCTCTTCCTTCTGATTGCCGATGACGCTGTCATAGTCAGCGCAGGCCCCGGCGTCGGTCTGATAGGCGGTGCCGCCGTTGAGGATCTGGGCGTCGGCGGTGGGCACATGGGTGTGGGTGCCCACCACCAGCGAGGCGCGGCCGTCGCAATAGTGGCCCATGGCCATCTTCTCGGACGTGGCCTCGCAGTGCATGTCGACCACCACCGCGTCGGCCACCTGGCCCAGCGGGGCCTTGTCCAGCTCGCGGTCGGCGGCGGCGAAGGGGTCGTCCATGGCGTCCATGTGCACCCGGCCCAGCAGGTTGATGACCATGATGGTGCGGCCGCGCTCGGTCTGGAACAGATGGCTGCCCCGACCCGGCGCATCCGACAGGATCGGATAGTTGGCCGGACGGATCAGTCTGGGCTCGCGGACGATGTAGGTCAGGGCCTCGCGCTGGTCCCAGCTGTGATTGCCCAGGGTCAGGCAGTCGGCCCCGGCCTCGAACAGCTCGCGGGCGGTGTTCTCGGTGATGCCGAAGCCGGCGGCGGCGTTCTCGGCGTTGATGATCACGAACTCGAGGTCGAGGTCACGGCGCAGGGCGGGCAGATGATCGGCCAGACCGTCGCGGCCCGACTTGCCGACGACGTCGCCGAAGAAAGCAAAACGCATAGAGATTCCTTGGTGCGGCTCTGCGTGAGCCTCAGACTTTCACCGCGATATACTCTTTTTCGGTGAGAATGGCGTCCAGCGCTTGATCATGCGGTTCATGCGGCAAATTCGCCGTCTCCTGGCCGCTATAGGCCAGGCCCAGGGCGAACACATCGCGCCGGGCCTTCAGGTCTTCCAGCGCCCGGTCATAGTAGCCGCCGCCCTGGCCCAGCCGCCGGCCCTGGCGGTCAAAGGCCAGCAGCGGCAGGACGACCAGGTCCGGCTGAACCAGCGGCTGGTCGATGGACGGCGCCTGCAGCCCGATCGCGTCGCGAACCAGCGGACGGGTGCGGTCCCAGATCCGGAAGACCATGCGGCCGGCCTCGCCCTCGACCGAGGGCAGGGCCAGGGTCCAGCCCGCTGCGGCCAGGCCGTCGGCCAGAACGTGGGTCGAGAGTTCCGAGCCCACGCCATGATAGAGCGCGGCGACCTGGCGGCTGGCCTGGGGAAAGCGGGCGGCCAGGGGCGCGCGTCCGACCTCGGCGACCATCCAGGCGGCCTGCGGGACCTCCCGGGCCAGGATCTTGCGCCGTGTGCGGACGAACATCCGCAGGGTGGCCTTGGCGGCGGCAGGGTCAGCGAGGGTCAAGACGGATCAGAGGCCCGATAGGTCAGCCAGACCACGCCGAGCAGAAGCACGACCAGCGCCCCCTGGACCCAAAGCCGCAGATCGTCGGTGATCAGGGCCGTGGCGATCATCGCGATGAAAAACACGATGGTGATCAACCAGCCCTGCCATCCGGTCGGCCGCGGGCCGCCACCGAAGGGCTTGGGTCCAAACCAGCCGGATTTCATGACCGCCTCGGCGAACGGGGAAAGGGTGGCGGCGCCATGAAGAACCGTGAAGACGTTTCAATCCACTCGAACCTGTTTGGTACAGGTGGGCCCCGTGTCCCCGCAGCCACGGCCACGGGAGGGAACAGGTCCCGATAGAGAGATTAAGGTCCCTGGGAATAGAAATCTTCGACGAGGGCCACAGCAGACCCGCCGTTGAGGAATATAGGCGCTCGCTCCCCCCGGCGATAGGGGCGTTCCGTCGCGGCCCTCACGATCCTCAGAGTCCCAGCGAGACCTTCAGGAACGCGTCGGCCTTACCCAACATCTCGGTCCGGGCCGCACCGTCGTTCAGATGGTGATCGAGGCCCTTGAACTCGATGTACTCGACCTTGCGACCTGCATCGCGGAGCTTGCGCTCCATCAACCGCGACTCGCCGACCCCCACATTGGTGTCCAGATCGCCGTGGAACAGCAGCACCGGAGCCTTGATCGCTGCAGCGTTCTGGGCCGGTGAGCCCTCGGCCACGTGTGGCCCCTTGCCGATGAACTGGCTGACCTGCAGGTAGTTGGTGAAGTTCTGGTGCTCCTGCCGCAGCAGTTCGAGGTCCGTGACCGGCGCGATCGCGACGACGGCCTTGAACAGGTCGGGATCCAGCACATTCGACTGCAGCGCCGCGTAGCCGCCGTAGGACCAGCCGACGATGGCCAGCTTGCCCGGCGCGGCGATCCCCTGCTGCGCCAGCCAGCGGCCGCCGTCGTTGACGTCGCCGACGGCGGTGCGCCAGGACTGAAAGCCGTTCTTCTGGAACCAGTCGGCCCCATAGCCGGCGGAGCCCCGGTAGTTCGGTTGCAGCACCGCGAAGCCCCGCTGGGCGAAGTACTGCGCCAGCCAGTCGAAGCCCCAGTCGTCGCGGGCGCTGGGGCCACCGTGCGGCATGACGATCGCCGGCAGGTTCTTGCCGTCGCTGCCCGGCGGCAGGGTCAGGTAGCCCGGGATCTGCGTGCCGTCGGCCGCCGGATAGGTGATCGCCTTCACCGTGGCCAACTTCATCCCCTCCAGCTGCGGCCGGGCGGCCGTCAGGTCCTGGAGCTGCCGGGTGGTCTTGTCGAACAGGTAGTAGACGCCCGGATAGCTGTCGCCGCCGGCGAACAGCAGGAGCTTGGATTCGTCGGCCGAGGCGTCGATGAAGGTGACGATCCGTCCGGGCATGGCCTTGCCGATCGCCAGACCCAGCTTGCGCAGCTCCGGATCGAAGAACTCGGTTTCCCGGCGGTCGGTGACGAAGGACGCGCCGACCACGCGGTTCTGCCGCCCGATCCGCACCAGGCCCGAGACGTCGACGTCCGGTCGCGCCAAGACCAGGTCGCGCGTCATCGAGCCGTCGAGGGCGATCTTGTAGAGCGCCTGGCGCCCGTCCTTGTCGTCGAAACCGTAGGCGACGTTGAGCTTCTGATCGACGGCGTAGGGGTTGAACCCGCTCCAGCCGACCGAACCGCTGGTCAGCTGGCCCAGCGGCAGCCACTCGCGGCTGTCGGGCTTGCGGTAGAGATAGGAGATCTTGCCGCCGGAATAGCCGGAATTCCCCCGCGTGGGCTGCATGCCCATGATTCTGACCGTCCCATGCCCGTCACCGATATATTCCACGGCGGTGCTGAAGGCCTTCTCGACGGTCTTTCGCACCAGGGTCAGCGTATCGACGCGCTCGACGCCCAATCCCTCGTCTTTCCTGGTGGTGCGACTGACGCCGGTCTCCTCCAGATACTCGCGGGTCATCAGCACCCCGCTCTCAGCGTCGTCGATCGACCAGTCGACGATGGAGCCACCGTTCTGGGCTACCCCGATGGCCCGGTTGCTGTTCTCGGCGGTCAGCATCTTCAGCTCGCCGCCGTCGCTGTTGAGCGCCAGCAGGCGAGTGTAGCCCACCTTGCTCTCGCCGTTCTTGACCATGGCGTAGATCTGGCAGACCAGGCGCGTGTTGGTCGACCAGCGGCAGTAGGTCAGCCGCTCGGGATCGCCGCTGGAGACCAGGATGGTCTTGGACGCCCCGGTCGCGATGTTGATGGTCACCAGCTTGGAGCCCCGTCCGGAACCGGGGACAATCATCGCCACCTGCTGACCGTCGGGCGAAAGGCTGATTTGCTGGATGTACTCCCGCGCCCCGAACGCGGCGGTCGTGGGATCCGCGCCGAACGCGGGCCCGCCTAGCGCCAGAAAGACAAACGCAAACGCCGTAACAAAACGCATCGACCGCCCCCACCAAGCTTGACCACAACGATAGGCGAGTCTGGAGGCAAGACAACCCAAAGTGCAACGCGGACGTGCGATATCGGTTCAGCCTACTCCGCCGCCAGCTTCTCGATCCGCTCGGCCGCCGCGTCGATCGCCCGGATGGCGGCGATCTCGGTGCGGCTGCGTTCGGCCTGAAGCTTGGCCAGTTCGCTCTGGGCGTGGGCCAGGCGCAGCTTCAGGTCGCTCATCTCGTCAGCCAGCAGCAGGGCGCCCATCAGGAACAGGCGGGTCTCGCCCAGCTGGCCGACATCCTGGCTGACCTGGCGGACCTGACGGTCGAACAGGCGGGCGATCTCCATGAGGTGGGCCTCCTGGCCGTCCTCGCAGCCGACCGTATAGGGCCGGCCGTTCACCTGGATGGTCAGTTGGGCCATGGGTCAGGCCTCCCGCGGATCATCGAAAAGCTCGTTGGTCTCGTCGGCATCGGCGAGGTCGTCGGACGGATGGTCGTCATTGACCGGTCCCTCGTCGCCTAACGCGGCGCGGATTTCGGCGATGGCGCGGCCCAGGGCGACCGAGGCCTGGGCGCCGGCTTCTTCCAGGGCGCGCTCGCGCTCGCGGGCGGCGTCCAGCTCGGCCTGCAGGCGCGCGGCCTCGCCGTCGAAAACGTCGGACGAAGACGTGGACGACGCCGCCGCCGAGGCGACAGCCACGGTCGCGCGCGCGGCCAGCCGCTGCTCAAGCTGAGCCACGGCGCGCTCCAGTCGGCGCGCGGCGAGGTCGAGGGCGCTCGTTTCGCCCAGGGTCATCGGCGGGTTCCAATCATGCGGTGCAACATATAGATCAGGACCAGCTTCGCCACCCGCTGCGGCGACAATAGGGTGATGAAATCGCCCTTGGCCGTATTCTGTCATGCGTTGTTACCGGAGCTGGGCTTGACTTCCCCGCCCCCGCCCGCAAAACGCGCCTGCAAAATCAGGGAACGTTGGTCCCTCTGGGCCGCGTCCGATCGTTAGGAGAAAGACCACCATGGCTCTTCGCGTCGCCATCAACGGCTTTGGCCGTATCGGCCGCCTCGTCCTGCGCTCCATCGTCGAGCACGGCCGCACGGATATTGAAGTCGTGGCGATCAACGATCTGGGTCCGGTCGAGACCAACGCCCACCTGCTGCGCTACGACAGCGTCCACGGCCGGTTCCCCGGCGTCGTGACCTCGGGCGAGGACTGGATCGATGTCGGCACGGGCAAGATCAAGGTCACGGCGATCCGCAACCCGGCCGAGCTGCCGCATGCCGAGCTGAACGTCGACATCGCGTTCGAGTGCACGGGCCTGTTCACCACCAAGGAAAAGGCCAGCGCCCACCTGACCGCCGGCGCCAAGCGCGTGCTGGTCTCCGCTCCCTGCGACGGCGCCGACCAGACCATCGTCTACAAGGTCAATGACAACGTGCTGAGCGCCGCCGACCTAGTGGTCTCCAACGGCTCGTGCACCACCAACTGCCTCGCCCCCATCGCCAAGGTCATCCACGACCTGGTCGGCATCGAGCGCGGCTACATGACCACGATCCACAGCTACACCGGCGACCAGCCGACGCTGGATACGATGCACAAGGATCTGTATCGCGGCCGGGCCGCCGCCCTGTCGATGATCCCCACCTCGACCGGCGCCGCCAAGGCCCTGGGCCTGGTGCTGCCGGCCCTGAAGGGCAAGCTGGACGGCTCGTCGATCCGCGTTCCCACCCCGAATGTCTCGTGCGTCGACCTGAAGTTCGTGCCCAGCCGCGACACCACGGTCGAGGAACTGAACACCGCCCTGAAGGCCGCCGCCGCCGGCCCGCTGAAGGGCGTGCTGGGCGTCACCGACGAGGCCCTGGTCTCGACCGACTTCAACCACATCGCCGAAAGCTCGACGGCGGCTCTCGCCCAGACCCAGGTCATCGAAGGCAAGCTGGGCCGCGTGCTCAGCTGGTACGACAACGAATGGGGCTTCGCGACCCGCATGAGCGACACCGCGCTCGTGATGGCGAAGTTCCTCTAAAGCCTGCCAGACCCCCGCCCCTCCCTGAGAGGCGGGGGTTTTCCTTAAACCCAACCGCAGAGGGCAGATGTCGATCGCTTCAGCACAACCACCCGTTCGGGCGCATAGGCTTGCCCGACTCTGGACTTGGATTGTGTCGGTCGCTCTCTGCCTGTCGGCCTTTCCAGTGGGTTTCGCAGGTGTGTGGGGCTTGCTCCACTGGTCGAGTATCGCCGCGCACGTCAAACTTGCGAATGCGCCCAAGCCTCTGCTCGACCTTCCCGTACTCGAAACCTACCCTGCGAAATTGGCCGCCCTGTTGTGCTGGCTTGGGGCTTTGGGACTGCATCTCTACGCCTCGCGGCGGCGTCGCATGCATATCGCCCATGTCGCCCTACCTGCTCTGATCTTTGCGCTCTCGGTGGCGGCGGCATTCTTCGCGCCACCCATCGACGCCTCTCATTGAACGGATAACCTCGATGACCTTCCGCACCCTCGACACCGCCGATCTCGCCGGCAAGACCGCCCTGGTCCGCGTGGACTTCAACGTGCCCGTCGAGGGCGGCAAGATTTCGGACGACACCCGGCTGCGCTCGGCCCTGCCGACCATCCAGTACCTGACCGGCAAGGGCGCCAAGGTGGCGCTGCTGGCCCACTTCGACCGGCCCAAGGGCAAGGTGGTTCCCGAGATGAGCCTGGCCTTCGTGGCCGAGCCGCTCTCCAAGCTGTTGGGCGCGCCAGTGGCCTTCGCTGCCGACTGCATCGGCGACGAAGCCGCCAAGACCATCGCGGCCCTGCCGGCCGGCGGCGTCGCCCTGCTAGAGAACGTCCGCTTCCACGCGGGCGAAGAAAAGAACGATCCGGCCTTCGCCGCGCAGCTGGCCGCTCTGGGCGACCTCTATGTCAATGACGCCTTCAGCGCCGCTCACCGCGCCCATGCTTCCACCGAAGCCTTGGCCCGCGCCCTGCCGTCCTATCCGGGCCTGGCCATGCAGCGCGAACTGGAAGCCCTGGACTCGGCCTTGGGCAATCCGCAGAAGCCGGTGATCGGCATCGTCGGCGGCTCCAAGGTCTCGACCAAGCTCGACCTGCTCAACAACCTGGTCGCCAAGCTGGATCGCCTGGCGATCGGCGGCGGCATGGCCAACACCTTCCTCTATGCCCAGGGCCACGATGTCGGGGGGTCGCTGTGCGAGAAGGACCTGGCCGACACCGCCCGCCAGATCATCGAAAAGGCCAAGGCCGCCGGCTGCGAGCTGCTGCTGCCGGTCGACGTGGTGGTGGCCAAGAAGGTCGCGCCCGGCGTCGACGCCGAGACCCGCGCCCTTGCCGACGTGCAGCCCGACGACCTGATCCTCGACGCCGGCCCCGAGACCGCCAAGCGCCTGCTGGCCGCCATGGACGCCAGCAAGACCCTGATCTGGAACGGCCCGCTGGGCGTGTTCGAGGTACCGCCGTTCGACGAAGCGACCGTTGCGGCGGCGAAACATGCCGCCCAGCTGGCAAAATCGGGTAAGATCGTCGCCGTGGCCGGCGGCGGTGATACGGTGTCGGCGCTGAATCACGCGGGCGTCGTGGGCGACATGACCTTCGTCTCGACCGCCGGCGGCGCGTTTCTTGAGTGGATGGAGGGCAAGGACCTGCCCGGTGTCTCGGCTTTGAACACCTAGGGTTCCAGATTTTTCAGGCGCGGACCTCCGGGAGGGGTCCGCGTGAGCTACCGGACGACCCGGGCAGAGAACGCAAAAGCGTCACGCCCCAAAAACAAGAAACGACCCAAACCTTTCAAGCTTGCAGGAGAGATATCACGTGGCGAGGATCACGCTTAGGCAGTTGCTGGACCATGCGGCGGAGCATGAGTACGGGCTGCCGGCCTTCAATATCAACAACATGGAACAGGGTCTGGCGATCATGGAGGCGGCCGACGCCGTCAACTCGCCGGTCATCATCCAGGCTTCGCGCGGCGCGCGGTCCTATGCCAACGACATCATGCTGGCCCGCATGATCGACGCCCTGGCCGAGATCTACCCCCACATTCCGGTGTGCATGCACCAGGACCACGGCAACGGCCCGGCAACCTGCGCCACGGCAATCCAGTACGGCTTCACCTCGGTGATGATGGACGGCTCGCTGATGGAGGACGCCAAGACCCCGGCCTCCTACGAGTACAATGTCGAGGTCACCCGCAAGGTGGTCCAGATGGCCCACAGCTGCGGCGTGTCGGTCGAAGGCGAACTGGGCGTGCTCGGATCGCTCGAGAGCGGCATGGGCGAAGCCGAAGACGGCCACGGCTTCGAGGGCGTGCTCTCCCACGATGAGTTGCTGACCGATCCCGACCAGGCGGTCGACTTCGTCGGCCAGACCGGCGTCGACGCCCTGGCCATCGCCATGGGCACCAGCCACGGCGCCTACAAGTTCACGCGCAAGCCGGACGGCGACGTCCTGGCCATGAACGTGATCGAGGAAATCCACCGCCGCCTGCCCAACACCCACCTGGTGATGCACGGCTCCAGCTCGGTGCCGCAGGACCTGCAGGACATCATCAACCAGTACGGCGGCGAGATGCCCCAGACCTGGGGCGTGCCGGTCGAAGAGATCCAGCGCGGCATCAAGCACGGCGTCCGCAAGATCAATGTCGACACCGACAACCGGATGGCCATGACCGGCGCGATCCGCAAGATCCTGATGGAAAAGCCCGGCGAGTTCGATCCGCGCGCCTATCTCAAGCCCGCCAAGGAAGCCATGCGCAAGGTCTGTCAGGCCCGCTTCGTCGAGTTCGGCTCGGCCGGCCACGCCGACAAGGTCAAGGCGCTGTCGACCGCGACCATGGCCAAGCGCTATGCCTCGGGCGAACTGCACGCCAAGTTCGGCGCCACGACCGGCAAGGTCGCAGCCGAATAGGCTTCAACGCTTGATGAGACGAGGGCCTCCCGGAGCGATCCGGGGGGCCTTTTTCATACGTCCACGACGCTGCTGTCGGCCGGGTCGGGCCGCAGGCGACGGCTGATCAGCTTGAGCGTGACCGCGCCGACAGCGCCGCACAGGGCCACCCCGAAGCTGTACCAAAGAGCCACGAACAGGAACGTCGAGTCCTGGCAGTGCACGCCGTAGATGGTCGCAGCCACCGCGCCGCTGAACAGGCCGACGAACAGGCCTGTCAGGCCCGGACGCTCCATCTCGACGCCGCGCAGGCCCACCCCCGCGACCAGCAGCATGGAAACCGACAGCACGGAGACGTGGAAGACGCAGTTGAAGGCGCCGCCCGGATTGAAGATGTGGGCAATCAGGGCCGCGTCCAGGCCAGGGGCCTCGAAGGCGACGGCGAGGGTCATCAGGACAACCATGGCGCCGCCCGAAACCAGGGCCGGCCACAGCGGCGCCCCGGGACGCGCTGCAGCCGTCGCCCCGCCCAGGGCGATGGCGGCCAGGGTGGCCGTATAGAGACCCTTGATCCAGAAGAACGGATGGCTGATCGCCGCCCAGAAATCAGGGCGCGGCTTCAGCCAGAACAGAACCAGCAACAGAGCGGCCAGCGCGCCCGCCGCAGCGACTTCCAGAAGGCGTGTCTGAAGCGTCCCTGTCGACCACGATTGTGTGGCCGCCGGCGCCTCGTCGGGGAGGACGAGGGCGTCGTCTATCGTCAAGGGCGACCCTCCCCACAAGGTGTCAGAACCGGCTATGGGATCCGGGCTTGCGTATGGCTCGCAATCTCGGCGACGGCAGTTGAAGATCTGGCCCAGCGCTTGTCAACCGCCGTTATGGGACCGTAACCAGACGTGATCACAGCGGGCGCAAGGCCCGACCGGGCTGCTCACCAGCGCAGCGCCCAGCGCCCGAGAACCGCGCCCAGGGCCCCGCAGGCCAGGACGCCCAGGCTGTACCAGACGCCGACGAAGACAAAGGTGCTTTCGGCGCAATGCAGTCCATAGACCGTGGCCGCGACGCCGCCGGCCAGGGCGCCGGTCGCGAAACCGGCCAGAACCGGGCGGGTCGGCGCCAGCCCCCGCACGACCCAAAGACCCGCGAGGGTGGTCGGCGCGCCCAGGGCGAGGATGTTCAGCGAGCAGCGGGTCCAGGACTGGCCGCGCAGCAGGGCCATCGGATCCTGCGCCATCCCGAACTGGACCAGCCCCACTAGGACAAAGCCGCTCAGTACGATCAGGCCCAGGACCAGTCCCCGCCGGGCCGAGCCCGTGGGCCGCGACAATTGCTCGATCGCCAGATAGCCCGCCAGGGCCAGGGCGGCGGTATAGGCCGCCTTGAGCCAGAAAAAGCCGCCCCGCATGACCTCCATCAGGTCGGGTCGCACCTTCAGCCAGACTAGCACCCCGATCAGGGCCGCCACGCCGCCCAGGCCCGCCAGCAGGCCAAGGCGCCCCCCGGGCCGCCCGCCGGGCGCCGGGCCGGCATTGGCGGCCAGGGCGTCGATCAGGTCATCGGTCCGCATGGCGCATCCTTTCGGCCAGGGCCTTTAGCGCACGGTGCAGGGCGACCTTGGCCGCGCCTTCGGTCATGCCGGCCTTGGCGCCGGCCTGGGCCAGGCTGAGCCCAACCAGCTTGACGTCGCTGACCAGCACACGCTGGCGCTCGGGCAAGCTGGCCAGGGCGCGATCCAGTTCCAGCCCCACGCCGGGATCATGCTCCTCGGCGGCCAGGAATTCGGAATGATCGTCCAGCGGCAGGGTCTGGCGGATCTTTCGCCGCCGCCAGTGGTCGATCAGCTTGTAGCGCGCCACGGCGTGCGCCCAGGCGGTAAACGACTGGGACGTGTCCCACGTCGCCCGCTTGATATGCACCGCCAGCAGCGTCTCCTGCACCATGTCCTCCACATCACCGGGCGCGCCGGACATCCGGCGCGCAAAATAGGCGCGAAGCCGAACGCCGAGCAGGGCCAGACACTCGCGGTAGGCTGGGGCGTCGCCCTCCAACCCGCGCAGCATCAGCGCCTTCAGTCGGGTTTCGGTGTCCGTCACGCATCCCCCTATTCGCGCGTCAGGGCCAAAGGGTTACACGGCCCGCGCGTGAGCCGGAACCGCTGTCGAAGTCCCGTCGAATAATTTGTTCGACGACCGCTGTAACCTTTGCCGCCCCCTTTCCGTATTCCCCCTCGAACCGGCCATACGGACCCGGTTCCCACCCCACCAAGGAGCCATCCCATGAACCGCACCGCTTCCGCCGCCTTCGCCGCCATCTTCGCTCTCTCGGCCGGGGCCGCCATGGCCGCCGACAAGAAGCCCGAGATGGAAAAGTGCTACGGCGTCTCCAAGGCCGCCCAGAACGACTGCAAGGCGGGCGCGGGCACCTCGTGCGCCGGCACCTCCAAGGTCGACTATCAGGGCGACGCCTGGAAGCATGTCGCCAAGGGCACGTGCGTGACGATGAAGACCCCCAAGGGCATGGGCTCGCTGACCCCCAAGGCGATGTAGTTCGGCCCCGGCCACCTGCCCCCTCCGCGCAGCCGCCAGGAGGGGGCGGGTGACCGTCCAACCTTAGAGCCCCCCCAATGACCCAGACCGCCGGCCTCGGCCTGAAACCCCAGCACTATGACGACGCGCTCGCCGCGACGGCGCCGGGCCTGTGGTTCGAAGTCCACCCGGAAAACTACATGTCGGCCGGCGGACCCCGCCTGTCGGCCCTGGCGGCGATCCGTCAGAGCCATCCGCTGTCGCTGCACGGCGTGGGCCTGTCGCTGGCCGCCGACGCCGATCCGGACCCCGAGCATCTGGCCGCCCTCAAGACCCTGGTCGATCGCTTCGAGCCGTTCGTGGTCTCCGAGCATCTGGCCTGGTCGACCCATCGCGGCGTCCACCAGCCCGATCTGCTGCCCTTTCCCCGCACCCGCGCGGCCCTGACCCGCATCGCCGGCAATATCGGCCGCATGCAGGACGCCCTGGGTCGCCGCGTGCTGGTCGAGAACCCCTCGCTGTACCTGCCGCTCACGGGCCATGATCTCGACGAGACCCAGTTTCTTCGCGCCCTGGTCGAGACGACCGGCTGCGGCCTGCTGGTCGACGTCAACAACGTCTTCGTCAGCGCCCATAACCTGGGCTACAGCGCGCAGGCCTATCTCGACGCCCTGCCCGCCGCCGCCGTCGGCGAAATCCATCTGGCCGGCCATGGCCAGGACGAGGGCGGCTCGGGCTTGCTGATCGACACCCATGGCGCGCCGATCGCCGAAAGCGTGTGGACGCTGTATCTCCACCTGATCGACCGCATCGGTCCGCGCCCCACCCTGATCGAACGCGACGACGACGTGCCCGCCTTTGCCGTGCTGATGGCCGAGCGCGACCGGGCCCAGCTGGCCCTGGACCGTGCGCGGCGGGAGCCCGCCCATGTCTGACCTGCTGGACTTTCAGGACGCCTTCGTCGCGGCCCTGGGCGGCGCGCCCTCGGCCCTGTCGCCCTGGCTGGCCGAAGGCGAGGCCGGCGAGACGGGTCTGTCGGTCTATCGCAACACCATCGCCAAGGGCTGCGTCGACGCCCTGGCCGCCAATTTCCCGACCGTCGCCAGCCTGGTCGGAGACGACTGGTTCCGCGCCGCCGCCGCCCTGTTCGCCCGCGAGGCGCCGCCGGCCAGCGCCGCCTTGCTGGACTATGGCGAGGCCTTCCCGGCCTGGCTGGACCGCTTCCCACCGGCCCGGGACCTGCCCTATCTGGCCGGCGTCGCCCATCTGGACCGCCTGTGGACCGAGGCCCTGTTCGCGGCTGAGGCGCCGTCGCTGGGCGCAGACGCCTTCGCCGCCCTGTCGCCCCAGGCGCTGGGCGCGGCGCGGGTTGCGCTGCACCCGTCAGCGAGGTTCGCGCTGTTCGAGGCCGGCCTGCCCAGCCTCTGGGCCGGCGCCCGCCAAGGCCGCGATGACCTGGAACTGTCCGAAGCCGCCCAGGGCCTGCTGGTGAGCCGATCGGGCGCTGCCGTGGCCTACCGCGTGGTGGGTCCCGCCGACTGCGCCTTCCTCGCCGCCTGCCGGACCGGCGGCTCCCTCGCCGAGGCCATGGGCCAGGCGGCGCAGGCCGATCCCGACGCGAACCTGCAGTCCCTCTTTGCCGCCCTGATCGCCGACGGCGTGTTTGGCGACCTCATTTCCGGAGCCAAGCCATGATCACCGCCATGCTCAAACCCCTCGACACCCTGGCGCAGATCGCCCGCAAGCTGTTGCCCGACGACGTCCTGACCCTGGTCGCCCGCCTGGGCGTAGCCAGCGTGTTCTGGCTGTCGGGTCGCACCAAGGTCGACGGCGTGCTGCACATCACCGACAGCACATATTCGCTGTTCTCGGACGAATACGCCCTGCCCCTGATCCCGTCCGACATCGCCGCCCATCTGGCGACCTACAGCGAGCACCTGTTCTCGATCCTGCTGGTGCTGGGCCTCTTCACGAGGCTGTCCGCGCTCGCGTTTCTGGGCATGACCCTGGTCATCGAGATCTTCGTCTATCCCGACGCCTGGAGCACGCACCTGTCCTGGGCGGGCCTGCTGCTTTTGGTCCTCGCCAAGGGCGGCGGCCGGTTCAGTCTGGATCGCCTTTTGCGGATCGACTGAACGCCGCAGCGGTCGTGCGACAATACGCCTCAGGGTATTATTGTCGTAGATAATTCCCGTTAAGCTTGTTTTATTCGCCGCGCCTCATCGTCACGTAACACGGTTGGGCGAACTGGAGCGGCGACATGGCGGATCCAACAGCAAGCGCGGAGCTGACCTTCAACTTCAGCGAGGCCAGCGTCCTGATCGTGGATGAAAACGCCGGCTTCATGGACCTTACCGCCCTGATGCTTTCCGGCTTCGGCTTCCGAAAGCTTCACCGATGCCAGAGCCTGGGGGAAAGCCACGCCTTCAGCCAGGACGTAGAGGTCGACCTGATCCTGGTGGATCCCTTTCCGAGAGCTGACGAAGGCCTGGCCCTCATCCGCGGCATGCGCCAGCGACAACAGCCCACTGACCCGCCCCTGGTGGTCATCGTCGTGACCGGACACACGCCCCGGGAGCTGATCCAGGAAGCCCGGGCCGTGGGGGCCGACTATGTCGTGGCCAAGCCCTTCTCGTCGTCGACCCTGCTGGACCGGATCCTGTGGAGCGCCGCACCGCTGGCGCCCCGCACCCGCAGCGGTGAAAATCCCGGCAATGCCGGCGTTCAGGCCGAGACCATCGACCCGCTGCGTCAGGCCGCCCTGGCGCTTCTGCAATGAGCCAGCCCAGCCGCCTCACCCGCTTCATGGACCTCCCGGACGGACTGGCCGTCGACGAGGCCCTGGCCCGGGCGGACGCCAGCCTGGAGTCCCACCGGCAAGCCGCGCTGCAGCTGATAGATCAGGCGCTCGGCGAACTGGCCGACGCTGGAAGCCGGGCCTCAGCTGAAGCCCTGGCCCGGCTCTCCGACAGCATCGGGAGTCTGGCGGGCATGTTCCAGCTGAACGCCCTGTGCCGGGTCGCCAAGCGACTGGGCGACATCGTGCGCACCCTGAACGAGCGCGGCGGCGCCGATCACGACCTGATCGGCCTGCACATCACCGCTCTGCGGGTCATCCGAGTCCAGCCCGATGGCCAGGGCGCGGCCGAACTCCTCAAGGGACTGGACCAGATCGCGGCGCGTGAGGCCCGGCGGGCCTCACGCTAGGCTCGGCGCCGGACCCGTTACCAGCCGCCGTAGATTGGCCTGAACTGATATTCCAGGTTGCTGACTTCGCGCTCGGCGTCACGCATGGCCCAGTCGGCGCGGCGGCCGTCCTCGATGGCGGCGCGGCGCTCGCTGCGAAGGCGGTTCAGCCGGTCGCGAAGTTCACGTTTCTGCTCGTCGTTGAGCGCGGGATTGCGCAGTTCGTCCTCGACGCCGCGCGCTTCGCGATCGCGCTTTTCGGCGCGCCGGTCGGCGCTTTCGCGATCGGACCGCGCCTGGCTCAGTCGCGCGGCCGCCGCATGGACCAGCTGGCCGTCGGCATAGGCCGGCAGGAAGCGGCCTGCGGCGGGTTCGGGACAGACCCCGGCATAGCTGTGGCCCAGGCGGCCCTCGCGAAAGCCGCGATCCGGCGTGCAATACAGTCTCAGGCCCTGGGCGCGAGCGGCGAAATAGGGCGCGGGATCAGGCGCAACGCCGGTCTTGGCGCAGGCCTTGGCGTGCTCGTCCAGCCGGCTTTGCGGATGGCCAGCCTCGCCGTCCTTGAAGCCGATGCCGGCCCAGTCGCCCTGCAGGCAGGCCTCCTCGCTGATCGTCGCGCAACTGGCCAGAAGCAGGCCACCCGCCAGGAGCGGAAACAACAACAACGGACGCATGTCAGAAACTCCCCAAGTCGGTGTCCCGGAGATAAAGCTTCACCACATGAATGGTCAATGAACCGGGCCCCGCCCGCTTGGAACCGCATTCGCCCCGATGGTCTCGTCGAGGTAAAGACGGCCCAGAAATCGGAAGTTTAGAACACTTTTCCGTCCGATAACCGCCCAATACTTATCGGAAATAACCCTAGTGCAGGGTCGGCCCCTGCGGCCGCCGCCACAGCTGGGCGGTCAGGGCGTTGGCGACACCCAGCCAGCCCAGATCAGGCGCCGTACCGCCGCCGACCTTGCGGGCCTCGATCGCGTAGGCGGTGGAGGCCGCCAGCGACGCGGTCGCCGCCGTAACCTGCCCGCCCAGGCGCTTGGCGCCCAAACCCAGCCACAGGGCGTTGAAGCCCTGGGTCAGGCTCCACAGGGTCAAGGCCCGCGTGCGCGCCGGACTGGCCGGCGCGTTCCAGGTGCGCAGGCCAGACAGGGTCATGGCGATGAACAGCGGCGGCAGGAGCAGGCTGGTCAGCGGCTTGGGCTGATGGGCGACCGGCTCGTGCATCTCGGCGAACTCGACCGCGTACATCGCGTCGTCCAGCACGGTCTCGTGCCGACGGCCCATGGCCAGGGCCGCCAGGATGGCGCCGCCGGCCAGCAGGGCTCCCAGCGCGATCTGGGCGGCGGGATGATTTTCCTCGCGGGCCTCGACCTCAAAGGCCTCGCGGCCCGCACGGGCGTGCGCCCGGTGCTGTCTGCCGTTCAGGATGCTCATGCCCGGACTCCTCGCTAAACAGGCTGTCTAACCGATCAGGACAGGCTTGGTTCCCGCCCTGGCCTCAACAACCTTATGATGGGTGCGTTTTGGGCCCGGCGCCAGCGCCGAGGTCGCCAGGATGAGCAGGAACCATGACGCCGACGCTGCGCGACGCCCGCCCCGAAGACATTGAAACCGTGCGCGCCATCGAGCGGGCCTCGGCCCAGCGGTTCATCGGCCTGATGGACGCCCTGGCCGCCGACGAGCCGTCGTCGCCCGAGGTCCTGGCGGCGCGCATCGCTGCCGGGGGCCTGCTGGTCGCCATCGACGCGGATGCGCCCATCGCCTTCGTGATGTTCCGGCCGGTCGAGGACGGGCTCTATATCGAGCAGATCGACGTGCTGCCCGCCTTCGCCGGCCAGAGGATCGGCGCGCGGCTGCTGGACGCCGCCGCCGATACAGCCCGGACGCGCGGGCTAAGCGCCCTGACCCTGTCGACCTTCCGCGAGGTGCCCTGGAACGCGCCCTGGTATCGCCGGCTGGGCTTCATCGATATCGCCGACGTCGCCCTGACGCCCGGCCTGCTGGAAATCCGCCGGGCGCATCTGGAGCGCGGGCTGGACGAGGACGCGCGGACCTTCATGCGGCGCCCCGTTTGATTGGCGGTCCCTGATCAGCGGTTGGCCGGCGTGCGCGTCAGGCCGTCGATCAGGGCCTCCATGGCGCCCAGATTGAGCAGTCCCGCCTGGCGGATCTCCTCGCGGGCCAGAATCTCCGAGGTGACAATCACCCCGCCCGACGCGGTGCGCTGCGCAAACCCCGTGCTGGCCAGCTTGACCACATGGCGCCGGGTGGTCTCCACGGGGATGCCCAGCGACCGGGCCAGGGCCGAGACGCTCACCGGCCGGCGCATCTCGTCGGGGAAGAACTCTCCCGAGATCAGTTCGACATAATCGGCCTGCTCGCGCAGGTGCTCAGTACCGGCCTGGGCGGCGGCGATGAACACCAGGGCCCGGTCCATGTCGCCGTCGAAAAGATCGGTAAAAACCCGGATCATCCGCAGGGCATAGTCCGCGCCCAGGCTCAGATGGTGACGGTTCACGAACGGCGTCTTTTTACGTTTCATCATCAGGCGATGGAGCAATTTTCACTAAGCATCAATCCAAGAAACCTACTCAATTTGAGCATCTAATTTCAGGTTTTAAGGCGCTGTTTATATCACCGGTGTCACGTTAACCCGCAACTATTGGGGCTCAAAGAAATGCGTTTGCGATTGTCTGGGGCAATGAACCTGTTTGGCGCGAGCCTTGCCGGCGGCCTCCTGGTTCTGGCGGCCGTTTCCTGGTTCGCCGTCGAGACGGTGCGCGTGGGCGGCCCTCTGTACGACAAGATCGTGGCGGGCAAGGACCTGACCGCCGACATCCTGCCCCCGCCGCTATACGTGATCGACGTCTATCTTGACGCCAAACTGGCCTTTGCCGCCGGCAGCTCGGCCGATCTGAAATATGCGACTGACGAACTGGTCAAGCATCGCGCCGAATACGACACGCGCCTGGCCCTCTGGCGCGCCGTCGATTTCGATCCGCAGGTAAAGTCCGTGCTGTTGGGTGAGTCCGACCAGCAGGCCCAGATTGTCTGGACGTCGGCGGACGCCATGTTCAAGGCCATGGCGGCCGGCGACACCGCGACCGCTACGGCCCAGGAAGCGCAAATGACCAAGGCCTTCGACGCCCATCGCACGGCCGTCGAACAGATCGTTCCCCTGATCGCCGCCGACAACGCCCGCATCGAGGCCGAAGCCCAGGCCAAGCAGGTTCAGCAACTGAGCCTGATGGGCGCGCTCTGCGTGCTGTTGGGCGCGGTCATCACCGGCGGCGTCTGGGCCATGAGCCGCGGCGTGGTGCGTCCGGTGCAGGCCATCACCCAGTATATGGGCCAGTTGGCGGCGGGCGACTACGAACGCGCCGTGCCCTTCGCCGGCCGTCACGACGAGCTGGGCGACATGGCCAAGTCCGTGGCGGTGTTCCGCGAGAACGTTCTGGAACGCCGGGCGCTACGCCAGGAGCAGGATGAGGAACGCCGGACCGCCGAGAGCGACCGCCGCTCCAATGAGGATCAGCGCATCGCCGCCGAGCAGAAGCGCGACAGCGCCATGCACAGCCTGGCCCAGGGCCTGGACCATCTGTCGGCGGGCGACGTCGCCTACCGACTGGAAACGGCCTTCGCGCCGGAATATGAGCGCCTGCGCGGCGACTTCAACGCCGCCGCCGAGAAGCTGACCCAGACGCTGAGTCAGATCCGCCAGTCCTCCAGCGGTGTGGGATCGGGCGCGGCCGAGATTGCCCAGGCCGCCGATGACCTGTCGCGCCGCACCGAGCAGCAGGCCGCCAGCCTGGAAGAAACCGCCGCCGCTCTGGACCAGATCACCTCGACCGTGCGCCAGACCGCCGACGGCGCCCGCAAGGCCGACCTGATCGTCGCTGACACCCGTCGCCAGGCCCAGGCCACCGAACAGGCCGTCGGCGCCGCTGTCCGCGCCGTCGGCGAAATCCAGACCTCGTCCAACCAGATCAGCCAGATCATCGGCGTCATCGACGAGATCGCCTTCCAGACCAATCTGCTGGCGCTGAACGCCGGGGTCGAGGCGGCGCGGGCCGGTGAAGCCGGCCGCGGCTTCGCGGTCGTGGCCCAGGAAGTGCGGTCTCTTGCCCAGCGCTCGGCCGAGGCCGCCAGAGAAATCAAGGTGCTGATCGGCACGGCCTCGACCAAGGTCAGCGAAGGCGTCGGCCTGGTCGGTCAGACCGGCAGTGCCTTGGGCGACATCCTGGAGCGGGTGGGCCAGATCGCCGCCCTGGTGACCGAGATCTCGGCCTCGTCACAGGAACAGTCGACCGGCCTGAACGAGGTCAATGTGGCCATCAACCAGATGGATCAGATGACCCAGCAGAACGCCGCCATGGTCGAGCAGACGACGGCGGCGGCGCATTCGCTGCGCACAGAGTCGGGACGCCTGGCCGAACTGGTCGGCCAGTTCAACCTGGAGCCGGCGACGCGCACCAGGCGCGCCGCCTGACAGGTCAGCCGGCCGGCAGTTCGCCCATGGCGCTCTGCAGATAGTTCTGCTCGCCGATCGACTTGACCAGGCCCAGCTGCATTTCGAGGAAGTCGATGTGCTCCTCGGTGTCGCTGAGGATCTCGCGCAGCAGCTCGCGGCTGACATAGTCGCGGACCTGTTCGCACTGGATGATGCCAGGGATCAGGGTCTCGCGGCCGCCGACCTCGACGGCCAGGTCCGAGGCCAGGCACTCGGGCACGGTCTCGCCGATCTTCAGCTTGTGCAGGTCCTGCAGGTTGGGCAGGCCTTCCAGGAACAGGATGCGATTGATCAGCTTGTCGGCGTGCTTCATCTCGCCGATCGACTCGTCATAGGTGATCTTGCCCAGGCGCTTGAAGCCCCAGTTGTCGTACATCCGCGCGTGCAGAAAATACTGGTTCACGGCGGTCAGCTCGTTGGTGAGCACCGCGTTGAGCAGGCGGATAATTCCGGGATCGCCTTGCATGGCGGGTCTCCTTGAAGTGCGAGTCGCGGCGACCGTGCGGCAAGGCGCGGCGGGCTTCAACCGCTATGTCTGCAAGTGTTTCGCGCTTTCACGGAAATCGTGGCGCGGCGGGCCAAACCTATTCGGCGGCGTAGGCCAGGGCCTGACGGCTGTCTTCGATCATCTGGCGCATCTCGCACACGCACTTGGCGCACTGGGCCTGACAGCCCTTTTGGCGAAAGATCTCGGCCGGACGGCTGGCGCCCGCGTCGATGGCGGCGCGCACTTCGCGCTCGCGGATGCCGTTACAGTTGCAAACGTACACGGAAGCAACGCCCTTGCCGAATGAGTGTCATTCTCATGTAGCGAAGGATGCGGCCTTTTGCAACTGACTCTCACTATGGTTCGCAGCGGACGAGGTCGTGACCCTTTGGGCTGACGACTTGGGCGCTGGCGCGAATTGGCGTAATTCCCGCGTCATGACCCTCGATTGCCGCCTCTATCTGATCACCCCGCCGGCCCTGAGCGACCTGGACGCCTTCGGCCTTGAGCTGAAAAAGGCCCTGGACGGCGGCGACGTGGCCGCGCTGCAGATCCGGCTGAAGGACGTCTCCGACGCCGCGATTGCGCAGGCCGTGGCGGTCCTCGCGCCGATCGCCCGCGCCCAGGGCGTGGCGGTGATCCTCAATGACCGGCCAGACCTCGCCGCCAGCCTCGACTGCGACGGCGTGCATGTGGGCCAGGGCGACACCCCCTACGCCGCCGCCCGCAAGCTGATGGGCAAGGACCGCATGGTCGGGGTCACCTGCCATGACAGCCGCCACCTGGCCATGGAGGCCGCCGAGGCCGGGGCCGACTATGTGGCCTTCGGAGCCTTCTTCCCGACCACGACGAAAGACGCCCCGACCACCGCCGATCCGGAAATCCTGTCGATCTGGCAGGAGGTGATGGAGACTCCCTCGGTGGCCATCGGCGGCATCACCGCCGACAACGCCGCCGGCCTGGCCACGGCGGGCGCCGACTTCCTGGCCGTCTCGGCCGGGGTCTGGGCCCATCCCCAGGGGCCGACCGCCGCCGTCGCTGCGCTGAACGCCGCGATCGCCGCAGGTCTGGCGGCGCGCAACCTCGTCTAACGACGTTATTGCGGGGCCGACCAGACAGGCCTAGCCTCTCCGTTAACCATAGGTTCCGGGGGGGAACGCGATGAACAAGCGACTCGTATTGTGCGTGGTGAGCCTGGCGGCTCTGTCTGTGGCGACCTACGCCCTGGCCGAAAACTGGAAGCCCTCGCCCGGCGAGGCCAAGACCTTCTATGACGAGGACTTTATGCGGGTGGACGCCAAGTCCGGCATGGTCCTGGTCCGCATCGCCGAGGGCAAGCCCAACGGTCCCTACAGGAACTGGCCGGCCGGCAAGGGGCCGATCATCATGTTCGCCCTGGACTGCGCGGCCGACAAGTGGATCGACCTGGGCATGGATTTCGTCGGGGACATGGGCCTGACCAAGGGCTGGCGGAACGGCGAAAAGATCGACGACGCCAAGGCCGCCGCCGGCAGCGCCGGCAAGCTGGCCTGCGAAGCCCGCGACAGCCTGCCCAAGGTCGATCTGCCCTAGGCCGGGCAGATGCTCCCCCTCAAGGGGAGCTGCGCATATCATCACAAGCGGTTGTCATCCCGGACGAGCGCGCAGCGCGAAGATCCGGGACCGACGCCTGAGCTCTGCGCTTCCGGCGGTCCCGGATCTGCCCCCGGCTTTCGCCGGGGTTGTCCGGGATGACAGCTTTTTTCGCGGCGACCTTGATGGGCAACAGGCCCTGCCCAGCGGGGAGCATTCGCCCCGCCTTGCTTTCGCGCGCGTCCGCGACTAGGTTCCGCGCCCAATTTCCCGATCTTTCTAACCGCCGCTCGCATATCCCCCGCCGTCTGCTCCAGACGCTGCGCAGGGGGACCTATGAGGAAAACCCGCCTTGGCCACTCCCTCCGCCCTTCTGAACGTGATGATCGACGCTGCCCGCAAAGCGGCGCGTGGCCTGGCTCGCGATTTCGGTGAAGTCGCCGAGCTGCAGGTTTCCAAGAAGGGCGCGGCCGACTTCGTCACCAATGCCGACCTCAAGGCCGAGCAGACCATCTTCGAACTGCTGGAAAAGGCCCGCCCCGGCTACAGCTTCCTGGGTGAAGAGCGCGGCCTGATCGAGGGCACCGACAAGACCCACACCTGGATCGTCGACCCGCTGGACGGCACCACCAACTTCCTGCACGCCATCCCGCACTTCGCGGTCAATATCGCCCTGCAGCGCGAGGGCGAGGTGGTGGCCGGCGTCACCTACAACCCCATCACCCACGACCTGTTCTGGGTCGAAAAGGGCAAGGGCGCCTTCCTGGGCGCCGAAAAGCGCCTGCGCGTCGCCGCCCGCCGCCATCTGGACGAGGCCGTGCTGGCCACCGGCGTGCCCTTCCTGGGCAAGCCCGGCCATGCCCAGTTCCTGAAGGAACTGCACCAGATCAGCCAGAAGGTCGCCGGCGTCCGCCGCTTCGGCGCCGCCTCGCTGGACCTGGCCTGGGTCGCGGCCGGTCGTTTCGACGGCTATTGGGAGCGTAATCTGGGCGCCTGGGACGTCTCGGCCGGCGTGCTGATGGTCGCCGAGGCCGGCGGCAAGGTCTCGACCATCGAGGAGCACGGCAACCCGGCCGAAGGGGCCTCGATCCTGGCCTGTAACCAGGAACTGCACCCGCTGGTGCTGGAGAAGCTGCGTCTGGCCTAGAGACCGCCAGACTCGCCCCCACCGGGCTGCTGCGCAGCCGTCCGCCCCCGGAGGGGGCGGATGATCTCGTCTTCCCCCTCCGGGGGAGGAGGGCCGCAGGCCCGGAGGGGGCCAGTGTTCACCCCTAGCCAAAGTGTCATGATGCAGCGCTAAATCGCCGCCATGACCCTGCTGACCCGTCGCGCCCTGACCACCGCCGCCCTCGCCGGCACCTTCCTGCCCGGCCTCGCCCGCGCCCAGGGCAAGAAGCCCATCGTCATCGCCCACCGCGGTGCATCGGGCCTGCGCCCCGAGCACACGGCCCTGGCCTATGAGCTGGGCATCGAGCAGGGCTGCGACTTCATCGAGCCCGATCTGGTCCCCACCAAGGACGGCCATCTGGTGGCCCGCCACGAAAACGAGATCGGCGGCACGACCGACGTCGCCGCCCGTCCGGAGTTCGCCGCCCGCAAGGCGACCAAGACCATCGACGGCCAGACGGTCGAGGGCTGGTTCACCGAAGACTTCACCCTGGCCGAGCTCAAGACCCTGCGGGCCCGCGAGCGCCTGCCGCAGCTGCGCCCGACCAGCGCCGCCTTTGACGGCCAGGCCCAGATCCTGACCTTCGACGAGGTGGTCGCCATCGCCCGGGCCGCCAGCAAGCGCACCGGCCGCGTCATCGGCGTCTATCCCGAGATGAAGCACCCCAGCTATTTCGCCTCGATCGGCCTGCCGGTCGAAGGCCGGATGCTGGACGCCCTGAAGCGCAATGACCTCAACTCGGCCGACGCCCCGGTGTTCGTGCAGTGCTTCGAGGTCACCCCCCTGAAGACCCTGCGCCCCCAGACCCGGGCCAAGCTGGTGCTGCTGGCTGACGCCGAGGGCGGTCCGCCTGACCTGCCGGGCGTCAAATACGCCGACCTGCTGACCGCCGAGGGCCTGAAGGGCGTGGCGGCCTATGCTGACGGCCTGGGCCCGCACCAGTCGCTGGTGATCCCGCGCGCCGAGGGCCTGCTGCCGGCCACATCGCTGGTCAAGGACGCCCACGCCGCCGGCCTGCAGGTGCACCCTTGGACCGTGCGGGCCGAGAACTATTTCCTGCCGCCGGCCCTGCGCCGGGGCGACGCCGCACGGCCCGATTTCATGGCCCTGCATGGCGAGGTCGAGCCGCTGCTCAAGGCCCTCTATGCGGCCGGCGTGGACGGCGTGTTCACCGACTTCCCGGGCCTAGCGGTCGCCGCGCGCGCTTGACCCTCTGACGCTCGCGGGTGCAGCCTGAACGCCTTGTCGCGTTGAGGCTTCTCATGAACACCCGTCTGGCCGTCCTGGCCGCCGCCTTGCTGCTGGGCGCTTCCGCGCCCGCCCTCGCCGCCTCTGCTGGCGGTCCAAAACTGGACGTCATCGCCAGGGATTTCGTGGCCCTGACGCTGGAGGCCGGCGAGCGCGAGCCCGGCTATGTCGACGCCTATTACGGCCCCAAGGAATGGGCCGAGGCCGCCAAGGCCCATCCACGCGCCGTGCCGGCCCTGAAGGCCGAGGCCCTCCGCCTGACCGCCGCGACCCGGGCCGTCGATGACGCCGCCCTCACCCCCGACGAGCGCCGCCGGAAGGCGTTCATGCTGGGCCAGCTGAGGGCGGCCGAAACCCGCCTGGCCATGCTGGAGGGGCAAAAGTTCAGCTTCCAGGACGAGGCGCAGGGCCTGTTCGGCGTGCGTCCGCCGCTGAAGCCGCTGTCGGACTATGACCCGATCCTGGCCCGCGTCGACGGTCTGGTCCCCGGCGAGGGCGACCTGGCCGCTCGCATCGACGCCTTCCAGAGCCAGTACGTCATCCCGGCTGACAAACTCGACGCGGTGATGAAGGCCGGCATCGCCGCCTGCAAGGCGCGCACCGAGGCGCACATCGCCCTGCCCAAGGGTGAAAAGTTCGACCTGGCCTTCGTCACCGGCAAGCCGTGGAGCGGCTACAACTGGTACAAGGGCGGCGCCCACAGCCTGATCGAGATCAACACCGACCTGCCCGTCGCCATCAGCCGCGCCGTCGACCTGGGCTGCCACGAGGGCTATCCCGGTCACCATGTGCTCAACGCCCAGCTGGAAGAGAAGCTGACCAAGGGCAAGGGCTGGGTCGAGTTCTCGGTCTACCCGCTGTACTCGCCCCAATCCCTGATCGCCGAGGGCTCGGCCAATTACGGCATCAGCCTGGCCTTCCCGGGCGCGGAAAAGGTCAAGTTCGAGCGCGAACAGCTCTATCCGCTGGCGGGCCTGGATCCGGCGACCGCCGACGCCTATGACGCCCTGATGACCGCCAAGGCCGATCTGGCCAGCAGCGAAAACACCATCGCCGACGCCTATCTGTCGGGTCGCATGGATAAACCCACTGCCATCGCGGCCTTGGCCAAATACGGCCTCAGCTCGGTGGCCCGCGCCGCAAAGCGCCTGAGCTTCATCGAGACCTACCGCTCCTACGTGATCAACTACAACCTCGGTCAGGACATGGTCCGGGCGCATGTCGAGCGGGTGGGAGCCAGCCAGGACGCGCGCTGGAAGGCGATGGCAGCGGTGATCAGCGAGCCGACAACGCCGGCGGATCTGGCGAGGTAGGGGCGACGGGGCGCCTTCTAGGCGGCCGACGGAGCGCCGCGCCGGAGATAGCGCCCGCCGCGGTAACCGGCCCAGAAAAGCGTTAGAAGGACGATCTCAAGCGCCAGTTCGAGCACGGTTCGCCAGACCGGCGTCGCCATGGCCGCATGCGGCGTGAACAGGCCCAATACGCTCATCAGGACACTGTAGGCGGAGAATAGAAACATGATCAGTGGGATCAGCATCGTCCTGCGCCGCCACTGGATTACGCCGAAGACCAGATAGGCGACCCCGACGAGCGCCACCATGCCGAGCGCAAAACCAAACACGCCGGTCTGGATCGTATCCATCATGGCGGCCGAAATCTGACTGTCCTTGGCCGGGGGCTTGGGAACTCCGGCCATGGCGACGAACATCTTGTCCCGTGTGAGGTAAAGCTCAACGAGGCCTTGGACCGCCGATGCGACCGAAAGGAACGCGCCGACGGCTCCTGCTCGGGCGGCAGTGCTGGCCTCCTGCTCGGTAAGCAGGGGCTTAAACGGACTGAGCACGCTTAGCTTGGACACGATACCCCCGATACAGGGGTTGAATGATCACAATTTGCAACCTCAGGGTCAACCGCCCATCGTCCGCCTAAGTGGAAGTCGGACGCCGGTCCATCCTAGGCGCATCGACGCGGGGCGAAGCCGGGCTATCTTTATCGAGACTGTCGGCCCAGGCCTCAATCGCGGCCTGATCGATGAACCGCCCCGCATCGACGTCCGCCATGCCTTCGAGAGGCATCTCGTGGCGTTGTTCGCTGTCGAAACCCTCGGCTATCAAAAGACACCTTCTTCTCCGCTCCCCCCGGCGAAGGCCGGGGGCCCAGATTCAGCCTGAGCGTTTGGAGATGATGCGCCTTCGACCGCGCAAAATCACGGCGGCATGTGGGTTCGATCTGGATCCCGGCCTTCGCCGGGAAGAACGGATTCTGGGTGGGCGAAGACTTCGGCCCTTCCTCTAAGCCGCCTCCACCCCGAACTGCAGTTTCGCCAGCCGCGAATACAGCCCGCCGCGCGCCGAAAGCTCGGCGTGGGTGCCCTGTTCGACAACCCGGCCGTCTTCCATGACCACGATGCGATCGGCCTTGAGCACGGTGGCCAGGCGGTGGGCGATGACCAGGGTGGTGCGGCCACTCATCGCCTCGTGCAGGGCCTGCTGGACCAGGCGCTCGTTCTCGGCGTCCAGCGCGCTGGTGGCCTCGTCGAGCAGCAGGATCGGCGCCTGGCGGACCAGGGCCCGGGCGATGGCCAGGCGCTGGCGCTGGCCGCCCGACAGGGTCTTGGCCCGCTCACCCACCGGGGTGTCGAAGCCCTGCGGCAGGGCTTCCAGGAAGCCGGTGGCCTGGGCGGCGGCGGCGGCTTCGCGGGCTTGCGCTTCGGTGGCGTCCTCGCGGCCAAAGCGGATGTTGTCGAGCGCCGAGCCCGAGAACAGCGGCGAGTCCTGGGCCACCAGGGCCATGCGCTGACGCACCTCCACCGGGTCGGCGTCGCGCAGATCCACGCCATCGAGGCGGATGACGCCCTCCTGCGGGTCGTAAAAGCGCAGGAGCAGGCGCAGGACGGTGCTCTTGCCCGCCCCTGAGGGTCCGACCAGGGCGACGGTCTCACCGGGCCTGACGGTCAAATCAAAGCCTCGCAGGGCCGGCAGGTCGGGACGGCCGGGATAGGCGAAGGTGACGTTGTCGAAGGCCACTGCGCCCGTGGCGGGAACCGGCAGGGTCCTGGGCTTCTCCGGCGCGGCGATGCCGGGCTGCGAGCTCAGCAGTTCGGCGATGCGCTCCATGGCCCCGGCGGCCTTCTGAACATCGCCCCAGACCTCGCCCAGAGCGCCGATCGAGCCGGCCGCCATGATGGCCAGCAAGGCGAACTGGGCCAGGGTGCCGGGGGTCATCTCGCCCGACAGCACCAGATGCGCGCCCGACCACAGCAGCAGGGTGATGCCGCCAAAGGCCAGGACGATCACCACCGCCGTCATGCCGGCCCGGGCGGTGATGCGCCGCACCGAGGCCTGATAGGCCATCTCGACCGCCTCGCCGAAGCGGCTGTCCGAGGCCTTTTCGCGCCCGAAGGCCTGAACCGTGTCCAGCGCGTCCAGGCTCTCGCCGGCATAGCCCACAGCGTCAGCGAAGCGGTCCTGGGCGGTCACGGACAGCTTGCGCACCTTGCGACCCATCAGGAACATCGGGGCCAGGATCACCGGCACCATCAGCACGATGAAGCCCGCCAGCTTGGGGCTGACCACGGCCATGTAGCCCAGGCCGCCCACCAGGCTGAGAATGTTGCGCACCGCCACCGAGGCCGAGGTGCCGACCAGCTGCTCGATGATGGTCACGTCCGTGGTCAGGCGCGACAAAACCTCGCCGGTGCGGGTTTTGAGGAAATAGGCCGGATCCAGGGTCAGGGTGTGGCCATAGAGCGCCCGGCGCAGGTCGGCGACGACCCGCTCGCCCAGCCGGGTGACGAAGAAGAACCGCAGCGAGGTGGCGACGGCCAGCACCAGGGCCACAACCCCCAGGCCGATGAAGGCGCCGTTGACGGCCGAGGCCGCGCCGGTCGCAAATCCCTTGTCGATAACGGTCTTGAAGGCGGCGGTCAGACCCAGGGTGGCGCTGGTGGAGAACAGCAGGAAGAAGCCCGCGGCCAGGGCGTCGCCGATGTGGCGGCGCACGAAGGGCAGCAGATGGGCCAGGGGACGGATGTCCTTGCGGCGGGGCCGCCGGGCGGCCGCCTCGGCCATGCCCTGAGCCAGTTCGGCGCCGGCGCCGGGGCGTCCCTCGACCGAAATATCCCCGCCGTGTACGTCGGTCATCAACTGTCCCTTGCCAAATTCGCGCGTGTTCTTTATAGCCGCGCCTCTTCGAGGGCCACCCGCAAGGGCGTCCGCTCACCAACTTTCACACCGCCAGTCGGTTGGACCGCCCGATGAAACAAGACATTCACCCCGACTATCACTTCATCACCGTCACCATGACCGATGGCACCACCTATCCGACCCGTTCGACCTACGGGAAAGAAGGCTCCGTGCTGGCGCTGGATATCGATCCGCGCGTTCACCCGGCCTGGACCGGCGGCAACGCCCACATGCTGGACCGTGGCGGCCGCGTCTCGCGCTTCAACGCCAAGTTCGCTGGCTTCACCAAGAAGTAAGCACGCTCGCCGCAAGGGCGACGAAAGGCCGGTCCCGCACTCGCGGACCGGCTTTTTCTGTGTCTGGTGTTCAGGCGTCAAAAAAGCCCGCCATCTCGGTCGAGATGGCGGGCTTTTTGTTGCGCGGAATGGAGTGGATCAACTGCCCCCGAACGCCGCCGTGAGGCGGTCGAACTGGGCCTGAACCGGGCGGGGCGCGTCTTCGAGGGCGATCTCGACATACATGCGCTTGTCCAGATGGCGCACGCGCTCGTACAGGCGCTCGGAGCGCTGCAGCAGGTTGACCAGGCCGTAGGGCAGTTCCTCGACCGCCGCGCCGACCACGGCGACTTCCTCGGCCAGGCGATAGCTTTCAGCGCAGGCAGCCTCGGGGGCCATCTCGCCTTCCTTGACCGCGCGCTGCACCAGCAGCCAGGAGGCCACCTGCATCAGGCGAGTGGTCAGACGCATGCTTTCGGTGGCGTAGGCCAGGGCGGCGTTGCGCGAGAGGATCTTGCTGTCATGCCGGCCCGCGCCGTCGAGATAGCCAGCCGTCTCCTCGACCAGCATCATGCCTTCCTCGAACGTGCGGTCAAACAGCTCCGATTTCGCGAAGTCCTGGATGACCCCCGCGCGCCAGGGTGTCGACGCGGATGCGTTCAGATCGGTCATAGGTACTCAATGCCCCTTCGAAAGGCCGCGAGAACGTCTCGCTTGGAGCAGGGACTGCAACCCCCGTGCCAACCGACGCCGTCCCGTTTCGCGACCTGCCCCCTTCGAACCTCGACGCATACGCAGCGAAGGCGGCTTGCCGCCTTTAGACATTGATTAGGGTAAATGAATCCCTAGTCGAGGCGACCAAACAGCGCATTGGCCGCGTCGCGTCCAGCGCGCTTCTTGTCCAGCTGGGCCTTTGTGCGGGTGATCTCGGCCTGGAGGGCGTCGATGCGCTCCTCCAGCTCGGCGACCCCATAGATTTCAAGGTCTTCGTGCGTCGTCTCATTCAGGGCGCGACCGCTGAAAGCGCGCGGCTCGACGGGTTCCTCGAACATCGACTGGCTCCCTAGACCTATGAACGTCCTTTTCGTTCGTTCATCTGACGCCTACCTAGGACGCAAGGCAAGCTTGAGGGATCAGAGACCATGTCGGATGCGATGACCGCGATCGCCATCGAAGGCGGCAAGGGGCCCGCCGATGCGCTGGTTCCCACCACGCTGGAGCGGCCCGTTCCGCGCGCCGGAGAGATCCTGATCAAGGTCGCGGCGGCCGGGGTCAATCGCCCCGACATCATCCAGCGCCTGGGCTATTACCCACCCCCGCCGGGCGCGCCGGTCACCCTGGGCCTGGAGGTCGCGGGCGAAGTCATGGTGGCGTCGGGCCGCTGGAAGATCGGCGACAAGGTCTGCGCCCTGCTAGGCGGTGGCGGCTATGCGCAATATGCCGTGGTCGACGCCCGCCACGCCCTGCCCGTGCCCGACGGTTTTGACATGGTCCATGCGGCCGCCCTGCCCGAGACGGTTTTCACCGTTTACGCGAATGTGTTCGAGCATGGCGCGCTGAAGGCCGGCGAAACCCTGCTGGTCCATGGCGGAACGTCCGGAATCGGAACAACCGCCATCGCCATGGCCAAGGCGGCCGGGGCCCGGGTCATCGCGACCGGACGCGGGGCCGACAAGAAGGCCAAGGCCCTGGAGCTGGGCGCCGACATCGCCGTCGACACCAAGACCGAGGACTTCGCCGAAATCGCCCGTGAGGCCGGCGGCGTCGATGTGGTGCTCGACATGGTCGGGGCCAGCTATTTCGACAAGAACCTGCACGCCCTCAATGTCGGCGGCCGCATCGTCTATATCGCCGCCCTGGCCGGCCCGGTGCTGGACGTGCCGATCATGCAGATCATGCAGAAGCGCGCGACGATCACGGGCTCGACCCTGCGCCCCCGCTCGGCCGACGAAAAGGCTCGCCTGGCCGCTGAGATCGAACGCGTCGTCTGGCCGTGGATCGCGGCAGGCAAGCTGAAGCCGATCGTCGACGCGACCTTCCCGCTGGAGGCGGCGGGCAAGGCCCACGCACATCTTGAGGCTGGGGAGCATGTTGGGAAGGTTGTGCTGGTGGCCTAGAAAAGTCTTCTCAGGTCTACGGCCGGGCACAAATAATAATTTCGCATGCGAAGCGGCACCGTGATCGATGGTATGCGAAATACCTCCGAATGAAATTGAATAATTCCTCGGCAAAATTCTCGTCCGAAACGACTCGAAATCGCCGATTAGCGTCGAAATCGAGGACAAGATTTAATCCTGCAGCCGGAATTTGTGTCAACCTGATGGCTATTATTCTTGTCGTCGAAGATGAAATTTTTATCCGTCAGGCGGCGGAATGGGCCATCGAGGATCTGGGACATCGGCCGCTGATGGCCGAGGACCTGGCCGGCGCGCTGGCGCACCTGTCGGCGCCCGGCGGCATCGACATGCTGTTCGTCGACATCCGGCTCGGCGCCCTGCCCCTGGGCGGCTACGACATCGCCAACCAGGCCCTGCAGCTCCGGCCGGGCCTGCGGGTTCTCTACACGTCCGGAAGTCCGCTTACGGCCGACATGTCCGAGCAGTTCGTCGGCGGCGGCCAGTTCCTTCAGAAGCCCTATTCGCCAGAGCAGCTGGAAGCCTCGGTCGGCAAGCTGCTGCAATAGACCTATCCAGACTTCGTTGGCGCGTAAGACTCCCGCGCCACGCCTGCTGCATGAATTGGGAAGCGCCATAGCCAGCTCGACGACGGCCCAGACGCCCGGTCAGACCGAAGAATCCATCGTCAAGGCCGGCGCCCTGCAGAGCGCCATCTTCAACAGCGCCAACTTTTCCAGCATCGCCACCGACGCCAAGGGCGTGATCCAGATCTTCAATGTCGGGGCCGAGCGCATGCTGGGCTACACGGCCGCCGAGGTGATGAACACCATCACGCCGGCCGACATCTCCGACCCCCAGGAGCTGATCGCCCGCGCCCGGGCGCTGAGCGCCGAACTGGCCACCCCGATCGAGCCGGGCTTCGAAGCCCTGGTCTTCAAGGCCTCGCGCGGGATCGAGGACATCTATGAGCTGACCTATATCCGCAAGGACGGCACCCGTTTTCCCGCCGTGGTCTCGGTCACGGCCCTGCGCGACGACCAGGACGGCATCATCGGCTATCTGCTGATCGGCACCGACAACACCGCCCGCAAGCTGGTGGAGGAGGAACAGAAAAAGTCCGACCAGCGGCTGCGGGACCAGCAGTTTTACACCCGCTCCCTGATCGAATCCAACATCGACGCCCTGATGACCACCGACCCCTCGGGCATCATCACCGACGTCAACAAGCAGATGGAAGCGCTGACGGGCTGCACGCGCGACGAACTGATCGGCGCGCCGTTCAAGGACTGCTTCACCGATCCCGAGCGCGCCGAGGCCGGCATCAAGCGGGTTCTGGCCGAGAAATCGGTCACCGACTACGAACTGACCGCCCGCGCCCGCGACGGCAAGCAAACGGTCGTCTCCTACAACGCCACCACCTTCTATGATCGCAAGCGGACGCTGCAGGGCGTGTTCGCCGCCGCCCGCGATGTCACCGAGCGCAAGCGGGTCGAGGCCGAGCTGCAGCAGGCCAAGGCCGACGCCGAAAGCGCCAGCCGCACCAAGTCCGACTTCCTGGCCAGCATGAGCCACGAGATCCGCACGCCGATGAACGCGGTGATGGGCATCGCCGACCTGCTGGCCAAGACCGAGCTGACCCCGGAGCAGGACAAGTACGTCCAGATCTTCCGCCGCGCGGGCGACAATCTGCTCAACCTGATCAACGATATTCTCGACCTGTCCAAGGTCGAGGCCTCGCAGCTGGATCTGGAACAGACCGGCTTCTCACTGAGCGACCACCTGGAAAAATCCATCGAGATGGTCGCCCCCAGGGCCCAGGAGAAGGGCCTGACCCTGATCTGCGAGATCGCGCCGGGCGTCAGCAACGACCTGGTGGGCGACCCCACCCGCCTGCGCCAGGTGCTGCTCAACCTGCTGGGCAATGCCATCAAGTTCACCGCCGCGGGCGAGGTCTCGCTGAAGGTCGACCGCGACGCCGACAGCACCGCTCCGACCGCCCTGCGCTTCTCGGTGGCCGACACCGGCATCGGCATCGCCAGCGACAAGCTCTCCCGGGTGTTCGAGCGCTTCACCCAGGCCGACAGTTCGACGACCCGGCGCTTTGGCGGTTCGGGCCTGGGGCTGACGATCTCCAAGCGGCTGGTCGAGCTCATGGGCGGCAGGATCGGCGTGACCAGCACGCTGGGCCAGGGCAGCGTCTTTGCCTTCTCGGTGCCCTTCGAGGTGTGGGCGGCGGCCAACCGGCCGGTCAGCGCCCCCGTGGGCCATGGCCCCGACACGCCCCTGCCCAGCCTGCGCATCCTGATGGCCGAGGACTCGCCCGACAACTGCACCATCGCCCTGGCCTATCTGGAAAACACGCCCTACCTGGTCGATGTAGCCGAGACCGGCCTGATCGCCTGCGAGATGTTCAAGGCCGGTCACTATGACCTGGTGCTGATGGACCGGCAGATGCCGGTGATGGACGGCCTGACCGCCACCCGCACCCTCCGGGCGTGGGAAAAGTCGAATGACCGGCCACCGACCCCGATCATCGCCCTGACCGCCTCGGCCCTGAAGGGTGACCGCGAGACCTGTCTGGCGGCGGGGTGCACGGCCTATCTGACCAAGCCCATCAAGCAGGACGTGCTGTTGCAGGCGATCCGGGACTATTCGGCGGTCGCGAGCCCCCGGTCAGAGTCGGCGGCGTCCGGGCCGGAGTCACGATTGTGGCGCCCCAGCGCCCGGCTGGCCGCGCTGATCCCCAGCTATCTGGACAGTTGCCGCCAGGACGTCATCACGATGCGCGACGCCCTGGACCGGGCCGACTTCCAGCCCGTGACCCTCCTGGGGCACAATATGCGCGGCTCGGGCGGCGGCTTTGGCTTCCAGGCCATTACCGACTTCGGCGCGGGCCTGGAGCTGGCCGCAGCGGTCTGCGACGGCGCGGGGTCGCGCACACTGGTCGATCGGCTGTCCCGCTTTCTGGATGAACAGCGCCAGGCCTGACCCGCCGAACCGGGGCCGCGACACCGCGCGACGACTGGTCTTCACCATGCCCCGTTCCCTTTCGCCGAGAACCGGATTATAGCTCCCCCGTTGAACATCCCGCCCGGCCGCAAGGTCGGGCGCCGTCATTTCTGGAGGACCGCATGTCCGACATCCTGATGCCCAAGGCGACGGCCGTCTGGCTCGTGGACAATACGTCGCTGAGCTTCGAGCAGATCGCCGATTTCTGTAATCTGCACCCGCTGGAAGTGCGCGGCATCGCCGATGGCGAAGTGGCGCGCGACATCCGCGGCGCCGATCCGATCGGCAATGGCCAGTTGACCCGCGAAGAGCTGGACAAGGCCCAGGCCAACGACGCCTATCGCATGAAGGCCCAGGTCAGCCGTCACGCCGAGCTGCTGAAGCCGCAGAAGAAGGCCCCGCGCTACACGCCCGTGTCGCGCCGTCAGGACCGCCCTGACGCCATCGCCTGGTTTCTGCGCCACCACCCCGAAGTGACCGACGCCCAGATCTCCAAGCTCCTGGGCACCACCAAGTCGACCATCGACCAGGTGCGCCAGCGCTCGCACTGGAATGCCGCCAACATCAAGCCGGTCGATCCCGTGACCCTGGGCCTGGTCGGCCAGCTGGAACTGGACGCCCTGGTCAAGAAGGCCGCCGAAAAGAAGGCCAAGGACGACCTGAAGAAGGGCATCCTGCCGGAAGATCCCACCCTGCGTCCCGCTTCGGAGACCGGCGTCGTCGAGACTCCCGAGGAGGACGAAGAGGCCGATTACCGCAAGTCGCGCGCCGAGCCCAAGGCCGAGGACGTGTTCGGCAAGTCGACCTATGTGGCCGACGACGAGGACGAGGACGACGACGAAGACTGAGGCGTTCTGGCGATCAAAATGAAAGAGGCCCATTCCGCGATCACGGAATGGGCCTTTTCTAATTCAGCAGCTTCAATGGAGCTGTGATCTCAGCCCCTCTATCTCTTCCTTCAGCCTCAGCTTCTGCCGCTTGAGCTCCCTAAGTCGGGTCGCATCGCTGGCGGGGCGCTTGGTCTCTTCCTGGATCGAGCGATCGAGGTTCTCGTGACGGGACCCAAGTTCGCGGATACGGGATTCGATGGCCATGGCTGTCGGCTCCTTGCTGTTGAGAAGACGAGTGAACACCCGCTGCGCCCGGCTGTCAGATCACATATGGTTGCAAGCGGCCCCGCTTGACTTGGCCCACCTTCATCCCGTGTCGGACGAAAATTCACCATGACGGACTCTTCCAAGACCGCGGACAGACCCCGACTGATCGTCGGAATCTCCGGCGCTTCGGGCGTTATCTACGGCATCCGCGCCCTGGACGCCTGTCGCGACCTGGGGATCGAGAGCCATCTGGTGCTGTCAAAATCGGCGGCCCTGACCCTGTCGCAGGAGACCGATCTTTCGGTCTCCGACCTCAATGCCAAGGCCGATATCGTGCACCGCGCCGCCGATGTGGGGGCCGCCATCGCCTCGGGCTCGTTCCGGACCCTGGGCATGATCATCGCCCCCTGCTCGGTGCGGACCATGAGCGAAATCGCCAGCGGCGTAACGTCTTCACTGCTGACGCGGGCCGCCGACGTGGTGCTGAAGGAGCGCAAGACCCTGGTGCTGATGGTGCGCGAGACGCCGCTGCATCTGGGCCACCTGCGCACCCTGACCAAGCTGTCGGAGATGGGCGCGGTGATCGCCCCACCCCTGCCGGCCTTCTACGCCAAGCCAAGGTCCATCGCCGAAATGGTCGACCAGTCGGTGGGCCGGGTGCTGGACCTGTTCGATCTGAACTGGAAACCCGTCAAACGCTGGGGCGAAGACATCGCGCCCATCTCCGGAAAGAGTGAGGGTTAAAGCCATGACGCTTTGGGACTGGGCCCTTGCGGCCTATGCGCGACAGGATGTCGCGGCCGCCTGCCTGAACCTGCAGGACGCCCACGGACAGAACGTGCCCTACCTGCTGTGGGCCGCCTGGGCCGCCGGCGAGGGCCGCGTCGCCGACGCCAAGGCCGCCGCCGGGCTGATGAAGCAATGGGACGCCGAGGTCGGGGCTCCGCTGCGCGGCGTGCGCCGGGCGCTGAAGGCCCCCTTCCCGGCCGTCGCCGACACCGCGCGCGAACCCTTCCGCGAAACGCTCAAGGCCGTCGAACTGCAGGGCGAGCGGGTGCTGATGGAAAGTCTGGAAGCCATGAGTGGTCCCTCGGGCCCGCCGCTGGACGTTCTGGCAGGCTTGATTGCCGCCGCAGCCGCGTCCGGCGATCCGCCCCGCACGTCGGCTCTGGAACGCCTGGCGACCGCATTGTCGTGAGCCCCTTTACGCGCGCCCCGCCTTTGCTATCTATCGCGCTTGGCTTCCAGCCAAGGGGAACTGTCCATGACCGATGAACCGTCGACCAACGACGACGATCCGTCGGACGAATCCGACCAGGCGATCGAGCGCCGATTGTCGATCCTGCGCGAAGAGCACCAGGATCTGGACGCCGCCGTCCAGGCCCTGGAAGAC
Source organism: Caulobacter sp. ErkDOM-E (assembly GCF_048541895.1). Classification (GTDB taxonomy): domain Bacteria; phylum Pseudomonadota; class Alphaproteobacteria; order Caulobacterales; family Caulobacteraceae; genus Caulobacter. The sequence goes on along the minus strand of NZ_CP183331.1, from coordinate 683,963 downwards.
CGCCCTCAGCCCGACATGCTGCAGGTGGCGCGGCTGAAGAAAAAGAAGCTGGCCCTGAAGGACAAGATCGGCCGTCTGGAAGACATGCTGATGCCCGACATCATCGCCTAGCACGGGGCTTTAGGCCGGAAAGCGTCCCCTGGCGGCGACTTCCGAGGCCGGACGCTTGCGCACCACGAACTCGATGGCGCATTCGGTGGTGGGCAGACGCGTCTGATCGAAGCGCTGGTGGTCGTAGTAGAAGGTGCTGTTGAGGCTCTCGAGCTTCTGCACCTCGGCCTGCGGCCCCAGCTGGCGCAGCAGGTCCAGCACATTGAGCGACCGCCCGCTCCACGACTCCGGCTTGAAGATCGTGAACGTCCACTTGTGGTCGTCATTGAAGGTGCTGGGAAACACCCCCTGCTCGTACATGTCCTCGTCGGGGACCATCACCACCATGTGCCCGCCGGGCTTGAGCACCCGCAGCCAGTTCTGCAGGCTGACGGCCGGGTCCAGCAGATGCTCCAGGCAGTGGCTGGAATGGACGAAGTCGTAGGTTTCGTCGGCCACGCTTTCCAGATACTGGCCGTCGCCCTGCGGCAGGTCCCAGGTGTCGCAACCGCTCATCAGGGGAAAGAATGGCTTGAAGCTGGACAGGGGATCGGGCGCGCCGCCGACATCGAGGCCCTGCCCCACGAAATAGTGGCTGGCGAACTTGGGATCGTGCATTCGACGAGCGATGGACTTGGCGCATTCATGTGTCATGCGAGACCCCTGTAACCAGGTCCGTTCATCGCCCAGTTCGCCGGGTTTGTCAGCGGGCCGCCATCAGCGCGCCCCATCAGTGCGCCTGGCAGGCCTCCAAGGCCCGCACGCCGCGCAGCAGCTTGGCCGGAGTGATCGGCTTCTCCAGGCGAGCGTCGGCCCATTCATCCTCGCGCAGGCGCGCCGGATCGATGGCCGAGGCCAGAAGGGTTGAGGTCAGGACGCCGCGTCGCTTGCGGACGGCGCGGATCAACTCGCCGCCGGTCATGCGGGGCATGTAGAAGTCGGTGATCACCAGATCGGGGGCGAACGCGTCCAGCGCGTCCAGCGCTTCGACGCCGTCGCGGCATACCAGGACGTCAAAGCCGGCCTCGCCCAGCGTGATCTCGTAGATCATCGCAAGGATCGGGTCGTCCTCGGCGATCAAAATTCGCTGCATTGTCGCGCCCCACACGCCTGACACCAGTCAGAGCGCTTTTGCTTAACCAACCGTTAAATTGGTAGCGCGGGGGGCAGAACGAGTCCCTGCGCAAAACGTCGCAAGACCCTGAGGCGAGCGGAGGAGGTTCTAAACCCTAGAGCATTTTCGGGCGAAGTGGATTCCAGGTCGCGTGAAGAAAATGCGTTAAAACAAAGACCTAGAGCTCCGGACTGACGCCGTCAGGACGGCAAACGCTCTAGGCCTGCTTTCGCTTGCGCACGAACATCGCCGCATCGGCCTCGGCCAGGGCGACTTCGGGGTCCGAACCCGGGGCAATCTCGCGCACGCCCCACGAGATGTGCAGCGGCGCAGACCACTCGCCGAACTCGACGGGGGTGTCCTGGATGGCGGCCGCCAGGCTGGCGGCCTTGGACAGAGCGGTTTCCTTGTCGGCCTGGGCCAGCAGCACGGCGAACTCGTCGCCGCCCATGCGTCCGACCACATCGCTTTCGCGCACATTGGCCAGCAGACGGCGTGCAACCGCCTGCAGGGCCGCGTCGCCCGCCGCATGGCCGAAACGGTCATTGACGTTCTTGAAGCCGTCCAGGTCGAAGAACACAACGCTGGCCGGCGAGCCATAGCGCTGGGCGAAGGCGGCCACCCGCTTCATCTCGCGCAGGAAGGCGCGACGGTTCAGCACCGGCGTCAGCACGTCCTGGTCGGCCTGCTGCTGGGCTTCGTTGAGCCGCAGCTTGAGCCGCGAAACCTCGCCGCGCAGGTCGTCGATCTCGGCCATCAGGGTGGTCAGCGCTTCCTGCACCTGGGGCGTCAGGTCAGCCTCGCCCAGCCCCAGGAAGGCGGCGCTGTCGGGGGCCGGCGCCTCGCGCACGGAAACCTGGGCCCCCGCACGGGCCAGGGCCCGCTTGCGGATGGCGGCAAAGGGTTCGGTCCGGGCGCCGGAGATCTTCATGGACTAGGGAATCGTTTCTTGCACAGCTTGGCCAAGTGTTAACGGGAACGGCGTCGCGCGCAATCGGGGCGCGTTTTGGTCGCAGCACCCTGTCGTCGCGGCGCGCGCGGCGCCTGTTTCACAGGCGCACTAGGCGTTTTGGGCTTGCGCTCGCGCGATTGACGCGCATACGGGGCGACCTTCAGGGCTCGGGTCAAGCATCCGCGTCCGCGCGCCGCCTTGAGGGATCTGCAAGCCGATGCCGAATACACCGCCGGTCGCCATCATCATGGGCAGCCGCTCCGACTGGCCGACCATGAAAGCCGCCGCCGACGCGCTGGCCAGCCTGGGCGTCGCCTATGAGGCCAAGGTGATCTCGGCCCACCGCACGCCGCAGCGCCTGTTCGACTTCGCCACGGGCGCGCAAGGCGCGGGCTTCAAGGTGATCATCGCCGGGGCCGGCGGCGCAGCCCACCTGCCGGGCATGGCCGCCTCGATGACCAACCTGCCGGTGCTGGGCGTGCCGGTGCAGTCCAAGGCCCTCAGCGGCCTGGATTCCCTGCTCTCCATCGTCCAGATGCCCGGCGGCGTTCCCGTGGCCACCCTGGCCATCGGCGAGGCCGGGGCCAAGAACGCCGGCCTGCTGGCCGCCCAGATCCTGGCCCTGTCCGATCCCGCCCTGGCCGAACGGCTGGCCGCTATGCGACAAGCCCAGACCGACAGTGTCGCCGAAAGCGTCGAGGACTGAACCGCCCATGACTGACGCGTCTTTCCCCCTCGTTCCCGGCTCGACCATCGGCATACTGGGCGGCGGACAGCTGGGCCGCATGCTGGCCCTGGCCGCCGCGCGCCTGGGCTTCGACGTTCTCATTCTTGATCCTGAGGAAAACAGCCCCGCCGGCCGCGTCGCCGCCCGCCAGATCGTCGCCGCCTATGACGACCGCTGGGCCCTCAAGCGCCTGGCCGAGGCCTGCGACGTCGTCACCTATGAGTTCGAGAACGTTCCCGCCGACACCGTCGCCGAGCTGGCGGCCCTGAACTGCGTGGTCGCGCCCGGCGCCAAGGCCCTGGCCGCCGCCCAGGACCGGGTCGTGGAAAAGAGCTTCCTGGCCGAGATCGGCGTGCCCACCGTGGCCTTCGCCGCCGTCCATGACAGCGAAACCCTGGCCGCCGCCGTCGGCAAGATCGGCGCGCCGTCCCTGCTGAAGACCCGCCGCGAAGGCTATGACGGCAAGGGCCAGGCCTGGATCCAGCGAACCAGCGACGCCGAGGCCTCGTTCGAGAAGATCGGTCGCCAGGCCGCCATCCTGGAGGCCCCCGCCGATTTCGGGCGCGAGCTGTCGGTGATCGCCGCGCGCGGCCGCGACGGCGAAATCGCCTGCTACCCCCTGTCGGAAAACCACCACGAGGGCGGCGTGCTCAAGCGCACCTCGGCCCCGGCCAGGGTCACGCCGGCCACCCGCGACCAGGCCGAGACCATCGCCATCAAGATCCTCACCGCCCTCGACTATGTCGGCGTCATCGGGGTGGAGCTGTTCGAGCTGGCCGGCGGCAAGCTGCTGGTCAACGAGTTCGCCCCCCGCGTCCACAATACCGGCCACTGGACCCAGGACGGCTGCGAGGTCGACCAGTTCGAGCAGCACATCCGCGCCGTGGCCGGCTGGCCCCTGGGCCCGACCCAGCCCCTGGCCCATGTGGAGATGACCAACCTGCTGGGCCCCGATGTCGAGGCCTGGAAGAAGCTGGCCGGCGAGCCCGAGACCCGCGTCCATCTCTACGGCAAGGGCGAGGCCCGGCCCGGCCGCAAGATGGGCCATGTGAACCGGCTTAGGCCGCTGAAGGACTGACCCCGCCGTGAGCGACCAAGCCCTGATCGGCCTGATCGGCGGCATGAGCTGGGAAAGCTCGGCCCAGTACTACCGGCTGATCAACGAGGCCGTGCGCGAGCGGCTGGGCGGCGTGGCCTCGGCCCGCACCCTGATGTGGTCGTTCGACTTCGCCGAGATCGAGACCCTGCAGCACGCCGGCCGCTGGCCCGAACTGTCCCGCCGCCTGGCCGACGCCGCCCGGGCGCTGGAGGCCGGCGGGGCCGATTTCCTGGTGTTGTGCACCAACACCATGCACCGCGAGGCCGACACGATCGAGGCGGCGGTCCACATCCCGCTCCTCCACATCGCCGACCCCACCGCCCAGGCGATCAAGGCCGCCGGCCTGACCCGGGTGGGCCTGCTGGGCACCGCCTTCACGATGGAGCACGACTTCTATCGCGGCCGGCTGGAAAAGCGCCACGGCCTGGAGGTGCTGGTCCCCGAGGCCGACGACCGCGCGGCGGTGCACGACATCATCTATCGCGAGCTGGTGGCGGGACAGGTGCTGGACGCCTCGCGTGAGATCTACCGCGCCGTGATCGCCCGGCTGGTGGCGCGCGGGGCCCAGGCGGTGATCCTGGGCTGCACCGAGATCATGCTGCTGGTCGGCCAGGCCGACAGCAGCGTTCCGGTGTTCGACACGACGCAACTGCACGCCCTGGCGGCGGTGGAGCGGGCGTTGGGCGGCGTGGGGGAGCTGACGCGGTAGGTGTCTGCTGGGGGTGGTGAGCGGCCCTCGCCTTGGCTTCCGACCCGAAAGGCGGCGCTCCGGGGTCGCGCCAAGCCTTAGGTCTCTTGGAGGCTGCAGCGTGCCGGTCTCTTCGACATCCCTACATGCCCTTGTCATCCCGGCTGCAGCGTAGCGGAGAGCCGGGACCCCGGGGCCGGGGACAAGCCCCGGGACGACGAGAAACAGTGCGATGGAGTCGAAGCCCTAGGATCTTGGGGGGCCGGATTCACCGCAAGCACCTTGCCGACAAGGCGGACCTTCAGGTCGCCACTCTCGGAACGATCACTGCGTCACCATCGCGAAGATCGCGTCCCGCGCCAGGTCCGGGCGCTCCATCGGCAGGAAGTGGCTGGTTCCGGCCACCGTCTCGACCGTCACGTCCTTGCCGCGCCGGGCGAAGCTGTCGCCGGCCCGGCAGGTCGAGCCGCGCTCGGCTTTCAGGATCCGCACTGGCCCCGTGACCTTGCGGATCGCCCGCCAGGGATCGTGGGCCTGGGCCGAATAGTTGGAGGCCTCCCAGGCCGGCGCGCAGGCCAGTTCCACCTTGCCGTCGTCACGATCAACGAAGCCGCCGTCGACATAGTCGGCCAGCATGGTCTCGGGCCAGGTCTTGAAGGCTCCGCGACCGGTATAGGCGGCCACCACCGCCTCGCGGTCGTCGAAGACGGCGCGGCGGCGCGAGGCGGCCTGGGCGATGGGCATCTTCTTCCACAGCGCGCCCGAGGTCCAGGGAACCTGGGCGTACAGAGCCACCAGGCGCGGCATGATCACCGGATCCAGCAGCACCAGACCCTTGACCGCGCCGGGCAGGGCCGCGGCGGCCAGCAGGCTGACCGTGCCGCCCATCGAATGTCCGGCCAGCACCACCGGGGGACCGTTCAGGGTCTTGAGCAGAGCGACCAGATCGTCGCGCAGGTCGAGCCAGGAACGACGGCCCTCGCCTTTCGCGGCCAGGGTCGTGGCGCCATGGCCGCGCTGGTCGATAGCGAGCACTCGCAGGCCCGCCGAGAGCGGGGCCAGCAGGCTGTTATAGGTCTGGGCGTTGAAGCCGTTGGCGTGGACGAAGATCACGTCGATGGCCCGGTCCTGCGGGCCAAATTCCAGCGCCGCCATCTCGCCGGAGCCGGCGGGGCTGTCGATGGCGATCATCCGCCTTCGGGGTTGTCGAAACACGGCCGCATCCATCGGCAAGGGTCCTTTTGCGGCTCCCGACCAGGATAGGGCCGCAAGGCGGCCGCGTCCAACCCCGCCTCCGCTTAAGGGCCAAAGACCCCAAAGCGAAGGCGGCCGGTCAGGATCAGGCCTGGGTCAGCTGCCACTCGCCGCGATTGTCCTGGCAGGCGCTGTAGCGTTCCGTGGCCGGACGCTGGCCCGAGGTCGAGATCGAGGCGTTGATCACCCGGCACGAGGCGGCGACGGTCTGCAGCGGACGCACCAGGCCTGGGGCAACATATCCGACGGCGTATCCGCTCTGGCCGACCAGGATCCAGCCACCGTTCGGGGCCGAGCCCAGGGCGTCGAAGGCCTGGCCGGCGGCCAGCTTGCCGACGACCTTGCCGCTGGTCGAGGGGGTCGAACGCATGTTCGCCGCGCCCTTGGCGGCGTACTGCCCCCCCAGAGCGTCATAGCTGGGCAGGGACTGCACGCCCTGGGCGAAGCGCAGGTTGCGGCTGTCGACGGGCGGGCCGTAGCTGGAGGAGACCACGTCGATGCGGCCCGAGGCGCCGGTGCGCGAATTGCTCCAGGTCTGGGGCTGGCCGGTTTCCAGCGCCTTCTTCGTGGCCTGCTGGGCCAGGGCGGTGTCGGTCGACTGCATACGGCAGCCAATATAGGAGCCCGCCGCCGCGCCGGCGGCCGCGCCGACCAGGGCGCCGAGGGTCTTTTCGTTCTTGGCGACCTTGCTGCCCAGGAACGCACCGGCGGCCGCGCCAATCAGGGCCCCGCCTTCCTGCTTCTTGCCCGAGCCTTCGCACGAGAACAGGCTGCCCAGGCCCTTGGACTGGGCCAGGACGGGGGCCGGAACGGCCAGGCTGGCGCCGGCCATGGCGGCGATGGCGAGCAGGGCGGGGGTGGTCTTCATGGGTCTTCCCTCTGTCTTGGCCGACGGTTGTGCGGCCACATTCCGCAAAGTCAGTGTTGGCGCCGCGTCCGGTCCGCGAGATAGTCCCTTATCAACGATAAGGGAGGACGTCATGAGCGCCCACGATCACGCAGACTATACGTGTTTCAAGGTCGAGATCGAGGCTGGCGTCGCGCACATCCAGCTCAAGCGTCCCGACGCCATGAACACTATGACACGGGCCTTCTGGAACGAGCTTCCCGCAATTGTGAAACATATTGACGACAACGCCCTGGCGCGCTGCATCGTCATCACCTCGACCGGCAAGCACTTCTCGGCCGGCATGGAGCTTTCGGTGTTCACCGACGGCGAGGGCGTCACCGAGGAACGGACAGGCGACCGCCATGTGGCCGGCGAGAGCTTCCGCCATCATGTCCATCACCTGCAGGACACCTTCACCTGCCTGGACAAGGCCCGCATGCCGGTGATCGTCGCCATCCAGGGCGGCTGTATCGGCGGGGCGGTCGATTTCGTCAGCGCCTGCGACATCCGCTATGCCACCTCCGACGCCTTCTTCTGCATCCAGGAGATCAATATCGGCATGACCGCCGACGTCGGCACCTTCCCGCGCCTGTGCAAGCTGATCCCCGAGGGCTGGGTGCGCGAGCTGGCTTACACAGGTCGCCGCCTGCCGGCGGGGCGGGCGCGCGACATTGGCCTGGTCAACGAGACCTTCGACAGCCACGAGGCCCTGATCGCCCACGCCTTCGCCACCGCCCGCGAGATCGCCGAAAAGTCGCCCCTCGCCGTGGCCGGCAGCAAGGTGATGATCAACTACGCCCGCGACCATACCATCGCCGACAGCCTGGACTATATCGCCACCTGGCAGACGGGCATGTTCGCGGGATCGCACATGGCCGAGGCGTTCAAGGCGAAGATGGAGAAGCGGCCGGCTGACTTCCCCGACCTGCTGCCGCTCAAGAAGAAGATGTAGCCTTCACCGGCAGTTCGGCGCCCGTCAGGTCGCAACCCTCGAGGCGGGCTCTGGTCAGGTCCGCCTCGATGAACCGGGCCCGCGGCGCGCTGGCTCCGGTCAGATTGGCGCCGCGCAGCACCGCGCGGCTCAGATCGGTGCGGATGAACCGGTCCTCGGCGATCTTCAGCGGACCAAGCTTGGCGCCCGTCAGGTCGGCCTTGGCCAGCTGGGCCCCGACCAGGCGCGCGCCGCGCAGGTCGGCGTTCCTGAACTTCACGCCGCGCAGGTCCGCGCCCATCAGATTGGCGCCCTGCAGCTGGACGCCCTCCAGATCCATGCCGAACAGAACCGCTCCGGGCGCTGACAGGCCCGTAAGCCGGCGGTTCTTCAGGCGTTTCAGCGGCCGGAAATCAACCTCATCGACCCGGGCGATCGCGCCCTCGCGGCCCTCGGACCTGACGAAGGCTTCATGGGCGTCGAGCACCTCGGTCAGCGGCAGGTCGTCGATATAGATGATCGGCGGCGGGGCGCGCAGCACCTCGCTCATGTCGACGTCCTCCAGATTGGCCCCCGACAGATCGGTTCCCACCAGGACGGCCCGCCGCAGCGAGACCTTGGACATGTCGGCCTTGTGCAGATTGGCGCCCGACAGGTCGGCGCCGTCCATGCGGGCATTGGCCAGCTTGGCGCCCTGCAGGCTGACGCCCGTCATGTCGGCGTCGCTGAAATCGGCGGCCTGGGCGAAGGCGCCCGACATCTGGGCCCCGGTCAGCTTGGCCCCGTTCAGCAGGGCGTAGTCCAGTTCACCCGGACGTGTGGAATGCTTGAGGATCCGCAGGCCCTTGGTGTCATCCTGCACGGCGGTGACGCCCTCGCGCAGGTCGCAGGCTGAAAGGTCAGCGCCCGAGAGATTGGCCCCGCGCAGGCAGACGCCGCGCATGTCGGCCCGGGTCAGGTCGCAGTCGCGCAGGTCGGCGTCGCGCAAATCGGCGCCGTACAGCGTAGCCCGCACCAGCTTGGCGCGCGCCATCATCGCCCCGCCCAGCAGCGCGCCGGTCAGGTTGGCCTCCGAGAGATCACGGCCCTCGAAATTGTAGTTGTTGAGGTTCACATACGAGAAATTGGCGCGGCGGCCAGCCGGCTGGCCCTTCAGGAACCGGCCGTGCGCGTCCATCACCTCCCGAACGGCGGAGGCGTGCAGCGAGCGGATCAGACTGGGTCTGGCGGCGGCGGACATGTGGGCAGGGGCGCCTCTCGAGAGCGACGGAAATTCACACATCAGCTTTAAGGAAAGGTTCAGCCCCGCCTGAAAATGCAGCGTAGGCTGGCCTGTCGCAGCCGCCCGCGCCTTGAAGCAGTCGACCTTGGACGATCAGCGACGAACAGCAAGCTTTGCCGCAATCCCGGCTTAACCTTGATCACCTAAGCTTTTTCGGTCGCAGTTGACGCTTTGAAGGATCGTTCGCATGACGCAGGAGTCATCCGTTTCTAAAGGGTCCGCCGAACTGAGCATAGCGGGCGAGGAACGGGTCGGAGACCTCAGCACCTTCTTCCGGGTCTCCCTGGATCTCCTGATCATTCGCGACCTAGAGGGCCGGGTCCTGAAAGCCAGCGACTCGTGGGGCACCGCTCTGGGACATCCCCCAGACGAGATGCAGGGCCAGCCGCTGCTGCGCCTGGTCCACCCACACGACCTGCCCGGCACGCTGAACAGCGTGCAGGAGGTTGTGCTGCGCCGTCCGGGTGATCCGGTGCTTGGCTTCATCAATCGGTATCGTCACAAGGACGGCCACTACCGGACACTGGAATGGCGGGCCCAGCGATTTGGCGATCGCATCTATGGGATGGCGCGCGATGTCACGGATCGGGTCGCGGCCGAACGCGAATTGATCGAGGCCAAGGCGGCGGCCGAGTCGGCCAATCGCGCCAAATCCGAGTTCCTGGCCAATATGAGCCATGAGATGCGGACGCCACTGAACGGCGTGATCGGCATCATCGACGCCTTGTCGCGTACGCCGCTGAGCGCCGAACAGGCCGAAATGGTCGATTTGGTCCGCGACTCTGGCGTGACGCTGGAGCGGCTGGTGTCAGACTTGCTGGATGTATCGAAGATCGAGGCGGGCCAACTTCAGCTGGAATCCCGGCCGTTCGACCTGGAACAGACCCTGCGCCCGTGTATCGAAGTCACGCGCCACCAAGCCGAAGACAAGGGGCTGACCTTCACGGTCGAGCGCGAGACCCCTGCGCGGGGCCGCTTCCAGGGCGACGGCACGCGTATCGGCCAGATCGTCGGCAACATGCTCTCCAACGCCGTCAAGTTCACCCAGGCCGGCGGCGTCGTCCTGCACATCGGCATGGTCGAGACGTCAGACACCGCAGAGTTGATCCTGACGGTCGAGGATACCGGCATCGGTTTCAACGCCGATCACGCCAGCCGTCTGTTCAGCCGGTTCAGCCAGGCCGATGAGACGATCAGCCGCCGGTTTGGCGGAACCGGGCTTGGCCTGTCGATCTGCCGCTCGCTGGCGCAGATGATGGGCGGCGAGATTTCCGCCAGTTCCGAGCCGGGAGTCGGCAGCCGGTTTGTCGTCCGCCTGCCCCTGCGGCGCGAAGAAACCCTGGCAACCTATGATGCGCGCGACGATCAGACCGCGTCCACGCCCGACGCCCACCTTGACCGCCCCCTGCGGGTGCTGCTGGCCGAGGATCACCCCACCAACCAGCGCGTGGTCCAGCTGATTCTCGCCAGCCAGGGCGCCCAGATTGTCACGGTGAGTGACGGGGTAGAGGCGGTGGCGGCCTTTGCCGACGGCGCGTTCGACGTGGTGCTGATGGACATGCAGATGCCGCGCATGGACGGCCTGGCCGCCACCCGCGCCATTCGCGCCCTGGAAGCCGCGCGCGGCGCGCGGCCGACGCCCATCGTAATGCTCAGCGCCAACGCCATGGCCGAGCATAGGATCGAGGCGATGGCCGCCGGGGCCAGCCTGCATGTCGCCAAGCCGATCACCGCCGCCAACCTTCTGGCCGGAATACAGGACGCCGTCGCGATAGTCTGATTGGCGACGCGCGCGCCCTAAAGCCAGCCCTTGCGTTTGAACCACAGCAACGGCCCGATGCCGGCGGCGAACATCATGCCCAGGGCCATGGGATAGCCCTCCATCCACCGCAGCTCGGGCATGTGCTCGAAGTTCATGCCATAGACCCCGGCGATCAGGGTCGGCGGCAGGAACACCGCCGAGAACACCGAGAAGATCTTGAAGATCGCGTTCTGCTCGATGTTGATCAGGCCCAGGGCCGCGTCGAGCAGGAAGGTGATGTTGCTCGACACATAGCTGGAATGGTCGGTGATCGACTGCACGTCGCGCTGCAGCGATTTGAGGTGGTCGCGCAGCTCGCGGTCGCCCTCGAACTGGTCGGCCAGGGACGCGAAGCTGAGCAGGCGCGCCAGGCTGACCAGGCTGTCGCGGGCCTTGGCGTTGATGTTCTGGGCCCGGCCCAGGCGGTTGAGGATCTGCTCGAAGGCGCCGCCGCGCGGACGGCTGAAGATGGCCCGCGACTGGGCCTCAACCTCGCTGGCGGTGCGCTCGAGAATGTCGGCTGTGCGGTCGACGACGGCGTCGAGCAGGCCAAGGAAGGTCTGTGGGCCATTGGGGCACAGGCTGGGCTGGCGCTCGGCCTGGGCGGCGAACACCGAGAAGGCGCGCGGCTCGACATAACGGATCGTGATCAGGCGCTGGCCGACCAGAACAAAGGTCACCGGCGCGGCGGTCGGCAGATCGCCGTCGGCATTGACCAGGACGGTGGCGGTCATGAAGGTGCCGCCGTCCTCCTGATAGAGACGCGAAGAGGCCTCGATCTCGGCCATCTCCTCGCGGGTGGGCAGCAGGACGCCGATGGCCTGTTCGACCGCAACCTCCTCGGCGCGCGAGGGATCGACAAGCTCGATCCAGACGGCGTCGTCGGGTAGCCGCCAGTCGCGGCCCGCGTCGCCGGTCTCGAAACCCGGCGCGCCACGGCGAAGAATTCTCAGCATGGATCGGCGAGCCTCGTCACCCGCCGGGAATGACCCAGCGCGAGCGTGGCGTCAATCGGGGCGCAGCGAGGCCTAGCGGGGTGCGGCCGGCTTGTCGTCTTCGGACGGGCCGCCCGAAGCGGCGGCGATCAGGGCGGCGATCCGGTCGGTGGAGTCGGCAGCCTGGTTGATGATGTCCAGCGGCGAGGCGCGAACCGAGGCGGCCACCTGGTTGGCGGCGGACTTGGCCAGCGAAACGGCGGCGTCTTGGGCCAGGGCCAGCTTGCTGGTGGCCACGGCGATCTTGGTGGCCTGGGCGTTCTGATAGATGAAGCCGTGGGTCGGATAGACCGTGGTGCCCAGATCGCGGATCGGATCGTACCAGACCTTGACCTGGGTCCAGTCGCCTGCCGGCGAGACGTCGACCACGGTGACGTCCTGTTCGACCTGGCCGCGGGCGCCGTTCATCACCGACCAGTTGGCGTGGGTCACCTGGATGACGCGATCGGTCAGCACCTGGCTGACGAAGGCGACATGGCCCAGGTTCATGCGGCCGGTGGGCTTGAAGGACAGGACCGAGCCGATCTTCGGCGCCGAGCCGGTGTCGTAGTGGCCGGCGGCCTGGCCCCACCAGGTGCGGGCGTCGCCGAAGATTTGAATGCCAGACATCAGACGCGCGAACGGCACGCACTGCCAGTACCCGTCAGCCACCGCGCCGGAAACCGGCATCAGGCTGATCATGGCGGCAGCGGCGATGGAACCCCAGAGGGTTCTCGTCCGTTTCGTCATGCTGTGGGCACTCCCCCGTGTCAGTGGGCCAAGCAGTAACCTTGCCAGAGACCTATGAAAAGAGTGTTTCTCAGGCGCCGGCCGCGACCAGTCGCCGCTGGGCGCGGCGTTGAGCCCAAGATTTCATGTGCTCGCGGGCTGGCTTTTCGATCAGATGATAGGATGCGGCCGAGAGCGGGATCAGCGCTGCGACAATGCCCAGCCAGATCAGCAGGGGCAATTGCTCGCCCTCGATACCCAGAATTTTCGTCGCTGCATTGACTGAAACGATCTTCCAGGGAATGCAGATCATGTAGGTCGAATAGCTGATCTCGCCCAGATAGACGAAAATGCTCTGGCTGGCGAAGGTCGAGCCGGTAGCGGCCAGGCTGGCCAGCATTAAAATCAGGCCGCCCAGCACCGCAACAATGACCGGATCGGGGGCGCCAAGGTGAACGGCGCCCAGAACAAGGGCGCCCATGACCAGAGCGCCGGGCGCGGCAAGTCGGCCCGGGATCGCGCCCGAACGCCACAGGGCGTGCAGGGCGCAGCCATAGGCAAAGCACGGGACAATGCGCAGCGCGCCCCACTGGATGGTCGCGGCCGTCAGCGGGAAGCCGGCCAGGCGCTCGAAGGCGGGATAGAGCACCGCGATCAAGGCCAGGGCCATGGCCACGGCCACGAACGGCCGCTTGCGCAGCCTCCAGGCGACGAAGGCGAAGGCGGGGAAGCTGAGATAGGCGAACCACTCGGCCGAGATCGACCAGGAGGCGTGGTTCCAGCCCGACACCGGCGCAAAGCCCCAGGCATGGACCAGCAGCAGGTTGGCCGGCAGGGCTTCCCACGAGACGATGTTGTGACCCACCACGATGCCCGCCAGGCTGGCCACGGCGGCCATCAGGCCCACGCCCGCCAGGGTGGCCAGATGCAGCGGATAGACCCGCGCCAGCCGATTCCACAGGAAGTCGCCATAGCGGAACCGCCCCTGGCCAAAGCCCTGCAGATAGACGTGGCAGAGAATGAAGCCCGACAGGGTGAAGAAGGCCTCGACCCCCAGATAGCCCTTGGTCGCGACCGCGGGCGTGAACCCGACCGCCAGATTGGGCCAATAGTGGAACAACACCACCCAGAAGGCGGCGAAGAACCGCAGAGCAGTTAGGGGTTTGATATTGGCGGCGTCTGGCATATTTCAGGTCCAGTCTGGCGAAGCCTGGGGGCTTCCGTCACGTTCCCTTGCATGGACGGGATCCACAGAGGGGTGGGTCGAGACGCTTTTTCAGACGACAGCCTTAGAACAGGACGATGAACGAACTCCTTAACCTCGCCGTGGACCCCGCAGCCTGGGCCGCCCTGGTCACCCTGATCGTCATGGAAGTCGTGCTCGGCATCGACAACCTGATTTTCATCTCCATTCTCTCGAACAAGCTGGCGCCCGAGCATCGTCAACGCGTGCGCCGCATCGGCATTTCGCTGGCCCTGATCATGCGTCTGGTGCTGCTGTCGACCATCGCCTTCATCGTCGGCCTGGTGCATCCGGTGTTCGACCTGGGCATTGCCGGCCCGGCCGGTCCGACCGGCGAGCCGTCGTTCGAGACGGCCTTCTCCTGGCGCGACCTGATCCTGCTGGCCGGTGGCCTGTTCCTGATCTGGAAGGCCACCAAGGAAATCCACCACACGGTCGATCCCGCCCAGGAAAGCGGTGACGTCCTCGACAAGACCGGCGCCGCCATCTCGAATGTCGGCTCGGCGATCTTCCAGATCATCCTGCTGGACCTGGTGTTCTCGATCGACTCGATCCTGACCGCCGTCGGCATGACCGAGCATCTGCCGATCATGATCATCGCCGTACTGGTCGCCGTGACGGTGATGCTGCTGGCCGCCGATCCGCTGGCCAACTTCATCAACAACAACCCGACCGTGGTCATGCTGGCCCTGGGCTTCCTGCTGATGATCGGCACGGTGCTGATCGCAGAGTCGTTCGGCATGCATGTGCCCAAGGGCTATATCTACGCGGCCATGGCGTTCTCGGCCACGGTCGAGGGGCTCAACATGATGTCCCGTCGAGCTGCGGCCAAGAAAAAGGGCGAAGGCCACTAAGCCTCCGCCCCGCCGATCGCCTTCAAGGCCCCGTCGTCCTGGATCGTGTCCAGGGCGGCGGGGTTTTTTGTTGGGCGGACGCCTATCGCGCTTTCCAGCTCTCGCGGACCAAGGCCTTCGCCTTTGCCGGGGCGGGCGAATAGCCCAGGCTGGACATCCGGGCGTCGCCGTTGGCGTAGCCCCACTCGAAGAAGTCCAGCACCCGCTTGCGACGATCCACAGGGGTGTCGTCGCGCACCAGGCCGTAGCTGACCAGCACCAGCGGCCAGCTCTTGGCGCCGGGCTGATCCAGGGTCGGAACGCCAAAGCCCTTCGACGCCGACCAGTCAGCCTGGGCCGCGACGGCGGCGAAGGCCTCAGGCGACGGGGCCACGAAGGCGCCGTCGCGGTTCTTCAGCGTCACCAGATCCAGTTTGTGCTCCAGCGCATAGGCGTATTCGACATAGCTGATCGTGCCCATCGTGCCGGACATGATTTCGCTGATCCCGGCATTGCCCTTGCCGCCCAGGCCGATGGGCCAGGCGACCGTCTCGCCGGCGCCGGGGCCGGCCTTCCAGGCCGGGCTGACCGCCGACAGATAGCTGGTCAGCAGCAGGGTCATGCTGGCCGGATCGGTGCGGCGCGCAACGGTGATCGGCCAGTCGGGCAGGTCGACCCCCGGATTGACGGCCTTCAGCTTGGCGTCATTCCACTGGGTGATCTTGCCCAGAAAGATGTCGGCCAGTAGCGCGCTGTCCAGGCGCAGCTTGCCGCTCTCGAGCCCGGGAACATTGGTCACCAGAACCGTGCCGCTGATCAGGAAGGGAAACTGGCTCATGCCCTTGGCGGCGAGATCGGCGTCCGACAACGGCATGGCGGTCACGCCGAAGTCGGCGGCCTTGGCCTCGATCTGGCTGATGCCATAGGCCGAGTTCTGCCCCTGATAGGTCATCGTCTCGCCGGTGGCGGCCTGGTAGTCGGGCATCCAGGCCTTGAACAACGGCGACTGGATGGAGCCGCCGGCGCCGCTGATCGCGGTCGGGGCCGGCGACTGCGCGCCCGCCGTGCCCGTCAAACCGAGACACAGGGTCAGTGCGATCGGCGCGATGGATAGTTTCAAGAGCATCCCTCCAAGGACTGTACAACATTAGAGAAAGGCCGCTCAGCCAAACTCAAAATGAGTACCTGTTGTTTTCCACCTCCTTTTGAAACCAAGACTTTCATTCATGAAATGCGACACGGAGACGCACGAATTTCTCGCGCCATTACTATGGCTGCGCGGAATATTTCATTAATCAGTAGTTAAAGAAAGCTGTAGGGGTCGATATCGACCACCACCCGCACCGAGTTCGGGATCCTGGCCCGCGCCCGCCAGGCTGACATGAAGCCCTGCAGGTCCACGCTGCGATCGGCCCGAACCAGGAACCGCTTGCGGCGGCGACCGCGCACCAGGGTCAGGGGCGCGTCGGCGGGGCCGAACACCTCCACGCCTTCGGCATTGGGGATCACCGCCGCCAGGGCCTCGACATAGGCGTCGAGGGCCGCGCCATCGGGGCCAGAGGCGATCACCGCCGCCAGCCGTCCGAACGGGGGCAGGCCCGCCTCTTCGCGCATGCGCAGTTCGGCCTCGACAAAGGCGTCGCGGTCCTGGGCCTTCAGGGCCTGCAGCACGGCATGGTCGGGGGTGTAGGTCTGCAGCATGGCCCGCCCCGGCTTTTCGTGGCGTCCGGCCCGGCCGGCCGCCTGGGCCAGCAACTGGAAGGTCCGCTCGCCGGCCCGCAGATCGCCGCCGCGCAGGGACAGATCGGCGTCGACCACGCCCACCAGGGTGAGGTTGGGGAAGTTGTGGCCCTTGGCCGCCGCCTGAGTGGCCACCAGGATGTCGATCTCGCCCGCCGCCATGCTCTCGACCAGGGCCCGCGCCCCGGCCGCGTCCATCACCGTGTCGGACGAGAACACCGCGATCCGCGCGGTCGGAAACAGGAAGCGCGCCTCCTCCTCCACCCGCTCGACCCCCGGGCCGATCGACACCAGGCTATCCTTGGCCCCGCAGGCCGGGCAGGCCTCGGGCTTCTTCATCGAGAAGCCGGTCAGGTGGCAGACCAGACGCCCGGTATAGCGGTGCTCGACCAGCCAGCTGTCGGTGTCGGGCGATTTCATCTTCTCGCCGCACGACTTGCACAGCACCAGCGGCGCATAGCCCCGGCGGTTGAGGAACAGCATCGACTGCTCGCCCCGCGCCAGGGTCACGGTCATGGCCTTGATCAGCGGCGGTGACAGCCAGCGGCCGGCCTCGGGCGGGGTCTCGCGCAGGTCGATCAGGCTGATGTCGGGCAACTGCGCCGCCCCGTGCCGGGCGCTCAGCCGCAGCCAGCGGTAGCGACCGCTCTGGGCGTTGAACAGACTTTCCAGCGACGGCGTGGCCGAGGCCAGCACCACCAGCGCGCCCTCGATCTTGGCGCGGGCCACGGCCAGGTCGCGGGCCTGATAGATGAAGCCCTCTTCCTGTTTGAACGAGCTGTCATGCTCTTCGTCGACCACGATCAGCCGCAGCTTGCGGAACGGCAGGAACAGGGCCGAGCGGGCGCCGACCACGATCCGCGCCTGGCCGCTGGCCACGCCTTCCCAGACGCGCCGGCGTTTGGGCGGGGCGACGCCGGAATGCCACTCGGCCGCGGCCGCCCCGAACCGCGCCTCGAAGCGGCTCATCACCGCCTGGGTCAGGGCGATCTCGGGCAGGAGGATCAGGACCTGCGAGTCTGGATCCTCGGCCAGGGCGGCGGCGACAGCCTCCAGATAGACTTCGGTCTTGCCCGAGCCGGTGACGCCGTCCAGCAGCGCCGCCTGGAAGCCGCCCTGCCCCAGCATCTCGCCCAGCACATCCGCGCAGGCCTGCTGGCTGGCGTTCAGCGACTGGGGCGGCAGCGACAGGTCGGGGGCGGGGAAGCTCTTGTCAGCCTCGACATATTCGACGGCCAGCGCGCCTTCATCGACCAGGCCCTTCACAACACCGGCCGAGACCCCCGCCAGATTGGCCAAGGCCGCGCCCGACATCGGCCCGCCCTGGGCCGCCGCCAGCACCTTGAGGCGGGCCGGCGTCATGCGGATGGGCTGCGAGCCGGTGAGCACCAGCACCTTGTCGGGCTTGGGCGGCGGATGGCGCAGGCCGCGCAGGGCCATGGCCAGCGGCCAGCCCGGAACATCGACCGAATAGCGCGCCGCCCAGTCGATGAAGGTCAGCACGCCGGGCGGCAGGGACGGATCGTCCAGCTTTTCAAGAACCGGTTTCAGCGGCCGGTTGCCGCCGGTCCCGTCGCGCAGGGCGGTGACCACACCGCGAATCACGCGGGGCCCCAGGGGCACGGTCACATGGTCGCCGATCGCCAGGCCCAGCCCCTCGGGCTCGGCATAGTCGAACGCCTCCGGCAACGGCATGGGCAGAAGGACGGAAGCGATGCGCGGCATGGAAAACAGCTTCTGCCGTGAAAGTCCCTCCGGGTCGAGATCAAGCATCGTCACGGGCCGCAAGCCGGCGTTAACCGATATGGGGTTTGATGCCGCGCCTCTGAGTGGATTTGCCGTGGGGCGGAGAAGACCGACGATGAGCGACGCGACCCAAGCCTTGATGAAGCCCGTCGATCCCGAGGTCGTCCGCGCCTTCCTGCGCGATGAGCCCGACTTCCTGCGCGACGACAGCGGCCTGCTGGGCGAGCTGGGCCTGCGGGTCGATGGCGGCAATATCATCGACTTTGGCCCCGCCGCCCTGGCCCGCGCCTCCGCCGCCCACAAGCGCGAAGCCGTGGTCCGCCGCGAGATCGAGGACACCGCCCGCGCCAATTTCTCGGCCCAGGCCCAGACCCACGCCGCGGTCATCGACCTGCTGGACGCCCGCAACCATTCCGACCTGGCCCGCCGCGTCGACGAAATGGCCAATCTGCGCTTTTCCCTGACCACCGGCGTCATCGCCCTGGAAGGTCCGGGCCGGGTTCCGGCCGGCTGGCACGCCCTGATCGAGGGCCAGATCGACATGCTGATGGGCGACCACGCCGTGGCGCGCATGGGCTTCTATGCTCCGGCCCTGGGTCTGTTCGGCGACAAGCTGGATCACATCCGCAGCATGGCCATGGTCCGCATGGCCCTGTGGGAGCCTTCGCGGCAGGGCATCCTGGCGTTCGGCTCGTCCGACCCCGAGGCCTTCACCCCCGACATGGGCTCCGAGCTGGTGGCCTTCCTGGCCCGGGTGGTCGAGCGCACCGCCGAGCGCTGGCCCGTTCTGTGACCTCACCTGTGACGAGCGGCCGCCAGGCCCTCGTCGCCTGGCACGACCATCTGGAGCACGAGCGCCGCGCCTCGCCGCGCACCGTGCGGGCCTATGGCGACAACGTCCTGGCCTATCTGAACTTCCTGGAACGCCATCGCGGCGAGACCGTGACACTGACCGCCCTAGGCGCGATCACGGCGGCCGAGCTGCGCGCCTATCTGGCCTTCCGCCGCAGCGGCGACGACGCCCTGGCCCCGCGCTCGCTGTCCCAAAGCCTGTCGTCGATCCGCGCCTTCCACCGCTTCCTCGACCAGCGGCTGGACACGCCCAACCCCCAGATCGCGCTGGTGCGCGGCCCGCGCCTGAAGGTTGGCCTGCCGCGCCCGGTCACCGAAGACCAGGCCTACGGCCTGATCCATGAGATCGGGTCCGTATCTGGCGATGGGCCCGACCGCGACGACTGGGAAGTGGCCCGCGACGAGGCGGTGCTGACCCTGCTTTGGGGTTGCGGTCTGCGCATCTCCGAGGGGCTGTCCCTGCTGCGTCGCAACGCGCCCCTGGGCGAAACCCTTCGCATCACCGGCAAGGGCGGCAAGACCCGGATCGTGCCGGTGCTGGACGCGGTGCGCGAGGCGATCAACCTCTATCTCGCCGCCCTGCCCTTCGTGCTGTCGCCAGACGAGCCGCTGTTTCGCGCCAAGCGTGGCGGCCCGCTGTCGCCGCGCCATGTCCAGGCTTCGGTGCAGATCCTGCGCGGCCGTCTGGGGCTGTCTGACCGGGTGACGCCACACGCCCTGCGCCACGCCTTCGCGACCCACCTGCTGGGGGCCGGCGCAGACCTGCGCTCGATCCAGGAACTGCTGGGCCATGCCTCGCTGTCGACCACCCAGCGCTATACCCAGGTCGACGCCGCCGGCCTGATGGCCGCCTATGCCAAGGCCCATCCTCATTATGAGTAGCAATCTGGGGCATCTTGTCGCGATGGTCACCGCAGATTCCGGGAATTAACCGCGTTTTTACTGCCCGCGCGCCTTCTGGTCTCAAGAACCGACGCCTGTCTTCCGATTGGCGGGCGTTGCGGACATGGGGCTAGCGATGAAATTCGACGATCTGAAGATTTCGACCAAGGTGGCCATGCCGGCCGTGGTTCTGACCGTGGTGGCCCTGGCCATCGTCGGCATGGGCGCCTGGCAGGCCAAACAGGCCGAGGTGGCCACCAGGGTTCTCGTCGAAGAGCGCGCGCCGGCCGAGCTGGAAGCCTCGCGCTTCAACCGGCGGGTCATGACGATCGGCTATGCGGCCTATCGCACCGTGTCCAACACCGGGAGCTCTCCGGAAGCCGCCGAGGCCAGCGCCGACCTGGATGCGGCCTACAAGGAAGCCAAGGAGCGCCTGGCCCTAGTCAAGAAAGCCGACCCCAGCGCCGCCAAGACGCTGGCCGACTACGGCGCCCGTCTGGAAAAGATCTATTCCAGCGCTCGCCAGGGCGCCGACCTGGCCATGATGGACGCCGACGAAGCGGCGATCATGGTCATGGCCGTGATCGATCCCGACATCGCCAGCCTCGGCAAAGATGTCACAAAGTGGAACAACGACCACTACGAAGCCACCAAGGTGATGGTCGCCAAGGCCGAAAAGGAAGCCACGACGGGCACCATCATCAGCGTGCTGTTCGGCGTGATCAGCGCCGGCCTGGCCCTTTTGTTCGCCATCTGGATCGGCCGCTCCAAAATCTCCGCGCCGCTGAACAACCTGTCCAAGACCATGGAAACCCTGGCCCTGGGTTCGGTTGACGTCGACGTGATCGGCGCCCAGCGCAAGGACGAGGTCGGCGCCATGGCCCGCTCGGTCCAGGTGTTCAAGGATAACGCCCTGGCCCTGCGCACCGCCGAAGCCAACCAGCAGCGCCTGTCGGCCGAGACCGACGCCGAACGCCGCCGCAACCAGGAAGCCGCCGACGCGGCCGCCCGCGAGCAGGCCTTCGTCATGGAAAACCTCGCCACGGGCCTGAACAAGCTGGCCGAAGGCGACCTGACCTATCGCGTCGATCAGGAGTTCCCGGACGCCTACAAGCGCCTGCAGTCCGACTTCAACGAGTCGATCTCGCAGATGGAAGAGGCGATGCGCACCATCGTGCACGCCGCCAGCAGCATCGGCGCCGGCGCCGATGAGATCGCCTCGGCCTCCGACGACCTGTCGCGCCGCAGCGAGCAGCAGGCCGCCAGCCTGGAAGAAACCGCCGCCGCCCTGGACGAGATCACCGCCACGGTGAAGCGTTCGTCGGCCGGCGCCGTCGAAGCCTCGCGGGTTGTCGGCTCGACCCGCGCCGACGCCGAACGCTCCAGCGTCGTGGTCCGCAGCGCCGTCGACGCCATGAACCAGATCGAGAAGTCCTCGCAGTCGATCAGCCAGATCATCGGCGTCATCGACGAGATCGCCTTCCAGACCAACCTGCTGGCCCTGAACGCCGGCGTTGAGGCGGCTCGCGCCGGTGAAGCCGGCCGTGGCTTCGCGGTCGTCGCCCAGGAAGTCCGGGCTCTCGCCCAGCGCTCCGCCGACGCCGCCAAGGAAATCAAGACCCTGATCTCGACCTCGACCCAGCAAGTGGGTCAGGGCGTGTCGATGGTGGGCCAGACCGGCGAGGCCCTGCAGGCCATCGTCGCCAAGGTCAGCGAAATCGACGCCCTGGTCAGCGAGATCGCCGCCGGCGGCGCCGAGCAGGCCACAGGCCTCAACGAGGTCAACGCCGCCGTCAATCAGATGGACCAGACTGTCCAGCAGAACGCGGCCATGGTCGAGCAGTCCACCGCCGCCAGCCACTCGCTGAAGGGCGAGGCCGGCAACCTGATGCAGATGATCTCGCGCTTCCAGGTCAGCGGATCCAACACCTCGACGGCGCGCGCCCCCGCCCGCCGTCCGGCCGCCCCGGCCACGCGCCCCACCCTGCAGCCGGCCTCGTCGGCCAGCCGCCCGGGCGCCAATCCGGTCCGCGCCGCCCAGGCCAAGCTCGCCGCCTTCGCCGGTTCGGCCAAGCCGGCCGCCGAGGAATGGGAAGAGTTTTAGTAGCGTAGCGTAAGGCGCCCCAGACCCCCCTCTTGGGGCGTTCCTCCCCTGAAGAACTCGAGGCCCCGCCGGGAAACTGGCGGGGCCTTTTTTCTGGCCCCGAGGCAAGGCCGGCAGGCGGGCGCTCAGGTTACCACGATTTCATCCGGATAGCCGTCACGACGGCTGGCGTCACTACAGATGTAGCGCTACACATGTAGCGACGACACTGTCGTGGAGACCGCCATGATCGAATCCCTGCCCCGCCGCGAACGCGAGGTCTTCGAGACCCTCTGCCGCCTGGAGGCCAGTACGGCCGCCGGAGTGCGCGGCGCGCTGTCCGACCCGCTGAGCGATTCGGCCGTCCGCACCATGCTCTCGCGCCTGGAGGCCAAGGGTCTGGTCGAGCGGTCCAGCGGACCCGGCGGCTTCGTGTTCAGCCCTGTCCAGCAGACCGAGGCCGTCGCCGCTAGCGCCCTGCGGCGCATGATCGACACCTTCTTCGCCGGCTCGGCCGCCAGCGCCGCCACCGCCCTGCTGGGCCTTGGCCAGCGGCTGACCCCCGAAGAAGCCGCCGCCCTGGAACAGGTGATCGACCGGGCCGTGGAGCCGCGCTCATGACCGCGGGCCTGCTCCTGTCGCTGCTGGTTAAGTCCAGCCTTGTCTCCGGCGCCGGTCTGGCCTGCGCCCGCTTCCTGGCCCAGCGCCCCGTCGACCGGGTGGACATCCTGCGCGCCACGGTCTGCCTGCTGCTGGCCCTGCCGGTCATCATGAACGTCCTGCCCGCGATAAACCTGGCGCTGTTGCCGCCGGCCTCGCCGGACATGCCCGCCCCGCTCGCACCGGTCCTGACCGGCGAAGCGACCGCACCCCTGCTGTCGTGGCCGCCGTCCATCCAGGTGATTGGCGGCCTGTGGCTGCTCGGCGTAGTCGCCGTGGCCGGCCGGCTGCAGCTGGGACTGCTGACCCTGCACCGCTGGACGAGCCAGGGCCACCCGGTGACCTGCCCGGCATGGTCGGCGCCGTTGGAACACCTGCCGCCGGTCGACCGCCCCCGCCTGGTGTCCAGCGAGCGGCTGACCAGCCCCCTCAGCTGGGGCGTGGCGCCCGGCTTTATCCTGATCGATCCGGGCAGCCTGGCCGAGCGCCACGCCGCCCCCGCCATCCTGGCCCACGAGATGGCCCATCTGCGGCGCCATGACTGGATCTTCCTGGTGCTCTCCCGTCTGGCCCTGGCCCTGTTCTGGTTCAATCCCCTGGTCTGGCGCCTGCACGCGGTGCTCGCTGACCGGTCGGAAGAGGCCGCCGACGCCGCCGCGCTCCAGACCGTCGACCGCACCCTCTACGCCAGGGCCCTGGTCCGACTGGCCGCCTATCCACCCCCTAACCGAAGCGCGCCGCGCGCCGCGACCGCCATGGCCGCCGACGCTCGCACGCTGAAGACAAGGATCGCCTGCATCATGACTGACAAGCCGGCTCGCCGCCGCCCGCTGACCATCGCCCTGACCATCGCCGCCCTGGCCGTGGTCGCCACGCCGCTGGCCGCCCTGGGCCTGAGCCGCCAGGACTGGATCGCGCCGCCCGCGCCGCCGGCGCCTCCCGTTTCGCAGGTCGCGCCCGTGGCCCCGCCCCTGCCGCCCCTGCCGGCCGCACCGGCCGCGCCGATGACGATCGAGGCGCCTCCCGCGCCCCCTGCCCCGCCCGCTCTCCCGGCCGCGCCGGCGGAAGGCGTCGCCTACAGCTATTTCCGGGTCGCCACGCCCGCTGACCGTCGGGAGGCCGCGGAGGCTCGCGCCGTGGCGGCAGAGGCTCGCATCCAGGCCGCGGAAGCCCGCGCCCAGGCCGCCGGCGCCCGGCAGCAGGCCGACCAGGCCCGCCTGAGGGCCGAGGCCAGCCGCGCCCAGGCCGAGATCGCCCGTCTCGCGGCTGACGAAGCGCGAGTTGAGGCCGACCAAGCCCGGGTTGAAGGCGAAAAGGCCCGCATGATCGGCGAACGCGCCCGCCAGGAAGCAACCCGGCACATGGTCCAGGCCCGCGTCCAGATGGCCCAGGGCGCCGAACGGATCCGCAAGGGCGCCCGGGATCTGCGCGCCGAGGCGGTACGCCTGCGCGACCCTGCCTATCGCGCCCGGCAGATCGCCGAGAACCGCGCGCGCGGCAATGTGGTCACCGACGCCGAGCTGCGCGCCGTGGCGGCGCAAATGCCCGCCCAGGCCGACGAGATGGAGCGAGAGGCCGAGAAACTGGCGCGCGAGGCCCGCAAGACGAGCTGAGCGCGCGGAGCACCCGCCCCAAACCTTCAGGCCCTGCCGAACAACCGGCGGGGTCTTTTCTTTGGGAGGCTATCGGGTGGGGCAGACAGAAACATGGCGGGGTTCCGTTGCCGAAACCCCGCCACTCCTCGTCCGATTGATCGAACGGCGTTATTGAATTTCAGACAGGCCGATCAGGCCTGCATGGTCCAGCCTTCGACGCCCATGGCCGCCTGGCGCAGGGCCTCCGACCGGGTCGGGTGCGGGTGGCAGGTGCGGGCCACGTCTTCCGACGCGCCGCCAAACTCCATGGCCACGCAGTATTCGCCGATCATGTCGCCGACATTGGGGCCCACCATGTGGACGCCCAGGATGCGGTCGGTCGCGGCGTCGGCCAGAACCTTCACCTGGCCTTCGCCCTCGTGATTGATCTTGGCGCGGCTGTTGGCGCTGAACGGGAACTTGCCGACCTTGTAGGCGATGCCTGCGGCCTTCAGCTCTTCCTCGGTCTTGCCCACCGTGGCCACTTCCGGCTTGGTGTAGATGACGCCGGGGATCAGGTCATAGTTCACGTGGCCGGCCTTGCCCGCGATCAGCTCGATACAGGCCACGCCCTCGTCCTCGGCCTTGTGGGCCAGCATCGGGCCCGACGTCACGTCGCCGATCACCCAAACGCCCGGCGCCGTGGTCTTGAAGTGGCTATTGGCGATCATGCCGCGCTTGTCGGGAACCACGCCGACCGTGTCGAGGCCAAGGCCTTCCGTGTACGGACGACGACCGATAGCGACCAGTACATAGTCAGCCGACAGGGTCTGGGCCGCGCCGCCGGCGACCGGCTCGACGGTCAGCTCGACGCCCTTGGCCGAAGCCTTGGCGCCGGTGACCTTGGCGCCCAGCTGGAACTTGAAGCCCTGCTTGGTCAGGCTGCGCTGGAACACCTTGGCGGTGTCATCGTCCAGGCCCGGACAGATACGGTCCAGATATTCGACCACGGTGACTTCGGCGCCCAGGCGACGCCACACCGAGCCGAGCTCCAGCCCGATGACGCCGGCGCCGATGACGACCAGGCTCTTGGGCACTTCAGCCAGTGACAGGGCGCCGGTCGAGTCGACGATGCGCGTGTTGTCGACGGTGACGCCCGGCAGCGGGGTGGGCTCCGAGCCCGTGGCGATGACGATGTTCTTGGTTTCGAGGGTGGTTTCCGAACCGTCCTCGGCCTTCACGACCACCTTGCCGGGCCCGGCGATGCGGCCCCAGCCCTTGATGTAGTCGACCTTGTTCTTCTTCATCAGGAACTCGACGCCCTTGGTCAGGGCTTCGACGCTCTCGGCCTTCTGGGCCATCATCTGGGGCAGGTTCAGCTTGGGCTTCACCTCGATGCCCAGCTTGGCGAACTCGCCATTCGTGGCCGAGTCATACAGTTCCGACGCGTGCAGCAGGGCCTTGGAGGGCATGCAGCCGACGTTCAGGCAGGTGCCGCCCAGCTTGCCGCGACCTTCGATGATGGCGACCTTCAGGCCCAGCTGACCGGCGCGGATCGCGCCATTATAGCCGCCGGGACCGCCCCCGATGATGACGACGTCGTACTGAGCCATGGGTCTTTGCCTTCAGGACGCGCCGGGAGCGGCGCCGGACAGAATATGGGGCCTCGCCGGCCGCACTGTCAGACCTTTGGAGGCGGAAGTTCCTTAGAGCGCGAACGGTTAAAACGAAACCCGCTTTCGACGCTTCGCACGCTGAAAGGGACGCGAAATCCGGCGTTTGGGCGTCATGACCCTGACCGCTTGCCCCAGCGTGACCGCCAGGCGTGCGTCCTCCGTCTGCGGAGGAGGCGCGTCGCGCGCCCGGAGGGGCTCAGGGATCCCCTTTCTTCGCCCTGCAACGCGCCTTAGCGTGACGCCCATGCTTCGCCCCCTCGCCCTCGCCCTGACCCTGCTGGCCGCTGCCCCGGCCCTGGCCCAGACCGCGCCCGCCGAAGGCCGTCCAATCATCATCGGCCAGTCCCTGACCCTGGACTCGAAGGTCCTGAAGGATACGCGGCGGATCAATGTCCACCTGCCGGCCAGCTATGCCGGCAGCCCCGCCAAGACCTATCCGGTGCTGTATCTGCTGGACGGCGGCGAGCAGGAGGACTTCCCCCACATCGCGGGCCTGGCCCAGCTGGGCGAGCTGTCGTGGACCTATCGCGAGATGATCGTTGTCGGGATCGAGGGCGTCGATCGCCGGCGCGACCTGACCCACCCCACCACGGTCGCCAAGGAGCGCAGCGACTTCCCGACCAGCGGCGGCTCGGCGGCCTATCGCCAGTTCCTGGGCCAAGAGCTGAAGCCGTGGATCGCGGCTCGCTATCGCACCAGCGGCGAAACCGCCCTCATCGGCGAGTCCCAGGCCGGCCTGTTCGTGGTCGAGACCTTCCTGAAACAACCGGCACTCTTTGACGCCTATATCGCCGCCAGCCCCAGCCTGTGGTGGGACGACCAGAGCCTGGCCAAGGGCGCGGCGGCTGACCTGGCGCTCTGGCCGGCGGGCGAGCGGCGTCTCTACCTGACCATCGGCGATGAGGGCTCAACCATGCAGGAGGGCGTCGACAAAGTGTTGGCCGCCCTCAACGCCGCGCCGCCCAAGGGCCTTAGCTGGCGCTATGATCCGATGCCGAGATTGCAGCACAGCACGATCTACCACCCGGCGGCGCTGGAGGCGTTCAAGACGGTGTGGCCGGGGCCAAGGCCGGACTGATAGCGTCTCGCATCAGATGACTAGCTGGGCCCCGCCCCTTCGAGGGTCGGCGGTGGGTGAATTCAGGGCCAAGCTCTTTCCTCCGCTCTCCCCGGCGAAAGCCGGGGCCCAGATCGAACCCAGAGCGCCTGGTGCGTTTGCTAGGTCAGAAGGCGCAACATCCCCAGACGCTCAGGCTGAATCTGGGCCCCGGCTTTCGCCGGGGAGAGCGGATGAAGAAGAGCCAAAAGCGGACCTCCGCAGCTTCTGCAACGGGCGGTTCTTGGGCGCTGCGGCTTCGCATACACTCGTGCCGACAAGGTGCTTTTTGGTGAGGCAAGCAATGACTGTGGACCAAGCGCGCGCCTCTCTACTGCTAATCATGGAAGAGCTAGCCGAGGATTTTCGCCGCAAGCATCCAGCTTGGAAGGCGAGCATCGTGGATAGCGCCGTAGGAGGGAGCACCGCATATCAGGCTCATGCATTTGGCTTGTCGTGCCTAGCCTACGACGAGGAAACTCAAACAGATTTGCTGGATCTCACCGTGGTGATCGCCCACCTCGATGACGCGCCTTCGATCGAAAGTGCGGACCTTGTTTGGGGCGACGGTCGCATCGTGGCTGAACTGATTAGCGAGCCAATCGCCTTTTCGGTCGAGCAACTGACCTGGATTTCTGGAGAGCTCCCGATCCTCGTACGCGCGATGGAGCAAGCCTTGTCCGTAGCTTCTCGCTCAAAACCAATGTCCGCCTAGGGCCTGCAAGCGTACGTCTCTCAATCACCGGCTTCGGACGACGCCGTGGTTATCGGCTCAAGGATGACCTTGGCGCCCTCGCGGCGAATGGCGACCTCTACCCCCTCGAAGCGGCAGCCTTCCGGAAGGCACAGGGCCTGGCTCCTGCCGTGAACGAACAGCGTGGCGCGGACGGGCTCGGGAACCGGGTCGGTCATGGTGATGATCCGTGGCTGTCGGTCGAGCATACACCCGTCGCCACAACGCAAAAGGGGCCGCTTTCGCGGCCCCTTCAACGTTCGACGATGCGTCGGGACTACAGTTCCAGCAGCAGGCGCTGCGGATCTTCCAGCGCTTCCTTGACCTTGACCAGGAAGGTCACGGCGCCTTGGCCGTCGACGACGCGGTGGTCGTAGCTGAGGGCCAGGTACATCATCGGCCGGATCTCGATCTTGCCGTTCACGACCATGGCGCGGTCCTTGATCGCGTGCATGCCCAGGATGCCCGACTGCGGCGCATTGAGGATCGGGGTCGACATCAGCGAGCCGTAGATGCCGCCGTTGGTGATCGTGAAGGTGCCGCCCTGCATGTCGTCGATCGACAGCTGGCCGTCACGAGCCTTCTTGCCGAGCGCGCCGATGGCCTTTTCGATCTCGGCCAGGTTCATGGCGTCGGCGTCACGGACGACCGGAACCACCAGGCCCTTTTCGGTGCCGACGGCGACGCCGATGTCATAGTGGTTCTTGTAGACGATGTCGGTGCCGTCGATCTCGGCATTGACGTCCGGCACGGCCTTGAGGGCGGCGACGACGGCCTTGGTGAAGAACGACATGAAGCCCAGCTTCACGCCGTGCTTCTTTTCGAAAATGTCCTTGTACTGACCGCGCAGGGCCATCACCGCACTCATGTCGACCTCGTTGAAGGTCGTCAGCATGGCGGCGTTGTTCTGGGCTTCCTTCAGGCGACGGGCGATCGTCTGACGCAGGCGCGTCATCTTCACGCGCTCTTCGCGCTCATGGAGCGGACGCGGAGCCGACGGCGCGGCGGCCGGAGCCGGAGCCGAGGCGCGGGCTTCCAGGGCGGCAAGGGCGTCGCCCTTGGTCACCCGGCCGTCCTTGCCGGTGCCGGCCACGGTCGACAGGTCCAGATTGTTCTCGGCGGCGATGCGGGCCGGGGCCGGGCTGACCGGCGCAGCAGCGGCCGGGGCCGGCGCTGCGGCGACGACCGGAGCGGGCGCGGGAGCCGGTGCAGCGGCCTTCGGAGCGGGGGCTGCAGCCGCCGGGGCGGCCGAGGCGGTCGCGCCTTCGGTCACGATGCCCAGGACCGTACCCGGAACAACGGTCGCGCCCTCTTCGGCGCCGATCGCGGTCAGCACGCCGTCGGAGGGCGAGGCGACTTCCAGGCTGACCTTGTCGGTCTCGAGCTCGATGAGGATCTCGTCCTTCTTGACCGCCTCGCCGACCTTCTTGGTCCAGCGCGCGACCGTCGCTTCGGTGACGGATTCGCCGAGGGCGGGGGTCATGATGTCGGCCATGGGGGTTCCGATGTCTCTCGTTTGTGCCGGTCTAGTGTAGCGGGGCAGGTGGAAACGGCCCCGCCGCGAAGGACGGGGCCCTATCGATAAAGCTAGGCGAAGGTCTCGTCGAGGAAGGCCTGCAGTTCCTTCAGGTGGCGGCTCATCAGACCCGCCGCCGTCGAAGCGCTGGCCGGTCGACCGATATAGCGCGCGCGCTTGGCCTTGATGTCCAGCTTGGCAAGCGTCAGTTCGATCCACGGATCAACGAACGTCCAGCCGCCCATGTTCTTGGGCTCTTCCTGAACCCAGACCAGTTCGGCGTTTTTGAACCGGCCCAGCACGCCCAAAAGCGACTTCATCGGCCACGGA
Source organism: Caulobacter sp. ErkDOM-E (assembly GCF_048541895.1). Lineage (GTDB taxonomy): Bacteria > Pseudomonadota > Alphaproteobacteria > Caulobacterales > Caulobacteraceae > Caulobacter. The sequence goes on along the minus strand of NZ_CP183331.1, from coordinate 654,469 downwards.
TAGAACTGTTCCAGACGCAGCAGATAGACGTCGTTGCGGCCGCTCTTGGCGCGAGCGTCGACCAGATCGAAATAGACCTTGCCCGAGCAGAGCACGACACGCTTGATCTGATCGTCGCCGGCCAGGGTCACGCCGCCGACGTCGCAGCCGGCCTCGGCCCCGTCGATCATCACGCGGTGGAAGGACGAGCCTTCCGCCAGATCGGCCATGTTGGAGACGGCGCGCTTGTGGCGCAGCAGGCTCTTGGGGGTCATGACCACCAGCGGCTTGCGGAACTCGCGGTGCATCTGGCGACGCAGGGCGTGGAAATAGTTGGCCGGCGTGGTGCAGTTGAGCACCTGCATGTTGTCCTCGGCGCACGACTGCAGGAAGCGCTCCAGGCGGGCCGAGCTGTGCTCGGGACCCTGGCCCTCATAGCCGTGCGGCAGAAGCATCACCAGACCGCTCATCCGCAGCCACTTGCGCTCGCCCGAGCTGATGAATTGGTCGATCACCACCTGGGCGCCGTTCACGAAGTCGCCGAACTGGCCTTCCCACAGGGTGAGCGTGTTCGGATCAGCCAGCGAGAAGCCGTATTCGAAGCCCAGCACCGCCTCTTCCGACAGGGCCGAGTCGATGACCTCGTAGTGGGCCTGGTTCGGACCGATGTTGTTCAGCGGCGTGTAGTGCTCCTCGGTCGTCTGGTCGATGACGTCGGAATGGCGCTGGGTGAAGGTGCCGCGCACACTGTCCTGGCCCGACAGGCGAACCGGGAAGCCCTCGTCGAGCAGGGTGGCGAAGGCCAGATGCTCGGCGGTGCCCCAGTCGAGGCCCTCGCCCTTTTCGATGGCTTCGCGACGGTTCTCGATGACGCGCTTGACGGTCTTGTGGGCGTCGATGCGGTCCGGGATGGTCGTGATCTGGCGGCCGATCTCCAGCAGACGCGTGGCCGGGAAGGCGGTCGAGCCGCGACGCTCTTCGTCGGCGGGCGTGGCCAGGCCGGCCCACTTGCCGTCCAGCCAGTCGGCCTTGTTGGCCTTGTAGGTCTTGCCGGCGTCGAATTCCTTGTCGAGGAAGGTCTCGAACTCGGTCACCCAGGTGTCGACTTCGCCCTGGTTGATGACGCCCTCGGCGATCAGGCGATTGCCATACAGCTCACGGGTCGAAGGGTGACCCTTGATCTTGGCGTACATCAACGGCGAGGTCATCGTCGGGTCGTCGCCCTCGTTGTGACCGAACCGGCGATAGCAGAACATGTCGACCACGACGTCCTTGCCGAACATCTGGCGATATTCGGTAGCGACCTTGGCCGCATAGACCACGGCTTCGGGATCGTCGCCGTTGACGTGGAAGATCGGGGCTTCGACCATCAGCGCCACATCCGACGGATAGGGCGAGCTGCGCGAATAGCGCGGGCTGGTGGTGAACCCGATCTGGTTGTTGACGATGAAGTGGATGGTGCCGCCCGTGCGGTAGCCCTTCAGGCCCGACAGGGTGAAGCACTCGGCCACCACGCCCTGGCCGGCGAAAGCCGCGTCACCGTGCAGCAGCAGCGGCAGCACATGGCCGCGGCCGGCGTCGGGGGTCTCGCGCAGCAGGAAAGCCTGCTTGGCGCGGGCCTTGCCGATCACGACGGGGTTGACGATTTCCAGGTGCGACGGGTTGGCCGTCAGCGACAGGTGGACCTTGTTGTCGTCGAACTCACGGTCCGACGAGGCGCCCATGTGATACTTGACGTCGCCCGAACCCTCGACGTCCGAAGGCAGGCTGGTGCCGCCCTGGAACTCGTGGAAAATCACGTGGTAGGGCTTGCCCATCACGGCGGCCAGGACGTTCAAGCGGCCGCGGTGCGGCATGCCCAGGACGATGTCCTTCACGCCCAGCGAACCGCCGCGCTTGATGATCTGCTCCATGGCCGGAACCATGGCTTCGCCGCCGTCGATGCCGAACCGCTTGGTGCCGGGGAAGCGCTTGTGCAGGAAGCGCTCGAAACCCTCGGTCTCGATCAGCTTCTTGAGGATGGCGACCTTGCCCTCTTTCGAGAACACGATTTCCTTGTCGCGACCCTCGATCCGCTCCTGCAGCCAGGCCTTTTCGTGCGGGTCGGAGATGTGCATGTACTGCACGCCGACGCTGCCGCCATAGGTGCGGCGCAGGATCGACAGGATCTCGCGGATCGTCGAGGTCTCCATGCCCAGCACGAAGTCCAGGAAGATCGAGCGATCATAGTCGGCTTCCGAGAAGCCATAAGTGGCGGGATCAAGTTCGGGGGCCGGCGGCTTGGGCTCCAGGCCCAGCGGGTCGAGATTGGCGGCCAGGTGACCGCGCATCCGGTAAGCCCGGATCATCATGATGGCGCGCAGGCTGTCCAGCGTGGCGGCGCGAACCGCTTCGGACGAGCTGCCCGGAGCCTTGCCTTCGATGGCCTTGGCCATCTTGGCCTCGACGGCCGGCGCCACCGAGGGCCACTGGCCATCAAGCGCTGAAAGCCAGTCGGGGCGCGCTGTCGGAACCGGGCGCGGGGTCCAGGCCGGGTCCTGCGCGGCGCGCTTGACCTGGTCGGCCTGTTCCTGAAGCGTCGAGAAGAAGGCTTTCCACGAGGGTTCGACCGAATTGGGGTCGCTGGCCCACTGGGCGTACAGGTCTTCAACGAACGCCGCATTGGCGCCGTAGAGGAAGCTGGTCTCGGTCAAGACCTGATTGATGATGCCTGCGTCGTCCGCCATGGTTCTTTGCCTTAGATCCGTCGGTCTACAGGACCGGTAACCCAGGCCCGTAAATATAGTGTCTCAATCACCCGGGCGCCCGCCATCGGCAGGGGCCCAGGTGATTTTTTCGGATCGTCGACTGGCGGTCGCAAAAAACCTGGGCCCCGCGAGGCGGGGTTTCGGTGTGTCTTTAGCCCTTGAGGACCTCAAGCAGGGTTTCGCCCAGCTTGGCCGGCGACGGCGAAACGCGGATGCCCGCAGCTTCCATCGCCGCGATCTTGTCTTCCGCGCCGCCCTTGCCGCCCGAAATGATCGCGCCGGCGTGGCCCATGTGACGGCCGGGAGGGGCCGTGCGGCCGGCGATGAAGCCGACCATGGGCTTGCTGCGGCCGCGCTTGGCTTCGTCAGCAATGAACTGGGCGGCTTCTTCTTCGGCCGAGCCGCCGATTTCGCCGATCATGACGATCGACTTGGTGGCTTCGTCGGCGAGGAAGAGTTCCAGGATGTCGATGAACTCGGTGCCCTTGACCGGGTCGCCGCCGATGCCGACCGCCGTGGTCTGGCCGAGGCCAGCGTTGGTGGTCTGGAACACGGCTTCATAGGTCAGGGTGCCCGAACGCGACACGACGCCGACCGAGCCGGCCGAGAAGATGCCGCCCGGCATGATGCCGATCTTGCACTGGTTGGGCGTCAGGACGCCGGGGCAGTTGGGGCCGATCAGGCGCGAGCGCGAGCCCTGCAGAGCCTTCTTCACCTTGACCATGTCCAGCACGGGAATGCCTTCGGTGATGCAGATGATCAGGCCGATCTCGGCGTCGATGGCTTCCAGGATCGAGTCGGCCGCGAAGGGAGGCGGCACGTAGATCACCGAGGCGTCGGCGCCGGTGGCTTCCTTGGCTTCGCCGACCGTGTCGTACACGGGCAGGCCGATGTGGGTCTGGCCGCCCTTGCCGGGGGTGACGCCGCCGACCATCTTGGTGCCGTAGGCGATGGCCTGTTCGGAGTGGAACGTGCCCTGGGCGCCGGTGATGCCCTGGCAGATGACCTTGGTTTCAGAACCGATGAGGATCGACATTTAGCGAGCACCCTTCACGGCTGCGACGATCTTTTCGGCGCCGTCAGACAGGTCGTTGGCGGCGATGACGTTCAGGCCGCTTTCCGAGATGATTTTCTTGCCGAGTTCGACGTTGGTGCCTTCCAGGCGCACCACCAGCGGAACCTGCAGGCCGACTTCCTTCACGGCGGCGATGACGCCTTCCGCGATGATGTCGCAGCGCATGATGCCGCCGAAGATGTTGACCAGGATGCCCTTCACGGCGGGGTCAGCGGTGATGATCTTGAAGGCCGCGGTGACCTTCTCCTTGTTGGCGCCGCCGCCGACATCGAGGAAGTTGGCCGGCTCGGCGCCGTACAGCTTGATGATGTCCATAGTGGCCATGGCCAGGCCAGCGCCGTTGACCATGCAGCCGATTTCGCCGTCGAGGGCGATATAGGCCAGGTCGTACTTCGAGGCTTCAATTTCCTTGGGGTCTTCTTCGCTCTCGTCGCGCAGAGCCTTGATGTCCGGGTGGCGATAGAGGGCGTTGCCGTCGAACGACAGCTTGGCGTCCAGGACCTTCAGGTGATCGTCGGCGGTGACGATCAGCGGGTTGATCTCCAGCATGGCCATGTCCTTGGCCAGGAACGCCGTATAGAGCTGCGTCAGCAGCACGGCGGCTTCCTTGGCCAGGCCGCCGGTCAGGCCCAGGGCCTTGGCCAGCGCACGCTGGTGGGTCGGCCACACGCCGGTGGCGGGGTCGATCGAGAAGCTGTGGATCTTTTCCGGGGTGGCGTGGGCCACGTCCTCGATGTCCATGCCGCCTTCAGTCGAGGCCACGACGGAGACCATCGAAGTTTCGCGATCGACCAGTAGCGACAGGTAGAATTCCTTGGCGATCGCCGCGCCTTCTTCGATGTAGAGGCGATTGACCTGCTTGCCCTTGGGGCCGGTCTGGTGCGTCACCAGCACGCGGCCGAGCATTTCGGCGGCGTTGGTCTTGACGTCAGCCGCCGACTTGACGACGCGAACGCCGCCCTTGGCGTCGGGGCCGAGGCCCTCGAACGTGCCCTTGCCACGGCCACCGGCGTGGATCTGGCTCTTTACGACGAAAACCGGCGTTCCCAGCTTCTCGGCGGCGGCGAAGGCCTCGTCCGCTGTGAAGACGGCAAAGCCGCGCGGAACGGGGGCGCCGAACTCAGCGAGTACGGCTTTGGCTTGGTGTTCGTGGATGTTCATGAGTGCCTGGTCTCGACGACGGCTTTTCTGAAATGTGGCCGGGTTATAGGAGCGTGATTTCGCAGGCGCAACCGCGCTTGGCCGATAAGGTGGCCCCTTGCGCGCTTCTTATGTCCGAAAGGACAGCGGCGCCGCCGTCGTGAGCGCCCAAGGCAAGGAAGCCCCTGCCCCTAAGGCACTGTTACCGGTCCCGCGCTTGCCGCGGGCCTCAATCCAGCTGAACGCCTAGACCGGGTTGTCCATGAACAGGATCAGGATCACGGCCATGACGGCTGCGGCGTCACGCTCTGCGGCGCCCTTGGACGGCAGGTAGGCGATCTTGCCGAGGCCGCTCAGATCGACGGCGGCGACGTCCTGGTCGCCGTTGCGGATCACATAGCCCACGGCGCCGGCGGTCAGTCCGAAGGGCATGGCGCCGACCTGCTTGGACTCGGCCCGCAGGGTGACTGCGCCAAGCCGCAATTCAGCGGCGCGCTGCGGCGTCTGCAGGCGGGCCATCAGGCCGCCCTTGGACTGCACCAGGGTGAACGCCGCCTCGGGGCCGGCGCCCTCGAACGTGCAGACATAGGCCAGCTTGTCGCGATCGAACGTGATCCAGCCCAGGGCCGTGCGGCTTTCGCCGCCCTTGCACTTGATCGTGACGGCGCCCAGGCTGGGCGAGTTCAGGCTGATCTCGGCCTTGGACTTGGCGCTGCCATACAGCCCCAGGGCCGAGGTGGTGCTGGCCGACTGGCGGGTGATGCCGCTGTACTCGCCCATGGCATAGCCGGGTTGCAGAAAGCTCTTGCCCTTCTTGAACTCGAACTTGAGCTTTTCCGTGCGCTCGGTCAGCGGGTCGGCGGCCTGGGCCGGAACCGAGGCCGCAAGCAGTGCAACGGCGAGCATAGCGCCGGAAAGAAGCTTGAACCCTGACATGTCGTCCCCCGAATTTCGCCCGCTCCTATAGGCAGGTCGCGTGACAGAACCAAGGTCAAGCTTGGGACGCCGAGCTACTCCACCCAGTCCTGCTTCAGTCGGCGTGAGGCCAGGATCAGCAGGCCAGCAGCGACGACATAGAAGCCCAGGCCATAATACAGGGCATAGCGCATCGACTCGGCGCCGTAGCGCGGGGCCAGCAGGTCGGAGACATAGCCGAAGAACCACAGGCCCACGGCCAGACCCAGCAGGTTGTTGATCAGCAGGAACAGAGCTGAGGTCGTGGTCCGCATCGAGGCCGGGGCCAGATGCTGCACCGCTGCGACAATGGGTCCCAGCCAGGCCAGGTTCAGACCGGTCGGAATCAGGAACAGCAGGAAGGCCCAGACCATCGAATTGACGTTCATGGCCAGCAGGAAGCACGGCAGGGCTACCAGGAAGCAGATGGCTGGAGCCAGGGCGTAGGCCGCCTTGTTCTTGGAGCCAAACTTGTCGGCCAGCACGCCGCCCAGCCAGATGCCAGCCACGCCGCCGATCAGCGACAGGGCGCTGTAGAACAGGGCCCGTTCGGGCAGGGTCAGGCCGAAGCTGCGCTGGAAGAAGGTCGGCAACCAGAAGGCCACGCCATAGCCGCAGATCGACGAACAGGCCGCGCCGAACGACAGCAGCCAGAAGCTGGGCTTGGGAAGGATGGTGGCCAGCACCTTGCCGAAGGCCGGGGCCCTGGGCGCGACCAGAGGCGCGGCCTCCCCGGGTTCACGGTCCATGCCGCCGCGCGGCGGATCCTTGACCACCCACTTGAAGATCGGGGCCAGCAGCACGCCGGCCAGGCCCACGATGATAAAGGCGACGCGCCAGTTGACATAGGCCGCGATCAGGCCGCCGAACAGCACGCCCAGGGCCGTGCCCAGCGGGATGCCAAACGAATAGACCGCCAGGGCCCGGGCCCGCTGGTCCTTGGGGAAGTAGTCGCTGATCAGCGAATAGGCCGGGGCCACGCCGCCGGCCTCGCCTACGCCGACGCCCATGCGCGACAGGAACAGGCTCCAGAAGCCGCCGGCGAACCCGCAGGCCACCGTGAAACCGCTCCAGACGGTCAGGGCGGCGGTCATGATCCAGGTCCGGCTGACACGGTCGGCCAGCCAGGCCAGCGGCACGCCCAGCGTGGTGTAGAGCGCGGCGAACGCGACCCCGCCCATCAGGCCGATCTGGGTGTCGGTAAGGTGCAGGTCGGCCTTGATCGACCCGGCCAGGATGCCGAGGATCTGCCGATCCAGGAAATTGAAGGTGTAGGCGAGGATCAACATCGCCAGCACGACATAGCGGTAGCGCGACCCCGTCGCCGATTGCTCGATCTGGTTGTCGCTCATGGTGCCCCGCTACGCGTGATAGTTCAGACAAACAAATGGCGGTGGCTCGTTGCAGCGAACCACCGCCAGTTTTTACCTAGATCAGAATGCGACTTCGAGGCTCGCCGAGACCGTGCGCGGCGGGCCATAGAAACCGATGACCGAGTTGTTATAGGTCGGGACGCCGAAGTTATAGCCGCCGATCCGATAACGCTCGTCCGTCAGGTTCTTGCCGGTCAGGGCAAGCTTGTAGCCGCCGCCCGGCGCCGTCCATATCGCTGTCATGTCGACCAGGGTGTAAGCCTTCTGGTCCAGCAGTGGCAGCGGCAGCTCGAACTGCTGATAGTCGCCGCGATAGCTGATCATGGGGGTGACGGCAAGCAGGCCGCCGGCCACGTCCGCCGTCCAGGTCAGGCTGACATTGCCCGTCCATTCCGGCGTGTTCTGCAGGCCATAAAGCTTGGCGACGTTGATCACCTGGCCACCGGCCGGCACGGTCGTCGCCGGATTGAGGGGGTTGGGCGCGCCGCCAGGCACGAACCGGCTGAAGGTGTCGTACTCGGCGTGGATGTAGCCCACCGCGACATTGGCCGAAAGATTGGCGGTCAGCTTGGCCTTGGCTTCGAATTCGACGCCGTACATGGTCGCCTCGCCGGCGTTGTCGATCGAGCTGGCGATGCCGCTCGGGACAACCACCTGGGTCGACACCTGCTGGTCGTGGTACTTCGACAGGAAGGCGGCCGAGGCGAACGAGACGCGACGGTCGAACAGATAGCCCTTCAGACCGACTTCATAGGCGTCGACCGTTTCGGGCTTGTAGCCATTGACGGTCTGCGGGGTGATCAGAGCGTCGCCGCGCATGTCCCAACCGCCCGACTTGAAGCCCTTCGAGAACGACGCGTAGGTGTTCAGGTCGTCGCTCAGCTCATATGAGGCGCTGATGCGCGGGGTGAACTGCGAGAAGGTGGTCTGGGCGCTGTAGTTGGTGCGGGTCTGCAGGACCGGACGCGGCGTGCCGCCCTGATAGGGGCTGCGCGTGGCGCCCAGATAGAACAGGCGGAAGGTGTTGCTGCGCTTGTGATCGCGCGTGGCGCGGGCGCCCAGCGAGACCTTGAACTTGTCGGTCAGGTTGGCGCTGAAGTCGAAGAAGGCCGCGAAGCTCTGGGTGCTGACCTTGCCGCCGTCGGCGATGGACAGGCCCAGATTGCCAGCGATGGTGTCGAATTCGCCCGAGGCCTGGCTGTTCATGTAGTACAGGCCAAACACGCCCTGGACGTTTTCGTCCGAATAGACCGCCTGCAGCTCCTGCGAGAACGACCGGTCGTCATAGGTGGCCGGGATGTCGAGGGTGTTCAGCGGGGTGCCGTCGAAATCGATGACGGTGTCGGTGTGGCCCTTGCGGCTGGCCGTGATCGACTTGAGGGTCACGGTGTCGCTGGCGTTCCATTCACCGGTCAGCGACAGGCCCTCGGTCTCGACCGAGTTATCGTCGCCGAAACCGGCCTGGGTGTCATAGACGTCCAGCACCTTGTAGCCGCCGACCAGGGCCGGCAGTTCGCGATGGCCGTGGCGGGGGTTGGAGTCGTCCTGCACCTTGTCATAGGCCAGGCGGAAGAACAGGTCCTCGCTGGGCGCATATTCGGCGCTGAGGCGGATGGCCTGGACGTCCTTGTTGTAGTGCTCGGCGCCGGTGGTCAGGTTCTTGCCGTAGCCGTCGCGCTTGTAGAGGGCATAGGCGCCGCCCACCGAAAGGCCGCCGCCCAACGGCGTCTGGCCCGAGACCAGCAGATCGGTCTGATTGAAGCTGCCATAGGTCCCGCGGACCTTGCCATGGGCTTCGTCGCCCAGGCGCTTGGTCACATACTTGATCGCGCCGCCGATGGTGTTGCGGCCGTACAGCGTGCCCTGCGGGCCGCGCAGCACTTCGATGCGCTCCACGTCGAACACGTCGAGCACGGCGCCTTGCGGGCGATAGATATAGACGTCGTCGACATACAGGCCCACGCCGGGCTCATAGCCCCACAGCGGATCCTGCTGGCCGATGCCGCGGATGTAGGAGATCAGGGTCGAGTTCGAACCGCGCGCGGTCTGAACCGTGATGTTGGGGGTCGTCTGCTGCAGGACGGTGATGTCCGCGCCGCCCTGACGGGCCAGGGTCTCGCCGCTATAGGCCGAGACGGCGACCGGAACGTCCTTGAGGTTTTCCTCGCGACGGCGGGCGGTGACGACCACCGAGTCCACGGTCAGCCCTTGCCCGGCGCCGGCCGGAGCCTGCTCTTGAGCCGAAACGGCCGTCGCGACCGCGCCCCATGCCGCGCCAGCCAGCAGCGCAGCCTTCCACATCGAAGTCATTGGGTTTCCCCTCCCTTGTACGTTCCGCCCACCCGAACCGGGTCCTTGTGGCGGACACGTGCTCGGAACTCGCGAATTCATCGAACCGCGAATAGCCGCACTGTCACTCAGAGAACGACGCAACGCCAGCCTTTTTTCATCAGGTGATGAAATGGCGCCGGGACAGCCAGGCCCAACCCGTATGGCCGTCGTTCCCGCCCTGAAATGGCGGGGATGCAGCTGAGCGGGACCACGCCCAGCCTAGGCTTCTCTCAAGCCCTTTGACCCCGGGCGTAGCGCAGCGCGCCCAGCCGGGATGACAATTTGAATGACCGGCCAAATCTCCCTAGACACACTCCATGCCTCCAGGTCCCGACATGATGCTCGAACTGGCCTGCGGACCCGGCCCGGTCTGCGGGGTGGATGAGGCCGGCCGTGGCCCCTGGGCCGGGCCCGTCAGCGCCGGGGCGGTAATCCTGGACCCGACCCGTATTCCCAAGGGGCTCAACGACTCCAAGAAACTGTCGGCGAAAGCCCGCGCGGCCCTGGAGATCGAGATCAAGGCGACGGCCATCGCCTGGGGCGTGGGCCTGGCCAGCATCGAGGAAATCGACGACCTCAACATCCTGCACGCGGCGGGCCTGGCCATGCGCCGGGCCATCGAGGCGCTGGCGGTGACGCCGGCCTTTGCATTGGTTGATGGAAGTTATGCCTTCAAGCTGCCCTGCCCGGTCCAGACCGTGATCAAGGGCGATAGCCTGTCGTGCTCGATCGCTGCGGCCTCGATCCTGGCCAAGGAGGCCCGCGACCGGATCATGGTCGAGATGGACAGCCTCTATCCGGGCTACGGCTTTGCCGGCCACAAGGGCTATCACGCCAAGAGCCATGTCGAAGGCCTGCGCCGGCTGGGCCCTTCGCCCATCCACCGGATGAGCTGGGCGCCAGTGAAACTAGCCGCCCAGGGCCTCAACCCCATGGGCCGCAGCGACTAGATCCCCATCTGCCGCGCGGCCAGGTCGCGCATGATCTCCTCCGAGCCGCCGCCGATGGCGTTGACCCGCACCTCGCGATAGATGCGCTCGATGCGGCTGCCGCGCATATAGCCGGCCCCGCCCATCACCTGCATGGCCTCGCGGGCGCAATATTCCAGCGTCTCGGTGGCCTGGACCTTGAGCAGGGCGATCTCGGCGATCGGCTGCTCGCCCTGGCTGATCCGCCAGGCCAGGGTCTCCAGCCAGGCCTGGGTGACGCTGATGCGCTTGTACATGTCGGCCAGCTTGTGGCGGATCACCTGGTGGTCGGCCAGGCGCTTGCCAAAGGTCTTGCGCTCGCGGGCCCAGACGATCGCGTCCTCCAGGCAGACACGCGAGAAGCCCAGCGCCCCGGCGGTCATGCCGATCCGCTCGCCGTTGAAGTTGCGCATGATGCCGGCGAAACCCTGGTTCTCGGCCCCGATCAGGTTTTCGACCGGCACCCGCACGTCGTCGAAATAGAGGCTGGCGGTGTCGGACGCCCACCAGCCCTGCTTCTTCAGCGGCGTGCGCGAAAAGCCCTCGCGGTCGCGCTCGATCAACAGCAGCGAGATGCCGCCGGCCCCCTCGCCGCCGGTGCGCACCGCCACCGTGTAGAAGTCGGCCCGCATGCCGCTGGTGATGTAGGTCTTGCCGCCGTTGACGACATAGACGTCGCCCTCGCGCCGGGCCGTGGTGGTCAGGGCGGCGACATCGGAGCCGGCCGAGGGCTCGGTGATGGCCAGGGCCGAGATCTTCTCGCCGGCCAGGACCGGCGGAATGATCCGGGTCTTCAACTCATCGCTGCCCAGGGCCCGGATCGGCGGCAGGCCGATGCCGTGGCTCATCAGGCTGGCATTGACCCCGCCCGCCCCGTGGCGGGCCATCTCCTGGCTGGTGATGATCGACATGAACGGATCGGACGGCGAGCCGCCATATTCCTCGGGCCAGCCCAGGCCCAGCAGGCCGATCTCCGAGGCCTTGCGATAGAGCTCGCGCGGAAATTCGCCGGCCTCGTCCCAGTCGTCGACGAAGGGCATGATCTCCTTGGCCACCCAGCGGCGCAGGGTGTCGCGCCAGGCGGCGTGGTGGTCCTGGTAGAAGGGGCTCTTGCGGCTGAGGTCCAGCGCTTCAAGGGGGCTCTGCATGGCGTTCTCCCGGATCACGCCGCCCGTCTGGCGCGGATCTGGCGTGTGAGCCGATACGATCAGCTGGGCGCCGCTAGGGAAGTAAACTGCCTGAAAGGGGCCGTTCACCTTTCGCTAACCACGCTTCTCAACCCGGCCTTCACCATCAAGACTCATGATTCCGTTTGTTGTTTTACAGGACGCGGACATGACCTTCGGGCCGGAAACCATCATTCAGGGCGACTGCATCGAGGCGATGAACGCCCTGCCCGAGAAGTCGGTCGACCTGATCTTCGCCGACCCGCCCTACAATCTGCAGCTGGGCGGCGACCTGCTGCGGCCGGACAATTCCAAGGTCGACGCGGTCGACGACCACTGGGACCAGTTCGAGAGCTTCGCCGCCTACGACAAGTTCACCCGCGAATGGCTGAAGGCCGCCCGCCGGGTGCTGAAGGACGACGGCGCGATCTGGGTGATCGGCAGCTATCACAACATCTTCCGCGTCGGCGTGGCGGTGCAGGATCTGGGCTTCTGGATCCTCAACGACGTCATCTGGCGCAAGTCCAACCCGATGCCCAACTTCAAGGGCACCCGCTTTGCCAACGCCCACGAGACCCTGATCTGGGCCTCCAAGAGCCAGGCGGCCAAGCGCTACACCTTCAACTACGACGCCCTGAAGATGGCCAATGACGAGGTGCAGATGCGCTCGGACTGGACCATCCCGCTGTGCACAGGCGAGGAGCGCATCAAGGGTTCGGATGGCAACAAGGCCCACCCGACCCAGAAGCCCGAGGCCCTGCTCTACCGGGTGATCCTGTCGACCACCAAGCCGGGCGACGTGATCCTGGATCCGTTCTTCGGGGTCGGCACCACCGGCGCGGCCGCCAAGCGCCTGGGCCGCCGCTTCGTCGGCATCGAGCGCGAGTCTGACTATATCGAGCACGCCAAGACCCGCATCGCCAAGGTCATCCCGATCGCGCCGGAAGACCTCGACGTGATGGGCTCCAAGCGCAGCGAACCGCGCGTGCCGTTCGGCACCATCGTCGAGAGCGGCCTGCTCAGCCCCGGCGACACCCTGTTCTGCTCCAAGGGCGCCCATGCGGCCAAGGTGCGGGCCGACGGCTCGATCACGGTGGGCGACCTGTCGGGCTCGATCCACAAGATCGGCGCCCTGGTGCAATCGGCCCCGGCCTGCAACGGCTGGACCTACTGGCACTTCAAGACCGACGCGGGCCTGGCGCCCATCGACGTGCTGCGGGCCCAGGTCCGGGCGGGGATGAACTAGACCAGCACCTCGCCTGCCAGGGCCGCTTTCAGGAACACGCTGGGCAGGGCGCCCAGCCCCTGCCGAGGCGTCCAGACGAAGTCGCCGGCATTGGCGCCGTCGGCGGCGAAAACCCGCAGGGTCAGGGAAAAGTGCGTGAAGACGTGCTCGATCGCGCCCCGGTCACGCCAGGCGGCGGCGGTCGGACCGGCGGCGAGCGCCTCTTCATCCGACCACGGCGCACTTCGCCAATCCGAAGTCGGCAACCCCAGCATGCCGCCCAGAAGACCCCTGGGCGGACGACGCACCAGCGCCACCTCATCGCCCCGGGTCAGCAGGTAAGCGACGCCGTAACGCCGGGGCCGGTCGGCCTTCTTCGTCTTGCGCGGATAGGTCTCCGGCGCGCCGGTCTTGCGGCCCTCGCACCAATCCGAGATCGGGCAGAGATCACACAGCGGCGACTTGGGCCGGCAGACCGTGGCGCCCAGATCCATCAGCGCCTGGGCCCAGTCGCCGGGCCGCTCGGCCGTGACCAGATCGCCCGCCAGCGATTTTAGCTCCGGCTTGGCGTCGGGCACGGGGGTCTCGACGGCGAACAGGCGCGCCATCACCCGCTCGATATTGCCGTCGACGACATTGGCCTGCCGGTCAAAGGCGATGGCGGCCACGGCGGCGGCGGTATAGGCCCCGACGCCCGGCAGGGCCCGCAGGCCGTCCTCCGTATCCGGAAACACCCCGCCATGCTGACCGGCCACGGCCCGGGCGCAGGCCAGAAGGTTGCGAGCCCGGGCATAGTAACCCAGCCCCGCCCAGGCCCCCATAAGTTCGCCGTCCTCTACGGCGGCGAGGTCCAGCACCGTCGGCCATCGCTCCGTGAAGCTCAGGAAATAGGGCGTGGCGTGCGGCACGGTGGTCTGCTGCAGCATCACTTCGGACAGCCACACCCGATAGGGATCGCTGCGCACCCCGCCGCGCCGGTCGGCGGGGCCGACACGCCAGGCCAGGTCTCGGGCCTGACGGTCATACCAGGCCAGCAGGCTTGAGCGGAGGGCGGGCATGTCACGCATCCCTCCCCTATGACAGAGCCCCTCCAAACTTGTCATCCCGGACAAGCGCAAAGCGCGCAGATCCGGGAGCGACACGTGAACGCCGCGCTTCCGGCGCTCCCGGATCTGCGCCCGGCTATCGCCGGACTTGTCCGGGATGACAGATTTTGGCGGCTGGCGTTTGCGCTGTCTGCTACGCTGCGGCCATGGCCCGCCGCCCCCTGCCCACCGCCGAAGAGGCCCTCGCGATCCTGCGCCAGCGCCGCACCCGGCCGCAGATTCGCCCACCGCCGCCGGCGGGCAAGAACCTCGCGCCGCTGCTGAAGGCGCTAGAGGAAAAATACGGTCAGGGCCCGGCCGCCCTGAAGACCCGCTGGAAGGAAATCGTCGGCGAGACCCTGGCCCGCCGCACCGAACCGGTCCGCATCATCAAGGGCCGCAACGGCGCTGGCGGGGCGCTGGAACTGCGGGTCGATGGTCCCGTCGCGTCGCTGATCCAGCATCAGGCCCCGCAGATCACCGCCCGCCTCGACATGCTGCTGGGCCGGGGAACTGTCACCCGGCTGCGCATCGTGCAGGGACCGCTCAGCGCGCCGGCGGCCGCGCCCGTCCAGCGTTCGCGCCGCAAGCCGCCGCTGGACGCCGCCCTGGAACGCCAGCTGACCGACAGCCTGGCCGACCAGCCCGACGGCGGCCTGAAGGACGCCCTGATGAAACTGGGGCGCGGGGTGTTGCGCAATGACCCTGGCTAAAGCCGACACATTGACAACCCCGCCGCGATTGCGCTCATGCCAAGGCCTTATCAGCGCCGTTTTCGCACGCCTAAAGAATCGCGCTTAACTCCAACGTTCTCGCCTCAAGGAAGATCGATCATGCGTCCGCTGACCCGCCGGCTCCTGACCGCCGTCGCACTCACCGCCTCGCTGGGCGTTGGCCTCTCGGCCTGCTCGAAGAAGGACGCCGTCTCGGCCGACGATATGAGCCGGGGTAATCCCGACGCCAAGATCACCGTGATCGAATACGCCTCGGCCTCGTGCAGCCACTGCGCCCGCTGGAACGAGGAAGTTTTTCCCGCCTTCAAGGCCAAGTACATCGACACCGGCAAGGTCAATTTCGTCTATCGCGAGATGCTGACCCCGCCCGCCCAGGTCGCCGCCGCCTCGTTCCTGATGGCCCGCTGCGCCGGCAAGGACAAGTATTTCGAGGTCGTCGACTCGGTCTATCGCGCCCAGGAAGAGATGTTCACCACCGGCCAGTTCCGCGAGGTTCTTCTGCGCATCGGCCAGTCGGCCGGCCTGGACGAAGCCAAGTTCAACGCCTGCGTCACCGATGAGAAGGCGCTGAAGGCCCTGAATGATCGCGTCGAGAAGAACGCCAAGGCCTTCAACGTCCAGGGCACCCCGACCTTCATCGTCAACGGCAAGGTGGTCGGCGACGCCGCCGGCGGCGAGCGCAGCCTGGCCGAGCTGGACGCGGCCATCGCCGCCGCTTCCAAGTAAGGACGCCGCCTTGCCTCTCGACCGTCGCGCGCTGATCGCTTCCAGCCTGGTCCTCGCGGCCGGGCCGGCGATGGCGCGCGCCGCGCCGCTGCCGGCCGCGCCGGGCGACATGGTCATGGGATCGCCGAAGGCGCCGGTGCAGCTGGTGGTCTTTGCTTCCCCCAGCTGCCCCCATTGCGGCCACTGGTGGAACGACGACCTGCCGGCCATCCGCAAGGCCTATATCGACACCGGCAAGGTGCGGCTGGTGTTTCGCGAGTTCCTGACCGGACCCGTAGAGTTCGCCGCCGCCGCCTTCCTGCTGGCCCGTCGCGTGGGCGCGCCCCGCTATTTCGCCGTGCTGGACGCGGTGTTCGCCAGGCAGACCATCATCCTTCAGGGCGGCGAGCTCTGGGAAGGCCTGCTGGCCATCGGCAAGGACTTTGGCCTGACTGAAGCCCAGTTCACCGCCGCTCTACAGGATCAGCAGGCCCTGGCCGCGCTCAATGAACGTGTCGAGATCGCCGGCGTCCGCGACAAGGTCCAGGTCACCCCCACCTTCATCCTCGATGGCCGCAAGGTCCCCGGCGAACTGACCGCCGAAAGCCTCAAGGCCGCCCTGGCCTCGTCGGCCAAGGGCTGAGGCGGAGGGAGCCGCCTCCGTGCAGTTCCTGCGCCTGCGCCTTACGGGCTTCAAGTCCTTCGTCGAGCCGACCGAGTTCAGGATCGAGCCCGGCCTGACCGGCATTGTCGGGCCCAATGGCTGCGGCAAGTCCAACCTGCTGGAAGCCCTGCGCTGGGTGATGGGCGCCAATTCGGCCAAGGCCATGCGAGCCGGCGGCATGGACGACGTGATCTTCGCCGGCAGCGGCGCGCGTCCGGCCCGCAACCACGCCGACGTCACCCTGACCATCGACAATGCCGACCGCACGGCGCCCGCCCAGTTCAATGACGACCCGGTGCTTGAGGTCGTGCGCCGTATCGACCGGGGCGAGGGCTCGACCTATCGCATCAACGGCCGCGAGGTGCGGGCCCGCGACGTGCAGCTGCTGTTCGCCGACGCCTCGACCGGGGCCAATTCGCCGGCCCTGGTGCGCCAGGGCCAGATCAGCGAGCTGATCGGCGCCAAGCCGCAGAACCGCCGCCGCATCCTGGAAGAAGCCGCCGGCGTCTCGGGACTTCACACCCGCCGCCACGAGGCCGAGCTGCGGTTGCGGGCCGCAGAGACCAATCTCTCGCGCCTCGAGGACGTGGCCCGAGAACTTGAGACGGCCCTCAATCGCCTGCGTCGCGAAGCCCGCCAGGCCGAGAAGTACAAGCGACTGTCAGCCGAGATCCGGGCCGTGCAGGGCGCGGTGCTTTTCGCACGCTGGGCCGAGGCCCGCGACACCCTGCATCGCACCCAGACCGAGGCGACCGACGCTGCTCGCGCCGTCGAAGACACCGCCCGCGCCGCCGCCGCCGCCCAGGTCGAGATCACCCGCGCCGAGGCCGCCATGCCGCCCCTGCGCGAGGAGGCGACCATCGCCCAGGCCGTGTTGGGCCAACTGGCCATCCAGAAAGACCGCGCCGAGCGCGAGGCCGAGGCTGCGGCGGCCGAGTTCCAGCGCCTGTCGGCGGATCTGGCCCGCATTGATGACGACCGGGCGCGCGAGGCGCAGACCCAGCAGGACGCCGTCCAGGCTCTTGCCCGGCTCGACGCCGAGCTGTCCGAGGTTCGAGCCCTCGTCGCCGCCGCGCCCGAGCGCGGCCCCGAACTGGCCGCCGCCGCCGAGGCCGCCGAGGAGGCGCGCGCCGACGCCGAGGCCGTGGTCGAGCAGCTAGCCGCCCGCGCCGCCGCCGAGGACGCCCGCGCCCGCGCCGCCGCAGCGCGGCTGGCCGATGCCGAGGGGCGCCTGGCCCGCACGGTCCGCGCCCTCGACCAGGCCAGGTCAGAACGCGGGGCCCTTGGCCCGGAGAGCGATCCAGCCGCCGCCGACGCCCGCCAGCGTTTCGACAATGCTCAGGCCGCCCTGACCGCCGCCCGCGCTGCCCTGGAAGCCGCCGAAGCCGAGCGCGCCAAGGCTGCCGAGCAGGAGGCCATGGCGCGCCAGCTGGCGCGCAGCCTGGAAGACCAGTTGGGCCGTCTGCGCACCGAGGCCCGGGGTCTGGCCCAACTGACCGCGCCGCGCAGCAAGAGCGGCCACGCCCCGGCCCTCGACGCCGTTTCGCCCGACAAGGGCTATGGCGCGGCGCTGGCCGCCGCCCTCGGAGACGATCTGGACGCGGCCCTGGACGCGCGCGCGCCGTCCTACTGGGGCGGCGCCGAGGCGCCGTCGCCCTCGTGGCCAGACGGGGCGCAGGCCCTGGCGCCGCTGGTCAAGGCGCCGCCCGAGCTGGCCGCGCGCCTGGCCCTGACCGCCGTGGTCGAGCGCGCCGATGGCGAGCGGCTTCAGAAGAGCCTGACGCCCGGCATGCGGCTGGTCTCGAAGGAGGGCGACCTGTGGCGCTGGGACGGCTTCGTCGCCCGCGCCGACGCCCCCAGGCCCGCCGCCGTCCGGCTGGAGCAGCGCACCCGCCTGGCCGAGGTGGAAGCCGAGATCGACCTTCAGGCGCCGCGCGCCGAGGCCACAGCCGCCGCCCTGAGGACCGCTTCGGACGCCTTGCGAATCGCCGAAGAGGCCCTGCGCGACCGGCGCCGGGCGCCGCCGGACGCCGAGCGCCTGCTAGCCGGCGCCCGCGACGCCGTCGCCCAGTTCGAACGCCAGGCCGCGCTTCGCGCGGCGAGGGCCCAATCGCTGGACGAGACCATCGCCCGCTTTGAGGCAGAACACGTCGAGGCCGAGACCGCCCTCACCGCCGTGCGAGCCGAGCATGCCGGCGCGACGGGCGCCGCCGACCTGGCGCCGCAGCTTGCGCAGGCCCGGCAGGCCGCCGCCGGCGCCCGGGAAGCCGCCTCGACCGCTCGCGCCGCTCTGGATGTCGAGACCCGCGAACGGGCCGGCCGCCAGCGCCGGCTGGAAAGCCTGGAACGCGATCACGGCGATTGGACGCGCCGGGCTGAAGCGGCCGGCAAGCGCACCGCCGCGCTGGAGGCCGACCGCATCAAGGCCGCCGACGCCCTGGAAGCCGCCCGCGAGGCGCCGGCTGTCCTGAAGGAAAAGTTGCTGGTCCTGCTGGACGAGTTCGGCGCCGCAGAGGCGCGCCGCACCAGGGCCAGCGACGCCCTGGAAGAGGCCGAAACCGCCCGGCTGACCGCCGACCGCGCCGCCCGCGCCGCCGACCAGGCCGCTGGCGAGGCCCGCGAGCGGCGTGCTGCCCTGGTCGCCCACCTGGACGGCGCCCGAGGCCGCTTCGCCGAGATCGCCGGCAATATCCGCGAATCGGTGCGCATGGAGCCCGAGGAACTGGGTCGCCACGTCGCCGGCGAGGCCGTGGCCGTGCCCAAGGACGCGGCAGGTGTGGAAGCCCACCTCTTCGCGCTCGAAAGAGAGCGTGACGCCATCGGCCCGGTGAACCTGCGAGCCGAGGAAGAGGCCCAGGAATATGCGGCGCGCCTGGAGACCATGCGCACCGAACGCGCCGACCTGTCGGGCGCCGTCGGCAAGCTGCGGGCCGGCATCGAGGAGCTGAACGCCGAGGGCCGCGAGCGCCTGCTGGCCGCCTTCGAGGTGATCAACGGCCATTTCCAGACCCTCTTCCAGGCCCTGTTCGGCGGCGGTCAGGCCGAGCTGCGGCTGGTCGAGAACGATGACCCTCTCGAAGCAGGTCTTGAGATCTACGCCTGCCCGCCCGGCAAGCGCATGGCCAGCATGAGCCTGATGAGCGGCGGCGAGCAGGCCCTGACGGCCAGCGCCCTGATCTTCGGCGTGTTCCTGGCCAACCCGGCTCCGATCTGCGTGCTCGACGAAGTCGACGCGCCGCTGGATGACGCCAATGTCGACCGCTACTGCAACATGCTCGACGAGATGCGCCGCCGCACCCAGACCCGCTTCATCGCCATCACCCACAATCCGGTGACCATGAGCCGGATGGACCGCCTGTTCGGTGTCACCATGGGCGAGCGGGGCGTCAGCCAGCTGGTCAGCGTGGACCTGTCGACGGCCGAGCAGCTGGTCGCCGCGCAGTAGAGCTTCAGCCGCCGATCAGCTGCGACAGCGCCAGTCGCAGCGGGTTCTGCGGATCAGCCAGCAGCTTCACCGCCATGGCGCATGACATTGTCACCAACAGCGGCCGGATCAGCCCGGCGCCAAACCGCATGGCCAGCCGCGAGCCGACCTGAGCGCCGAGGAAGGCCCCGGCGGCCATGGCCAGGCCGATCGGCCAGATCACCGCGCCTTTGAGAATGAACAGAACCAGGCTGCCCAGATTGCTGGCGGCGTTGGCCAGCTTGGTGTGGGCGGTGGCCTTCAGCGCGCCATAGCCCAGCAGGGTCACGATCGCGACCATGTAGAAAGCCCCAGCGCCCGGCCCGAAGATGCCGTCATAAAAGCCGACCAGCGGCGCGACGAAGCCGGCGAACACCGGCAGGGTCAGTCGGGCGAGGCCGTCCTCGGCCTTCAGGGCCTTGGAGAGCGCGAAATACAGCGCGATGACGATCAGCAGGATCGGCACCAGGGCCTTGAGAAAGGTCGGTGACAGCAGGCTGGCGCAAAGGGCGCCGCACAGGCCCGCGAGGCCGGCGGAGAGGGCGACCGGCAGGGCGGTCTTCCAGTCAATCAGGCCGCGACGCGCGAAGGCGATGGTCGACGACACCGAACCAAAGGAGCCCTGCAGCTTGTTGGTGGCCAGCGCCGCGACAGGATCAAGGCCCGCCAGCAGGAGCGCCGGCAGGGTCAGAAGTCCTCCGCCGCCCGCTATGGCGTCGAAAGCTCCGGCCAGCGCGGCCACGGCGAACATCGTCGCCAGCAGTTCAGGTTGGACAAGGTCCATGGGCCGGCCCTCCCGCATGGCAGGCTTGAGAGCCTGGACCATGCGGTCGAGTCGCGGCTCGGGAGGAAGCGGAAAGGGCCAATAGCCCCTTCCCGTCTGATCAACCGATCAGATTGCCCCACTCGTGAGCGCGGGCGCTCTTGGTGTTGCGCCCCAGGGAGCGAAGCTGCTCGCGCTGGGCGGCCTTCTCTTCCTTGCGCATCTTCTGCTCGGCGGCGGCGTCGGTCTTGCGTTCCTTGCGCTCGGCGCGCTTGGCCGCGAGGATCGCTTCCTGCTTGGCCAACTGCTCAAGGCGGACGACTTCGCGGGCTGCGGCGCGCGCCGCGCGAACGGCTTCCAGTTCGGCGGCGCGAAACTCTTCACGCTTGTCGAAATCAGGATCCGTGACGGTGGGCTTGGGCTTCATTTTCGCCAGCATGGCCTTCTTGGCCTCGGCGGCGGCGGAGATACGATCGGAGAAACCGGTGTTCTTCAGATGCGACATGAATCTTCTGGCTAAGGGAAAGACGCGGCTCTCAAACCTCAAAATGATGCAAAAAGCAATGCGTCATCCCGGGCGCGCGTAGAACCGACGACTGGCTGCGGCTGATATGTCGCGGATCGGCGGCGATACAGAACGTTGGAGCCTTGCCTTGCGCTCAGGCGGGCCTCACGGGCGGCTTCGCCACGCGGCTTTCTTGCCCTGCGCCCCGGACACGAAGCCGACACCGCAAGGTTTTGCCCGCCGATGGGCGCCGTAGCGTAAAACGCCTTATTATACAGACGCTTGCATCACCCCAAGCCAACCTTGACGCACCGCAGCGAGGTCTATAGGTTCCGCCGCGATCAAGCCGGCCGGAAATACGTCTCTTACAGGCGTATCCGCGGGCGTTTTCGGACCTGACCGCTCCCATGCCCAAGGCCGACGAACCGAACGACAAGGCCCTACAAAGCCTCGACGCTCGGCTCGCCGCATTCGAGGCCAAGAAGGCGGCAGAACAGCCGGTGCGCGCGGAGCACGAGAAATCGTCCCAGGACGGCTATCGGCTTCTGGCGGATATGATCGGCGGCGTCCTGGTGGGTCTCGGCTTTGGCTGGGTTCTCGATCAGTTCGCCCACACGGCGCCCTGGGGCATGGTTGGCGGTCTGCTGATCGGCATGGGGGCGTCAATATTCTCCGTCGTCCGCAAGGCGACGAAACTGAGCGCGCAGGCGTCAGCAAAAGCTCCGGAGGAGCAGGCTGGCGAAGACACGGGAGGCGGGTCTACCGCCCCCAAGCAGAAGAGAGACTAGGGCCAATGGCCGATCCGATGCACCAGTTCCAGATCCAGAAGATCGTGGAACTGCCGACCGTCACCGTGCTGGGCCAAGCGATCGACCTGTCGATCACCAATTCCGTGGCCGCCATGATGCTGGCCGCCACCCTGGTCATTGCGTTCTACGTCCTGGCTTCTGCGAAACAGGCGGTCGTGCCCGGTCGCCTGCAGTCCCTCGGCGAAATGCTCTACGGACTGGTCAACGGCCTGACCGAGTCGATCATCGGCCACGATGGCAAGAAGTACCTGCCGTTCGTCTTCACCCTGTTCATCTTCGTGCTGTTCGCCAACATCCAGGGGATGTTCCTGGTGTTCACCGCCACGTCGCAGATCGCCGTCACCCTGACCCTGGGCCTGATGGTCATCCTGACCGTAGTCGCCGTCGGCTTCGCCAAGAATGGCCTGAAGTTCTTCAAGCTGTTCGCCCCGTCGGGCGTGCCGTGGCCGCTGTATTTCCTGCTGGTGCCGATCGAGATCCTATCGTTCCTGATCCGCCCCGTCACCTTGGCCCTGCGTCTGTTCGGCAACATGCTGGGCGGCCACGTGGTGCTGAAGATCTTCGCCGGCTTCGTCGTCGCCCTGGGCGGCATGGGCGTGCTCGGCTGGGCCGGCGCGGCGCTGGCCCTGTCCTCCGTCGTTGCTCTGACGGCTCTAGAGTTCATGGTGGCCTTCCTTCAGGCCTTCGTGTTCGCGGTGCTCACCTGCGTCTATCTGAACGACGTCGTGCACCTCGACAGCCACTGATCACCTTTTTTCCTTTCCAACCTTTCGATCTTTAGGAGTCTCACAATGGAAGCTGAAGCCGCGAAGTACATCGGCGCTGGTCTGGCGATGCTGGGCATGATCGGTGCAGGCATCGGCCTGGGCGTGATGTTCGGTAACTATTTCCAAGGCGCTCTGCGCAACCCGACCGCCGCCGCTCAAGAGCGTCCGATGCTGTTCCTGGGCATGGCCCTGACGGAAGCCCTGGGCATCTTCGCCCTGGTCATCGCCTTCCTGATCCTCTTCTCCTAAACCCCGGCGCGAGCCGCTTCCAACGGAAGCAGCTCGCTCCGAGTCTTTGATTTTTATCTAAGAGGCGTCTTCGCCCATGGCGACGGAAACTCACGGCACGGTCGAGACGACTGGTGCGCCCGAGGCTCACGGTGGCGGCGGACTTCCGCAGCTGCAGTTCGAGCACTGGGGCGGCCAGATCGTCTGGCTGTTGCTCATCTTCGCCGTTCTGTACGTGGTGCTGTCCAAGGGCCTTCTGCCCCGGGTCAGCGGCGCGATCGAGACGCGCGGGGCCAAGATTGCCGGCGACATCGCCGACGCCCGTCGTCTGAAGGACGAAGCCGAGGTCCAGGCCCGTGCGGCTGCGGCCGAGGTCGCCGAGGCTCGCGCTTCGGCCCAACGGACTGCGGCGGACGCCAAGGCCAAGGCTTCGGCCATTGCGGCCGAGCGTCAGGCGAAGGAAGAGGCTGTGCTGGCTGAGAAGCTGGCGACCGCCGAAGCCGGCATCCAGGCCGCGCGCGACCGGGCCATGAGCCATGTCGGCGCCGTGGCCTCGGATACGGCCAGCGCCATCGTCGAGAAGCTGACGGGCAAGGCGGCCACGGCCGCCGAGCTCAAGGCGGCCACGGCCTAAGGAGAGACAGACGATGGAACACGAGTCCCTTTTCAGCCTCTCAAACCCCGAGTTCTGGGTTCTGGTCGCGCTGGTCCTGTTCTTCGGCCTGCTGGTCGTGCTCAAGGTCCTGCCCGGTGCCCTGTTCGGGGCGCTCGACGCCCATGCCGCCAAGATCAAGGCCGAACTCGACGAAGCCCAGCAACTGCGGGAAGAGGCCCAGGCCCTGCTCGCGGACGTCAAGGCTCAGCGCGAGGACGCCGAACGTCAGGCCGCCGGCATGATCGAGGCCGCCAAGGCTGACGCCAAGCGTCTGGCCGAGGAAGCCAAGGAAAAGCTCGAGGAGCAGATCAAGCGCCGCGCCGAAATGGCCGAACGCAAGATCGCTCAGGCCGAAGCCCAGGCTACGGCGGACGTCAAGGCTGCGGCTGTCGACCTTGCCGCCCAGTCTGCTGAAGCCATCCTGACGGCGCGTCTGGCAGGTCTGAAGAGCGATCCGCTGGTCGATGCGGCCATCGGTCAGATGGCCGCCAAGCTGCAATAGCAGACGGCGAACGGCTTAAACGATCAAGGGCGCGGCCTTATGGCTGCGCCCTTTTTCTTTGAGTCCACATCCGGCGGGCGTGCTTGCGTCCCCGCTTCAGCACCCGCCACCGCGCCTTGCGCAGGATCATCTTCTCCGTGCGCAGCAACTGCTGCCAGAAGACGAGCAGCACCTCGGGCTCGCGCCGCATCAGGCGCCGGATCGGGAAGACCAGCTTGGGATGGCGGCGCTGCCAGCGGATGAAGGTCTTGCGGGCCTGGAACGAGTAGCGCAGCACGATCATCAGGCCGATCACGAGCATCGGCAGTCCGATGTGTCCCGGCAGGGGCGTCAGGACCGCGCCGGCCAGGATCACCACACTGCCGAAGGTGATCGCGGCGATGCGATAGGCGCGCGCCGCCGACTCGCGCAGCAGCAAGGCCAACCGGGCGCGCCGGCGGACCTTGTGCTTGATTTCGATGGCAGCGGTTGAAGCGATCGTCACCGACGACGGCGCTTGATCGACTTGCGCCAGCGCACAGCCACGCGCCAACGGCGCGGGATGACCAGCCGCTCGATCCGCAAAGCCTGTTGCCACGCCACCAGGATCACCTCGGGCTCGCGGCGCAGCAGCCGGCGAATCGGGAAGATCAGCTTGGGGTGAGCATGCTGGAAGCGCACGAACTGCTTGCGGGCCTTGAACGAGTTGCGCAGCACCAGCATCAGGCCAACCACCGTCAGCGGCAGGCCCAGGGGGCCGGGCAGCGGCGCGATCAGCGCGCCGGCCAGCACCAGCAGCAGGCCAAGCACGACCAGCACGACGCGCAGGACGCGCGCCACGATCTCGCGGGCGAGATCATCGGCAGGGGAAAAACGTGCGCGCGGCATGGCGAGGGCGACTGAGACATTCATGAGGGGGCTGATGGACTACGCGCTCCGCTTGCTCCCTGGAAAATCCAATCAGCCCGACGCGCCAGCCTGATATGTGGATCGATAAGGGCGCCGTAAAGGCGCCCTATCGCCGCGTGTCGAAATAGTTCCCTGCTATTCGGCGGCCAGTGGCGCTTCAGCCACAGGTTTCCACCTCAACCGGGGCTTGCGGGCCGCCAGAGTCTCGTCGAGACGCTTGAGGGGGGCGTGGAAAGGCGCACCCTTGAAACGATCGACATCGCCGGCCTTGGCGGCGCCGGCCAGGGCGCGCAGCGCCACCACGAAGCGATCCAGCTCCTGCTTGCTCTCGGTTTCGGTCGGCTCGATCAGCATCGCCCCATGGACGACCAGCGGGAAATACATGGTCATCGGGTGGAAGCCCTCGTCGATCATCGCCTTGGCGAAGTCGAGCGTGGTCACGCCGGTGCCTTCCAGCCAGCTGTCGTCGAACAGGGCTTCGTGCATGCACGGGCCGTCCGGGAAGGCCGGGCTCATCACGTCCGACAGACGGGCTTTGAGGTAGTTGGCGTTTAGCACCGCGTCCTCGGCTACCTGACGCAGGCCGTCAGCCCCATGGCTGAGCATGTAAGCATAGGCGCGGGTGTACATGCCCATCTGGCCATGGAAGGCGCTCATGCGGCCAAAGGCGGTTTCCGCGCCCGCCTCGCCGGCATGTTCGACCAGGGCGAAGCCATCGTCGCCGTGGACGAGCCAGGGGGTGGGCGCGAAGGGCGCGAGCGCCTCGCTGAGCACCACGGGCCCCGCGCCCGGCCCACCGCCGCCGTGGGGCGTTGAGAAGGTCTTGTGCAGGTTGATGTGCATGGCGTCGACGCCCAGGTCGCCCGGGCGCACTCGGCCGACGATGGCGTTGAAATTGGCGCCGTCGCAGTAGAAATAGGCCCCGGCCGCATGAGTCAGGCGCGCGATCTCGACCACGTCGCGCTCGAACAGGCCGCAGGTATTGGGGTTGGTGACCATGATGGCGGCCACGTGGTCGCCGAGCTTGGACGCCAGGTCGGCCAGGTCGACCCGGCCATCAGCGGTCTGGGCGATCTCGACCACGGTGTAGCCGACGAAGGCCGCCGTAGCGGGGTTGGTGCCGTGGGCGCTGGTCGGGGCCAGGACGGTCTTGCGATGACCCTGGCCGTTGGCCTCGTGGGCGGCGCGGATGGCCAGCATGCCGCACATCTCGCCATGGGCGCCGGCCTTGGGCGTCAGGGCCACGGCGGGCATGCCGGTCAGAGTTTTGAGCCAATGGGCCAGACGGTCCATCAGCTGCAGGGCGCCCTGCACGGTCGACTGCGGCTGCAGCGGGTGGATGTCGGCGAAGCCTGGCAGGCGCGCCATCTTCTCATTGAGGCGCGGGTTGTGCTTCATCGTGCACGAGCCCAGCGGATACAGCGCCAGGTCGATGGCGTGGTTCTTCTGGCTCAGGCGCACATAGTGGCGCACGGCTTCGGGCTCGGAGAGACCCGGCAGGCCGATCGGCGCGGTGCGCAGCAGGCCGCCCAGGTCGTCAGCGGGGGCCGAGGCTTCCGGCAGATCCACGCCGGTCTTGTTCCAGCCGCCCAGCTCAAAGATCAGGGCTTCGTCCTGCAGCAGACCGCGAGCCCCGGTCAGGGTCGCATGCGCATCGACGATGTCATTGGCGGTTTCGGGACGGGTCGGCCGTCCGACGCTGTTCATGCTCATTGGGCGATGACCTTGGCCAGAACCTTGGCGAAGAAGGTGATGTCGATATCGAGGGTGGTCTCGGTGGCGGCCACCAGCAGCACGTCGTCGAGGCCAGCATGGGCGTCGAGGCGCGAGAACGGCACCCCGGCGATGATGCCGTGACCGGCCAGGGTCTCGACAACCTCGGCGGCCTTGCCAGGCACGCGGATGGCGAACTCGTTGAAGAACCGCGAGGTCAGGATCTCGACGCCAGGGACGGCGGCTAGGGCGTCGCGCAAGGCGCGGGCTTTTTCGTGATTGATCGCCGCCAGCTGACGCAGGCCCACCTCGCCCAGCAGGCTCATATGGATGCTGAACGCCAGGGCGCACAGGCCGCTGTTGGTGCAGATGTTGGATGTGGCCTTGTCGCGGCGGATGTGCTGCTCGCGGGTCGACAGGGTCAGCACGAAGCCGCGACGGCCGTCGGCGTCGACGGTCTCGCCGCACAGCCGGCCCGGGGCCTGGCGGATGTATTTTTCCTTGCAGGCGAAGAGGCCGACATAGGGACCGCCGAAGTTCAGGCCGTTGCCGATCGACTGGCCCTCGGCCACGACGATGTCGGCGCCCATCTCGCCAGGCGACTTCAGCAGGCCCAGCGACACGACTTCCGTGGTGACCACGATCAGCAGGGCGCCGGCGGCCTGGGCGGCGGCGGCGATCTTGCTGACGTCGGTGGCCGTGCCGAACACGTTGGGGGTCTGGACGACGACACAGGCGGTATCGGAGTCGATCGCGGCGATCACCGCGTCCTCGGCGTCGATGGCGACGGCCAGGCGCTGGGTGGCGACGCCGGCCGCATGGGCCAGGGTGTCGATGGTCTCGACATAGTGCGGATGGATGCCGCCCGACATCACCGCCTTGTTGCGGCGGGTCACGCGGGTGGCCATCATCACCGCCTCGGCAGCGGCGGTGGAGCCGTCATAGAGCGAGGCGTTGGCCACTTCCATGCCCGTCAGAGCCGCAACCTGGGTCTGGAACTCGAACAGCACCTGAAGCGTGCCCTGGGCGATTTCCGGCTGATAGGGCGTGTAGCTGGTCAGGAATTCCGACCGCTGGATGATGTGGTCGACCGTGGCCGGCACATGATGGCGATAGGCCCCCGCGCCGCAGAAGAAGGGCCCCTCCCCCGCCGAGCGGTTGCGCTTGGCCAGGGCCGACATCTCGCGCTCGACCTCCAGTTCGCCGGCGTGCAGCGGCAGGTCGACGGTTCCGGAACGCTGGGCGGAGGCGGGCACGTCGACGAACAGGGCGTCGATCGCGTCCACGCCGATGACGCCAAGCATTTCGGCGCGATCTTCGGGCGTGAGGGGGAGGTAACGCATGGGGAGGAGCCTGTGCTTGTCATCCCGGCCAGGACCGGGATGACAGGAAAATCAGAGGGTCGAGAGGAAGGCTTCGTAGGCGTCGCGGTCCATCAGGGCCTCGACCTCGGCGGGGGCCGACAGCTTGAGCCTGGCGAACCAGCCGCCCGTTTCCGGCACGGCGTTGACGGTTTCGGGCGCATCACCCAGGGCGGCGTTGGCTTCGACCACCTCGCCCGAGACCGGGGCGTAGACGTCGGAAGCGGCCTTGACGCTCTCGACTACGGCCAGGCCGTCGCCCTGCTTCACGGTCTTGCCGACTTCGGGGACCTCGACGAACACCACGTCGCCCAGTTGCTCGGCGGCATAGGCGGTGATGCCGACGGTGGCGATGTCGCCTTCGACGGCGACCCATTCATGGTCTTTGGTAAAGCGCATCTTTTCCGGCCCTTGGAACTAGAGTTTGCGGACGTAACGATTGGGAACGAACGGCGAGGCCACGACCTCCGCCGCCTGCGGCTTGCCGCGAACGATGACTTTCAGCTGCGCGCCGATGACCGCCAGGGCGGGTGGGACGAAGCCGATGGCGATGGCGCCGCCGACGCTGGGGCCAAAACCGCCGCTGGTGACCACGCCGACCACGGCGCCGGTCTCATCGGCGATCTCGGCGCCTTCGCGGGCGGGAGCGCCCTCCAGAACGCGCAGATTGACCCGCACGCGCTTCAGCTCGCCGGCCAGTTCCTTGCCGATGCGACCGACACCCAGATAGTCGCCGGCCTCGCGGCGGCTCTTGCCGATGGCGAAGTTCATGCCGGCCTCGATCGGCGAGACGGTCTCGTCCATGTCGTGGCCATAGAGCGGCAGACCGGCTTCAAGGCGAAGGCTGTCGCGGGCGCCCAGGCCAATGGCCTTCACGCGCTCGTCTTCCAGCAGGGTGTTCCAGATGCGCGCGGCATCGGCGGCCGGCACCGAGATCTCGTAGCCGTCCTCGCCGGTATAGCCCGAGCGGGAGATGATGGCGTCAACGCCGAAGGCGGTCAGGGCGGCGGTGTCCATGAACACCATGCTGGCCACTTCGGGAACATGGGCGGCCAGCACGGCGGCGGCCTCGGGACCTTGAAGCGCCAACAGGGCGCGGTCCTCAAGGCGCTCAACCGTCGCTTCGCCCTTCAGGGCCTCGGCGATGATGGCGTAGTCATTGTCCTTGCAGGCGCCGTTGACCACGATGAACAGGCCATCGTCGTCAGGCCGCGCGGTCATCAAGTCGTCGATCACGCCACCTTCGGCGTTCAGCAGCACCGCATAGCGCTGCTTGCCGGGCTTGAGGCCCTGATAATCGGCCGAGACCAGCTTCTCGAAGCTCTTGGCGGGATTGGCGCCGCGCAGCCGGGCTTGGCCCATGTGCGAGACGTCAAACAGGCCCGCATGTTCGCGGGTCCAGAGATGCTCTTTCAGCACCCCGTCCTTGTACTGCACCGGCATGGAATAGCCCGCGAACGGCACCATGCGGGCGCCGGCGGCGACATGCGCGTCGTACAGGGGCGTCTTCTTGAGATCTTGGTCGGACACGCGGGGACTCCAAACGGGGACGGCGCTGCTAGCCCGGCTTTCACCAGACGATAGCGCCCCCGCTGTCCCTTTGACCTGAGAGATTCCGGCCACCCTTCAAAGTGAAAAGGGCGCGACCTTGCTCCTTCGGCGGACAATCCCACTTCCTGTTCTAAAGGAGAGCAGACTGCCTCTTTCCAGCGTTCCTAAACCCGCGCGGTCCTTTTGCCTGAGCGTTTCCGGGGCGGTTGCGCCTTCGGCCTCGGGACGCGAATCCCGATGTCTCCCGCGTGGGTCTTGGGCTCAATGCGGGAGGCGGCGGATGGAGTCAACGGGGCAGATGCCCCCGCGTCGAACTCTCTTCCGATTGCTTGAAGCTGCGCTGGAAGGTCCGTCTTGAAGTCGCAGATTGCGACTTCAAGACGGATACAATCCTACATCCGGTCCGGCGCTTCGATGCCCAGCAGCTCCAGGGACTGCTCCAGCTGACGCAGGGTGGTCTGGGCCAGGTTGAGGCGTGAGGCGCGGGTCGGCTCGTCGTCGGCGCTCATGATCGGGCAGGCCGCGTAGAATTTCGAGAAGGTCTGGGCCAGCTTGTAGGCGTGCTCGGCCACGAAGTTGGGAGCCTTCTTGTCATAGGCCTCGGTCAGCGCGCCCTCGAAGGCGTCCAGCAGCATGGCCAGATCGCGCTCGGCCGGCTGGCCGATGACGATCCGACCGGCCTGAACCCCCGCTTCTGCAGCCTTGCGCAGCACGCTCTTGATGCGCACCGACTGGTACAGCAGGTAGGGCCCGGTCTTGCCCTCGAAACTGGTGAAGCGGTCGAGATCGAAGACGTAGGACGTGCCGCGGAAGTTCTGCAGGTCGGCGAACTTCAGGGCCGCGATCCCCACCTTGTGGGCGGTGTCCTCGAAGGCTTCCTCTGACAGCTCGGCGCCGAGGCCGGCTTCGCGCAGGCGCTCGCGGGCCTTTTCACGGGCCATCTCGATCAGGTCGTGCAGCTTCAGAACGCCGCCGGCGCGGGTCTTGAACGGCTTGCCGTCGCTGCCGTTCATGGTGCCAAAGCCGATATGCTCCAGCGTGCCAGGCTCGGCGTAGCCGGCCAGATAGGCGGCGCGGAACACCGTCTCGAAGTGATCGGCCTGACGTTGGTCGACGCAGTAGAGAATCAGGTGCGGGTCAAAGGTGCTGCGCCGGTCCAGAATTGTGGCCAGATCGGTCGTGCCATACATGGCCGAGCCTTCCGACGAGACCACAAGCAAAGGCAGCACGTCGCGCTTGTCGCCTTCCTGGGCCACCCGGACGATGCGCGCGCCCTGATCGTCGACCAGCAGGCCCTTGTCCTCCAGCTGGCGCACCATCGGCGCGATCAGCTCCTGGACATCGCTCTCGCCCTTCCAGAGGTCGAAGTCGACGCCAAGGGCGTGGAACTCGCGCTCCAGCGCCACGCGGCTGACATTGACGAAATGGCGCCACAGCAGGCGGTAGCCGAAGCGGCCGTTCTGCAGCTCAGCGGTCGCCCGACGGGCCCGCTCCTTGTAGTCCAGGTCTTCCTTCTGACGGGCCGACGCCAGGGGATACAGGCGGTCCAGGTCGGCCAGGCTGACCAGCGGAACGAACTCCGCCAGCACCTTGTCCTCGTCGGCCTTGGTGAAGCCGCGCGGCGCCTCGGGCAGCTTTTCCATCAGCGCCTGGATGAACGAATGCTCGTCCATCACCGCGACGATCAGCAGGCCCATCTGGAAGCCCCAGTCGCCGAAATGGGCGTCGCCCACAACGTCGTCGCCGCGGAAGCGGTACAGGCGCTTGACCGACTCGCCGATGATCGAGGCGCGCAGGTGGCCCACATGCATCGGCTTGGCGACATTGGGGCCGGCATAGTCGATCAGGACGCGGCGCGGCTCTTCGACCAGGGCGGCGCCGACGCGGGGATCGGCGGCGATCTCCTTGGCGCGGGCCGACAGGGCCTCAGCGCTGACACGCATGTTGATGAAGCCGACGCCGGCAATTTCCACCGAGGCCAGGCGTGGGTCGCCCTTCAGGTGATCGACCACCTGCACCGCGATCTCGCGCGGATTGCGCTTGGCGCTCTTGGCGGCCGCGAGGGCGCCGTTGCACTGGAAATCGGCGAGATCAGGCCGGTCGGACGCCGTGACACGCCCGAACTCGGGAGACAGTCCGGCGGCCTGGAAGGCGGCTGCGGCCGCCTCGCTCAAGGACCGCTTCAAATCACTCATTGCTTGTTGGGAGTCCCTGCTTGGGCGGTCGTCTGGCCGGCATTGACCCGGAAGCGCTTGCCCTCACGATTGAAGGCGGCCATTTCCGGGGTCACGTCGAAGCCGACCAGGACTTCGAAATTGCCGCCGCTGACCTTGGCGTCAGCGCGCGGGATGGTGATGGTCTGCAGTTGCTCGGTGGCGAAAACGCGATCATGGCCCGCCGGGAAGGTGATCGGCAGATCGAAATATTCCTTAGCGATGATGGACTGGTTCCGCTCGGTGACAGCAACCCAGTAGCGGTAGTTGCGCTGGGGTTCCGCGCCCTGTGGGCCGCGGCCGAGTTGGAACAGCACTTCGACACGAATGCTGATCGGATCGTCGCTCTTATAGGCGCAGCCCGACGAAATGCCCTGGATCTCGCCGGTATAGGCCACGGCGGCCGGGTTTTCCCGCCCGTCCTTGAACTCGACGAAGCGGCTGGCGTCGTACAGCACCTTCACATAGGGGCATGGGCCGGCGTTGCGCAGCTGGGCCAGCGGCGCCTTGGACTGGTTCCACTCCTCGTCGCGCTTCTTTTTCTTGCTGGCCTGCTCTTCGTCCTGCTGACCCTGGTCCTGGCCGCGACCGCGAGCCTGGGCGTGAACGCTCGTCGCGGTCGCCGCGATCGAAACAGCCATCAGGGCGCTGAGGGCGACAGTGAAATGAGGGCGCATGAAACGTCCGGTCAGAAAATGAAAGAGCCTGAAGGGGCGCATGCCCCCGTCGGCGTCATGCAGCCTGATAAAGGCATATGCGTGACGTCGCAATCAACTGCTTTGGGGACGGACCTGAGCTGCGGCGCTGGCGCCGGGGGCTTCGAACGCTTAGGTTCCTGCTCATGAACGCCCATGCTCCGGTCCGTCCGCCGCTCACCGTCGTGCTCGCCAGCCCCCGGGGCTTCTGCGCGGGCGTCGATCGCGCCATCCAGATCGTTGAGCGCGCCATCGAGAAATTCGGCGCGCCGGTCTATGTGCGCCACGAGATCGTCCACAACCGCCACGTCGTCGACCGCCTGAAGGCGCTGGGCGCGGTGTTCATCGAGGAGCTGTCCGAAGCCCCCGACGACCGCCCGATCGTGTTCTCGGCCCACGGCGTGCCCAAGTCGGTGCCGGCCGAGGCCAAGGCCCGCCAGATGATCTATCTGGACGCCACCTGCCCGCTGGTCTCCAAGGTGCATGTCGAGGCCCAGAAGCATTTCAATTCCGGCCGCGAGATCGTGCTGATCGGCCACGCTGGTCATCCCGAGGTCGTCGGCACCATGGGCCAACTTCCCGAAGGCACCGTCACTCTGATCGAGAACATCGACGACGCCCGCGCCTGGATTCCCAAGGACGCTTCGAACGTGGCCTTCCTGACCCAGACCACCCTGTCGGTCGATGACACCGCCGACATGGTCGACCTGCTCAAGGCTCGCTTCCCCGGCATCGCCGCGCCGCACAAGGAAGACATCTGCTACGCCACCACCAACCGTCAGGATGCGGTCAAGCATCTGGCCCAGGGGACGGAGCTTGTGCTGGTGGTCGGGTCGCGCAACTCGTCCAACTCGGTGCGTCTGGCGGAGGTCGGCCTGAAGGCCGGGGCCAAGGACGCCCGCCTGATCGATGACGCCAGCGGCCTGGACTGGTCGTGGTTCGAGGGTGTCTCCCGCGTAGGCCTGACGGCCGGCGCCTCGGCCCCGGAAGATCTGGTGCAGGGCGTCATCGACGCCATCGCCGCCCGCTTCGACGTCACCATCGAGGACTTGATCGAGGCCCGCGAAACGGTGACCTTCAAGCTGCCAAGGCTCTTGACGACCTAGGGTCTTAAAGGACTGCGGGCTGACGATCAGCCCAGCTCCGAGTTGGACATGAATCCGCTAGACACCCCCACGCCGGTGAGAGGCGGCCGTTTGGCCTAACGCCATCCGACCTGGCGCGCCCACTCATCCATGCGCCTCCGACGATCGGCCATATCGGCGGGCGGGCGGTGGTTGGCGTCGCGCGATCGGAGCTTCGAGACGGCCGTTTCAAGCGGTTCTAGGTCGATTTCAGCGCGCCGCTGGTCAACGCCGCCGGGATCTTCGATCGGCCCAGGACTCAACTGCCCATCGTCATCCCAGTCGAAGCTTGTCCCATACACCTGCGGGCGGCCCTCGTAGGTCAGGATGCGATCGAGCATCATTGCCATCTGCCAAGCCGGCGCATCTCCCGAAGCGACAGCAGACTGCAACAGTTCGAGGCACTTTCGCTGGAACCGCGGCAAGCCGATCGCGTGCTGCGCGATCAGCCATGCGGCTTCAGCGCCCTCATCGCCGACAAGTTGGCGAGTCGGCCATCCCACCGCTTCAATGATCTTCTCCAACTCACCAGCGTTCGCTTCGTGAACGACCTGCATTTCGGGATGGTAGCCGTCGAACACGCTGCCGTCCTTGGCGAGGCGCTCTCTGGTCTCAAGATCCTGGGCCGCCAAAGCGACAAGTCGATCCGCGAGTTTTCCGCTCACTTCGCCAGCGCCTCGAACGTCTTTCGGTAGCGCTCAA